>CALMDO010000048.1 GCA_937862805.1 uncultured Bacteroidota bacterium
TGAAAAGGCAACCAGGTTTTGCATGAAATAGTGAAACACATAGAAAATATGGCAGCCCACAACTCCCCTTCTCCTTGAGGAGAAGGGGCCGGGGGTTGAGGTGGATTAACAGAGAAGGGGTTGGGGGTTGAGGTGGATTATCGGAGAAGGGGTCAGCGGTTGATGGTGAATTAACCCTGAAAACTGGTCAAACCCCATGCCCGACTCTGTGATAGAGCAGATTGTAGCGGGAGATTACGGCTGAAGCCGTGTACCGGAAAAATAACCTGATAGATCATGAAATGGCAAAAAAAAATGCTGTTACGTTGGTAACAGCATTTTTACCCATGAAAAAAATCATTTGGAAAGATAACCTTTTTCTCTTGCTTCTTTGATGCAGGTATAGATGCCTTTTTTGTCAATATTGCGCAGGCCTGCAGCAGATACCCTCAGGGTGATCTCTCTTTGCTCTTCGGCGATGAAGAAGGTTTTGGTTTGTATATTGGCGTTGAACCAACGTTTTGATTTTTTGTTGGAGTGAGAAACGGAGTTTCCTTTGATCGCGCTTTTTCCGGTAATTTCACAAATCCTTGCCATTGCTGTATGTTTTTACCCTTTCAAAATGGAGTGCAAAGATAGAACTATTTTTTGGATTTTCAATGGCTACCGGGAAAAATTTACAACAGCGATTTCCGCAAGAGGTTCAGTGCCTGGAGCGCTGTCTTCCGAATGTTCCTTTCGCGGTTATCGCCAAACAGGTACTGACGGGCGAAGACTTCTCCGGGAGTGGCTATGCCGATCCAAACTGTGCCCACCGGTTTCAGGGCGGTACCCCCGTCGGGTCCTGCAATGCCGGTGGTAGCGATCGCGTAATCGGTTGCTAACTGGGTTTGGACGGCGACGGCCATCTCAAGGACAGTTTCTTCACTCACGGCACCCTTTTTAAGAATCGTTTCAGGGGAGACGAAGAGCAGATTTTCTTTAATATCGTTGGCATAAGCAACGATGGATCCTTTGAAGTAGTTGGAACTTCCGGGTACAGAGGTGATCAGATGGGCAATATACCCTCCGGTACAACTCTCGGCAGTGGCCAGGGTTTGACCTTTTTGGGTCAACAACCGGCCGATGATTGCTTCGAGGGTATCATCATCCTGACCGAACAGGTAATCGGGGATCAGGGATTGCAGTTCCTCTGCAGCAGTTGTGACTTGCCGGCGGACTGTCGTTTCATTGTCGCCCGAACCGGAGAGACGAAGTCGTACCAAACCCGGCTGGGGAAGGTAGGCCAACCGAATGTTTTCCGGAAGGTTTTCTTCCCACCGGGCGATCTGTTCAGCTAAGAAGGATTCCCCGATTCCCTGCGTCAGGAGTGTTTTGTGATAAAGAAAAGGAGGGTTGAAATGGTTTTTCAACCGGGGTATCACCTCTTTGACCATCAGCTCTTTCATTTCGAAGGGGACACCCGGCATGGAAACGAAGACCACCTTCCGGCCGGAGGGATCCCTTTTTTCGAACCACATCCCGCGGGCAGTACCCAGTTTGTTGGGAAGAGAGAGGCAGGCAGCGGGTAATTCGGCTTGCTGCCGGTTCAGCGGAGTAACCTTCATTCCCCGGAGAGCAAAGAACAATTCGATATCGCGGTAAGCATCTTCATCGAAAACCAACGAGGTATTGAAGTATTCACACAGGGTCTGTTTGGTGATGTCATCGTTGGTAGGACCTATTCCACCGGAAATCAGCACGATGTCAGACCGTTGTTCGGCCTCCTTCAGCGCGTCGAGAATCTGGTCGCGGGTATCGCTTATCACGGTGACCCGTATCACGGGAAAACCTGTCAGGGTCAACTGTTCGGCCATCCACGACGCGTTGGTGTTGACGACCTGGCCGATGAGCAATTCATCGCCAATGTTAATGATCTCTGCTTTCATGACAGCAAAAATACCAAAATTGCTGTTTGAGAGGCAGTAGGAAAGAGACCCTGATCTTATTTTTCTTAATTTTGCAAAAATTTGATAGATATGCCATTATTAGCTGAACCCGACTTAATTATCAACGACGACGGAAGTGTGTACCACATCGCCCTTCGCCCGGAAGACCTTGCAGAGAATGTTATTGTAGTGGGTGACCCCGACCGTGTGGCAGATATCTCTGACCATTTCACGCGTGTGGAACACAAAGCCTCCAACCGGGAGTTCAAATCAGAAACCGGTTATTACAAAGGAAAGCGCATCACTGCTTTATCCACCGGGATAGGTACCGACAACTGTGATATCGTGATGCACGAGTTGGACGCATTGACCAATTTTGACCTGAAGACCCGCACTCCGAAAACTGAGCGCCGTGCCCTGCAAATTATTCGCATTGGCACCAGCGGAAGTATCCAACCCGATGTTCCGGTCGATAGTTTTGGTTTGTCAACCCACGCCCTGGGCCTTGACAACCTTCTCTATTTCTATAAAGATACTCCTTCTATCCTTGATAAAGAACTGACCGCTGCTTTTGCCCGCCAGACAGCATGGCCTTCTGATCTTTCAAAACCTTATTGCGTACCGGGATCCTCCCGGCTGGTTGAGCAGTTCAAACCTTATGCAGTCCCCGGTATTACCGCCACTGCACCCGGCTTCTACGGACCCCAGGGAAGATTTCTCCGCCTGCCGTTAGCTGACCCGTTAATGGTGAGTAAACTCCAACAGTTCAGCCACAACGGTCACCGGATCATCAATTTTGAGATGGAAACCTCCGCATTGTACGGATTGGGAGCCCTGATGGGCCACGAAATGATGACGATCTGTGCCCTGATTGCCAACCGGGCAACCGGCGATTACAACGGATCCCATAAAAAAGTGGTAAAAGATCTGATCGCCCTGGTGCTGGAAACCATCACCCGGTAAATTTAACCCCGCTTCTTACCTACCATCCCGTTTATCGTGGCAGAAAATCCAAAAATATCAGCGCTTATCAAACTTCTGGATGAACCGGATGACAAAACCTATCAAATCATTCGTGAGAAGATCTGGTCTTTTGGCACGGAGGCGCTTCCCCCGCTTGAAAAAGCATGGGAAACAAACTTTAACCCGCTGGTCCAGGAACGGATTGTCGAAATCCGACGGAATTTGCAACGTACAGCCCTCGCTGCTGAATTGGCTGCCTGGGTGAAAACCTCCTCCTCGGACCTTCTGAAAGGATACCTGCTGGTAACCAAACTCAACAACCCGGACCTGGATGAAAAAGCCATCGTTACCCGCATTGAGGAGATCAGAATGGATGTCTGGCTCGAACTGCATGAAAACCTGACCGCCCTCGAAAACGTTAAAGTTTTGAATCATATTCTCTTCGGCATCCATCTTTTCGAAGGGAATAAAATCAATCCCGTGTTGCCGGCTAATTCCTGGCTTGATACTTTTCTTCAAACACACCTTGGAAGCCCGCTTTCGCTGGGAATGCTCTATATCATCATCGCTGAAAAACTGGGGTTACCGATAACAGGGGTAAGCCTCCCCCAGCACTTTATCCTTGCCTATTTAGCCGATTCCCGCATCACGGACCCAACCAGTGACCAAGTCCTCTTTTATATCAACCCTTTTAATAAAGGAGCTGTCTTTACCCGCAGGGAAATTGAACTTTTTATCCGCCAACTGAAGATAAAAACCGATTCCTCCTTTTTTGCTCCGTGTACCAATACAGAGGTCATTCGCCGTCTTATAAACAGCCTCATTTTTGCCTGTAACAAAACAGGTGATACAGATAAAACAGAAGATCTGGAATATTTACTAAAATCGACCGAATGAAAAAATACCTTTCCATCATCCCTTTATTGTTGCTGCTTGTTTTGCTTTCATCCTGGGGATCCCGGGGGCATCGCATCATCAGTTCCGGTTCGGCCCAAGCTTATCCGCTGCCTCTCTGTTTTCTCAAGCCCAACTGGACCGGTATTGTCACCAACTATGCCTCCGAAGCCGATTACCGCAAAGATACCGACCCAACGGAAGCATCCCGCCATTACATCGACATCGATGTCTATGCAGAATTTCTGCAAACCGGAAAAATCAGTCAGTACATCGACTCCAACTTTTTATTGCATGGATACTCCTTTGTTTTGGGCCATGGTATTCTTCCCTGGGCAACCCTTACCACCTTCGATTCACTGAAAGCCTGCTTTCAAAGGCACGATTGGCAACGGTCCGCACTTTTTGCTGCCGACCTGGGGCATTACGTGGGCGATGGACACAACCCGCTTCATATCACGGAAAACTTCAACGGACAATTGACCGGGCAGGAGGGGATTCACTCCCATTACGAGACCAGTATGGTTGGCAGGTACGACAACCTGCTGGTTTATCAACCCGATACGGCGCATCTGATATCCAACGTGAGGGACTACATTTTTTCCTTTATCTACCTGAACCATTGCTATGTCGACAGCATCCTGGCAGTGGATGCAGCAGCCCGTGCCGCTGTGGGGAATGATTATTCCACGGCCTATTACCAGCTTCTTTGGACCGGCACGGGAGCCTTTACCATCGATCTGATGAAAAGAGGTTCTGAAGCCCTGGCCAACCTGATCTACACCGCCTGGGTTCAGGCCGGAAGCCCGGTATTTTATCCACTGGGGATCGGGGAATCAGCATCTTCCGCTGCCATGTCTTTAAAAATTTATCCGAACCCGGTAACCAGTCAGGCTACCTTTCAATACCAGGTAACTTCGTTTTCGGCTCCCATCATCCTGCAGGTTTGGGATGCGGCAGGCAGACTTTGTGAAACCCTGGTCGATCGGGTGCAGGATCCCGGTACCTACACCCTGCCATGGAATTTGACCCATTTGTCTTCAGGTAGTTACTATTGTGTCCTCCGTCAAGGGGCTGAAACCCATTCCAGGCAATTCATCGTCCAATAGGAATTGCCGTCCAACGGTAAGTTCAGAACAATTTTCTGAGTGTTTTCCACAGAATCCTGCAGTAGTTGGCAAAGGTGGGGTGATCGATGTAAAGCATGTTAAGCGTGATCTTTGCCGGCATGATGTCGGAAATATAGTATTGGACCGGGTTTTCAGCTTTTCCAAGAAGCTCGTTTTCATCGATATAATCCAACGAAGCATGATCTGTGATTCCGGGACGAACAGAAAGCACCCGCTTTTGTTCAGGAGTATAATGGTCCACAAACTGGCGCACTTCCGGGCGCGGGCCGACAAGGCTCATGTCGCCTTTCAGCACATTTAAAAGTTGTGGTAATTCATCCAGTTTGTGCCTTCGCAGGAAATGCCCCGTACGGGTAATGCGTGAATCCCTCAACCCGATGGTCAATCCTCCTTTACTGTCGGCGCCCGCGCGCATCGAACGGAATTTGATCAGCCTGAAATCCCTGTTGTCTTTTCCAACCCGGGTTTGCAGGTAAAAGGGAGGCCAGCCTGAATCCAGCCAGATCAGAAGCATAATGGCCAGGAACAAGGGGGATAAAAGAATCAGCCCAAGGAAAGAAAAAACGATATCACAAAGCCGAATGACCATTCCTGATTCCTCCCGTGTTATCCCATCACTTCACCGACGGCGCTGACCACGGCATCGATGACAGTATCGGTCATCGGGTCGGTCAGATCATAAAAAACGGGAAGACTGATCTCCCTTGAAAAGTTGTCGTAAGCAACCGGGTAATCTTCGATCCTGTAACCTGCATTCCTGTAATAGGTCATCAGCGGAAGGGGGATGAAGTGTACGTTCACGGCCACATTCCTTGAAAAGATACCCCGGATGATGGCATCGCGTTGCGCTTCACTAATATTCCTGATTCTGAGAAGATAGACGTGGTACGAGGATTTTCGTTCGTCGTTTTCGTAGAGTGGAAGCTCGGCCCGGGGAAAGGAGGAGAAGGCTGCAGTATAGCGGTCGAAGATGTGTTTCCGGCGTACCAGCATATCGTCGTTGTACCTTTCCAGTTCGATGATTCCCATGGATGCCTGGATATCGGTCATGTTGTACTTGTATCCCGGTTCGATGATGTCGTAGCGCCATCCGCCCAACTGTGTTTTTGCAAGGGCATCCTTGGTTTGACCGTGGAGTGATTTGGCATTGAGGTCGCGGTAGAGGAGGTCGTGGTCGAAAGGAGCGGGGAGGTTCAGGCAGACGGCTCCTCCCTCGGCGGTGGTGAGGTTTTTTACGGCATGGAAGGAGTAAACGGTGATATCCGTCAGCCGGCCGGTACGGATGCCATGGTATTCGCCGCCAATGGAGTGGGCGGCATCAGAAAGGATCAGAATTCGTTGCAGTTTTTCCTGCTCAGGGTTGGCAGGTTGGAACAGTGAACGGATCTGTGGTTCTTTCACCAGGTCATTGATGGCGTTGTAATCGCAGGGCCAACCGGCGATATCGACCGGCATGATCACCTTGGTACGGGGCGTGATGGCTTTGCGGATGGCATCGGGGCGGATATTGAAATCGGTATCTGAATCGACAAAAACCACCCTGGCGCCGCAGTGCACGACCACGTTGGCGGTTGCAGCGTAAGTGTAGGCAGGAAGGATAACTTCGTCGCCCGGACCCACACCGAACCACCGGAGCATCAACTCCAAACCGGCCGAGGCTGAGCTGACACACAGGGTAGCGGCATGGCCGCCGTAGGCAGTCAGCATCTTCTCAAATTTCTTGGTTTTGGGGCCGGTTGTGATCCACCCTGACCAGAGCGTATCGACGACTTCATCGACGATCTTTTGATCCATGCGGGGCGGGGAGAAGGGGATCATAACAGATTACGGGTTTCAGAAGATGGTCAGGGATCGGTGTCTTATTGCGGGTTATGTGCCAGAAAATCAAGAATGTTCTTCTCAATCCTGCCGGGAAGGTCATCGGTTGCAGCCCGTTGAAATTTTTCGCCGGTTATTCGTTCGAAGAGTTCGATGTACCGTTCAGAAATCTCGTGGATCCAGTCGTCGGTCATTTCCGGGACCTTTTGTCCTTCTTTTCCCATGAAATTATTTTTCATCAGCCATTCACGGACGAACTCTTTTGAAAGCTGCCTCTGCGGGGTGCCGTTCGATAATCTTTCTTCGTAACCTTCCAGGTAGAAATAGCGGGAGGAGTCGGGGGTATGGATTTCGTCGCAAAGGTAAATTTTGCCGTCGGAACCCTTACCAAATTCGTACTTGGTATCGACCAGGATCAACCCCTGTTGTGCTGCCATTTCGGTGCCTTTTTGGAAGAGGGAAAGGGTATATTTTTTAAGGATTGCGTATTCCTCTTCCGGGATCAGTCCCTGCCGGATGATCCCTGCTTCGGTGATGTCTTCATCGTGGCCTTCTTTGGCTTTGGTAGTGGGTGTGATGATGGGTTCGGGGAACCGTTGGTGCTCTTTCATCCCGTCGGGAATGGGAACTCCGCAGATGGTGCGGGCTCCGGTTTGATAGGTACGCCATGAACTTCCGGTGAGGTAGCCACGGATGATCATCTCAACCGGATAGATGTTGCAAAACCGGCCGATGGTCACGTTGGGGTCGGGGCTGCTGATTTTCCAATTGGGGCAGATGGTTGCAGTGGCATCCAGGAACCGGGCGGCTATCTGGTTGAGAACTTGCCCTTTATAAGGAATTCCGCGGGGCAATACCACATCGAATGCAGAAATCCTGTCACTGGCGATCATTACCAGGTACTGATCATTGATGTTATAAACATCGCGTACCTTGCCCTTGTAAAAACTTTTTTGACCGGGGAAAGAGAAATGGGTCTGATTGAGTACCTTCTCCATTTTATTTATAGTTTTTAGCGGTACAAAGATAACCTATTTCCTGTCAATTCATTCTCTGGCATAGGCTGTAATGATCCGGCTTACCAGTTTATGGCGGATGATATCGGAGTGGTCGAGGTAAATGAATTCAAGACCGCTGACCTCTTTCAGGATGGATTGGGCATGGATGAGCCCGCTGGCTTGGTTTTTTGGAAGGTCAACCTGGGTTATATCGCCCGTGACGACGAATTTGGAGAGGGAGCCCATGCGGGTCAGAAACATTTTCAATTGGGCCGGGGTGGTATTCTGGGCTTCGTCGAGGATGACAAAAGCGTTGTTGAGCGTTCTCCCGCGCATGAAGGCAAGGGGAGCGATTTCGATCACCCGGTCTTCGATGTATTGTAAAAGTTTCTGGGTGGGCAACATATCGCCCAAAGCGTCATAAAGGGGTTGAAGGTAGGGATCGAGTTTTTCTTTCAAATCGCCGGGGAGGAATCCCAGGTTTTCGCCGGCTTCCACGGCCGGGCGGGTCAGGATAATACGTTGTACCTCTTTGTTTTTCAGCGCTTTAACTGCCAGGGCGACTGCTGTATAGGTTTTTCCCGTTCCTGCCGGCCCGATGGCAAAAACCAGATCGGAGCGGAGGCAGGCCTCCACCAGTTTCCTTTGGTTAGCGGTTCTTGCCCGGATGATCATTCCGTTCCGTCCGTGGACCAGGACATCGGCAGCGGTTTCAGGAGCTGCATCGTTCCCGTTCGGCGGTGTGTCTAACAAGTGGGTGATATCGATACGGGTCAACCGGCCGAATTTCTCAAAATGCAGCAGCAATAACGAGAACCTCGCTTCAAAATCCAGCAGATCGCGCTCTTCTCCGTAAGCTTTGAGGTAATTGTCGCGGCTTACGATCTTCAATTTTGGGAAAAAATCCCGGATTACTTCCAGGTTTTGGTCGTTGGCACCGAAAATTTCCAACGGATGGATGGTTTCGAGGCGGATGGTTTTTTCACTCATAGCAGGAGGATCATGCTTTTTACGAGATTGGAGGACCAGGAAATTCTTCTCAGGGAACCAAAGTCAGGATTATTGTGTATTTTTGAATACACAAATGTATTGATTTTTCATGGCTGTTATAACACTTACCAGCGACTGGGGGCTTAAAGATCATTATGCCGGGGTTGTCAAAGGAGCGATCCTGCGACACCTTCCTGACGCAACCATTGTGGATATTTCGCACCAGGTACCGGCTTTTGACCTGAACCAGGCCGCCTTCATCATTCGTAATTTTTACGGTAGTTTCCCTTCGGGATCGATCCATATTATTGCCATCAACAGCGAGGCAGCCATCGAGACGCCCCATACCCTGGTCAGGCACAAGGACCAGTATTTCATTGCCGCCGACAACGGGATTTTTTCTCTCCTTTTTGATGAAAATCCTGAACAAATCATTGAGATCGATGTGATCCAGGATTCCGATTACTTCACCTTTCCCACCCGCGATGTTTTCGTTAAGGTGGCTTGTCATATAGCCGCTGGAAAACCCCTTTCGGAACTGGGTCACCCGAAAGAACACGTATTGCAGAAAATGGCGTTTCAGCCGGTCATCCAGGGTGACCTGATCAAAGGAAAGGTGATCTATATCGACAACTACGAGAATGTTTATGTCAACATCACCGAAAAGTTGTTTTTATCAGCCACCAAAGGAAAAAAGTTCGCCATCACTTTTCGCTCTCCTTCCTATCGCATTACTACGATCAGCAAATCGTACAAAGATGTCAACCAGGGCGAGATGTTGGCGCTGTTTTCCACCAGCGGGTACATCGAAATTGCCATCCGTGAGGGCAAGGCAAGCAGCTTGCTGGGGCTGAAACCCGATCAGCTGGTAACCGTGGAACTTTCCTGATGGAGGGTCAATAAAGCCCAAAAACCATCCTAATAATCACATAATCAATATTGTATCTGTGGAAAAATCGAAAAGAATTGCGTTGGTCGCGCACGATAATTGTAAAAGAGACCTGGTTGAATGGGTGGAGTTCAATTATAAAACTTTATTGGGGCATCAATTGATCTGCACCGGCACTACCGGACGGTTGGTGGAAGAGACGATTACTGCGAAACTGGAGAAAGAGGAGGAGATCATCCAGCCGATCATCCGTTTAAAATCGGGCCCTTTGGGGGGCGACCAGCAATTGGGTGCCATGATTTCTCAGGGCGAAATCGACCTGCTTATCTTTTTCTGGGATCCGATGCAGCCCCAGCCTCATGATGTCGATGTAAAGGCCTTGCTCAGGATCACGGTATTATACAATATTCCTTCGGCCTGCAATCGTTCCACTGCCGATTTTCTGATCTCTTCGCCCCTCCTGAAAGAACCTTACGAACCGCTGGTCTACGACTACAATTCATACATTTCCAGGCCGATTCCGGGAAACTGATCCTTCCCGTTTTTTACTGCGCGAATTTTTGTAATTTTGCACGCCCAAAACAAGGTGAATGTTTACGTTGTTCAAGAAAGAGATTCAGGGTTTTTTTGATGCGCTGACAGGGTACATCGTCATGATCGTTTTCCTGGTGGTAATCAGTTTGTTCCTCTGGGTCTTCCCGCTTCAATTCAACATCCCCGACAACGGCTTCGCCAACCTGGACGGGTTATTCATCCTGGCGCCTTTTATTTTTCTGTTTCTGATCCCCGCTATCACCATGCGTTCTTTTGCCGAAGAAAAAAAGAGCGGGACCCTTGAATTGTTGATGACCCAGCCGCTGACCGATTTACAAGTCATTATGGCCAAGTATTTTGCCGGTGTGGTACTGGTGATTATTTCCCTGCTCCCCACAATGGTGTGGTTTTTCTCGGTTTATCTTCTGGGCCTTCCCCCCGGAAACCTGGATACAGGGGCCATCGGGGGCTCGTATATCGGCCTCCTCTTCCTGGGCGCCACCTTTGTCTCCATCGGAATCTTTGCCTCTTCCCTCACCGATAACCAGATCGTTTCCTTTATCCTGGCCGTTTTTATCAGTTTTTTTGTTTACATCGGATTCGAGTTCATCTACACTTTCATCTTGTCGGGAAAAGCCGGACTGATCGTTGAATCCCTTGGGCTGAACGCGCATTATACCTCCATGAGCCGGGGAGTGATTGATACCCGTGACCTGATCTACTTTATCAGTGTTTCTTCCTTGTTTATCCTGCTTACGAAAATCTCGCTGGCAAGCAGAAAATGGTAAAAAAATGGCAAGAGATCTCAGGAAATACAACCGCCGTTCCGATCTGGTCCAACTCATCACCGGGCTGCTGATCATTGTCCTTGTCAACATCATCGCCTCTTTTCTTTTCACGCGGTTTGACCTGACTGCCGAAAAACGTTATACCATTGCTCCTGCCACGAAAAAAATACTTCAAAGCCTTGACGATGTCGTTTTCTTCAGGGTTTTTCTCAATGGCGATCTCCCTCCGGGTTTTCAACGGCTTTCGAATGAGACCAAAGAAATGCTGGATGAATTCAGGGCTTACAGTGACAACATCCAATATGAATTTGTCAACCCGTCGGATAACCCCAACGCCAAAGACCGCAACGATGCTTACCGCCTCCTGGTTGAAAAGGGGCTCCAACCGACCGACCTTCGGGTGAACAAAAAAGGTGAATCATCGCAAATGATCATCTTCCCGGGCGCCATCGTCTCCTACAAGGGGAAAGAGATTCCGGTACAATTGCTGATGGCACAGTTGCAGGAGGATCCCGATCAGGTTTTAAATACCTCCGTGCAATCGCTCGAATACAACCTGGCGAGCGCCATCAAAAGTCTGAAAACCGCCATCAAACCACGGATCGCTTTCATCGAAGGGCATGGAGAACTCAACCAGCTTGAGACAATCGATCTGCAAAATGCCCTTTCCGCCTTCTATTCGGTTGATCGAATTGCCTTGAACCATAAAATCAACAGCCTTGCAGTCAGAATCAAATCCGACTCAACCCATGAAGTACTGCTGAATAAATACCGCGCTGTTATCATCGCCAAACCGGTCAGACCTTTTGATGAAAAGGACAAGTTCCTGCTCGACCAGTTCATCATGAGAGGTGGGAAAGTGCTTTGGCTGATCGATCCGGTTTTTGCATCGATGGACAGTCTTCAAAAGTACAACAGCACCATCGGGATCCCTAACGACATCAACCTGGAAGACATGCTGTTCAATTACGGGGTGCGGCTGAACCTCAACCTGGTCCAGGATATGAATGCCTTGCAGATCCCGGTGAAGACCGGGCAAATCGGGAATCAACCTCAGTTTGATTTCTTTAAATGGTACTTTTTCCCGGTGCTGATACCGACCATGAACCACCCCATCGTGAATGGTTTGAATGCCGTGAAAACGGAGTTTATCAGCAGTCTGGATACCGTGGCCGCCCCGGGTATCAGAAAAACATGGCTGCTGAACACCTCTCCCTATTCACGGACCGTCAATGCACCCGCCCTGATTGATCTCGAGATCCTTAGAGAACGCCCCGATGAACGGATGTTCCGCCAGGGACCTCAGCCCGTAGCCGTTTTACTGGAAGGTGTTTTCACTTCGGCTTTCCTTTACCGCATACCGCCCGAACTCTCTGTCAATCCCGTGCTTGATTTCAGGGCGAAAAGCCGTGAGACCAAAATGATTGTCATGGCCGACGGCGATCTGGCAAAGAACAGCTTTTCACAGAAAGAGGGTTATCCGCTGCCCCTGGGGTATGATCAATACTCCCGCCAGACCTTTGGTAACCGGGATCTGATACTCAACGCGGTCAACTACCTTTGTGACGATTCCGGACTGATCTCTGTCAGATCCAGGGAATTGAAACTCCGCACATTGGATGCCAACAAGTTGATGTCACAACGGCTCTTATGGCAGTTGCTCAATGTCCTGCTGCCCGTGATCCTCATTGCAGGTCTGGGAATCATCAGGTTTCAGGTGAGAAGGGCGGTTTACGCACACCCGTCAAGTAAACAAAAATCATGAAAAAGCACAGGTATTCCATCCTCATCGTCATCCTCCTGGCAGTGGCTGCACTGATCCTTTGGCTTTCGCAATCCACTTCCACTTTCAAAAGAGCCCTGAGTGATTTTGCCGTTAAAGATACTGCCAGCGTGACCCGGATTTTCATGTCCGATAAAAACAACAACACGGTCAAACTGGTTAAGGAAGGACCCGGCCAATGGAAAGTCAATGATAAATACCAGGCGCAGAAACTGACGGTCGAAATGTTGTTGAAAACCATGTCGGAACTGGCTGTCAGTCAGCCTGTCGCCAGCGCCGCCCAGGACAACATCATCCGCGAAATGGCCGTCAACGCCGTAAAAGTTGAGGTCTATCAAAAAGTTTACCGGATCGATTGGGGCGGGTGGATCCGCTGGTTTCCGCATGAAAAGAGAACCAAGGTCTTCTATGTCGGCGGCGCTACCCAGAACAACCTGGGCAGTTACATGCTGATGGAAAATTCTTCGCGGGCTTTTGTGACCTATCTGCCGGGATTCAGGGGATTTGTATCTCCCCGTTTCAGCCCGATCGAAAAATACTGGAGAGATTATACCATCTTCAGGAAACAGATACCCGAAATTGCTTCCGTGAAAGTGGAGATCCCCGGAACACCTGAACTCTCCTATGAGTTGAAAAACAACGGGAGTAATTTCTTCACTTTTATATCGCTTGCTGATAACCGGATCATTCCGGATTATGACACATTGAAAGCGCTCAATTTTCTCTCCGGTTTCAGAAACCTGAATTTTGAAACGCTGATCAACGACATGGACCTCCACCGCAAAGACTCCATCCTCTCTTCTCCTCCCTTTATCGTGATCACCCTGACCGACACTGCCGGTGTTCAGCGTTCCATCAAGACGTGGCACAAACAAGGTCCCGAAGGACAAACAGATCCTTTGGGAAATCCGTTGCCTTACGATCTCGACCGGCTCTATGCACTGGTCAATGATGGGCAGGATTTCACACTGATCCAGTATTTTACTTTTGATAAAGTATTGCGACCCAAAACTTTTTTCCTCAGGGAGGCCTCCGGCAATAAAAACTGAACCGGGAGACGTACCGCTCCTGCTGAATAACCATGAAAAAAGAGGTAATTACTTATCTGTCAGGTCGTTTTGTTCCTGCTATTGTCAACCTGGCAGTGGTCATCCTGGCCATTCGTTACCTGGGGCCGGTTGAATACGGAAGGTATTCCCTGTTACTTTATACCGTGCTGATCACCGTCACCCTTACTTTTCACGGAATCCAGGTCAGCATTTTAAAATTTCTGGGTCATGCTTCAAGGGAGAACCAAATTGCGGATAACCGGTTTTATACTTTGACCTTTTTCAGCGCGATCATCTCCACATTGATTGTCGTGCTGGTTGGTGTTTTCTATTTCCATTTACTAACTGTAGAGTTGGGACTGGTAGCCTTGTTCACATTCCTGAATCATTTCTACCTTTTTCACATGGCTGTTTTACAGGTCCAT
This sequence comes from uncultured Bacteroidota bacterium, assembly GCA_937862805.1. Classification (GTDB taxonomy): domain Bacteria; phylum Bacteroidota; class Bacteroidia; order Bacteroidales; family FEN-979; genus CAIVAT01. The sequence continues at coordinate 14,169 of CALMDO010000048.1, forward strand.
CACCGCAACATAAGGAATGCTCTGATGGAAGGGATGGCCCAGGTGGTAACCCTTGTCGTATTGCTGACCGGGTTGTTCTTTTTCAGATGGCACGCAGCTCCTTTGATGTTTCTTGCTTTGGCCGGAGGATTGGCAGGGGCATTGCTTCTCCGCCTCATCACCCGTGTCAAAGGGTTAGTGAACCTCGACCGGACAAAGTTATATTGGGATGCACGCTTTGTGGGTAAGGTATTCGATTACGGCTATGGACTGGCTTTGTGGCTTTTCTTTTCACACCTGATCATGGCAGCCGACCGGTTTGTCCTGACCGGTTATTTGGGCTATCATGATTCCGGTAGTTACGCTGCCATCAAGGACCTCATCAGTAAAGCAGTCATTTTTACTACTTTACCGATCTACCTTTCTTACCAATCGAAAATCGCCGACCGCTGGCATTCTCACCATAAAGAAGAAGCCTGGAGCGTAGTCAAGGAGGCCATCAGCTTCCAGGTTCTGGTGTGCATCCTCGTCTTCATCGTTTTTATGGTGATCAAATCAATGATAATCAGTAGATTGCTTAATATTCCGGAGATGGAGCAATGGGGTATTTACCTGCCGTTGTTAATAGGAGGGTTTCTTTGGCAGACCGCCCTGCTCCTGCAACGCTTCCTGGAACTTTTTTACAAACCGCTTTACATGCTTGTTGCCATCGGTGCCTGTGCCCTGATCAATATTGTCCTCAACCTCGTAATGATCCCTTATTACGGAATTGTTGCTTCTCCCGTTATCATGTTGGGTACCGCGATGCTTTACACCGGTTTTCTTTCCCTTCTTTTGGTTACAGGCCGTAAAAGACTCCTGGAATAGGGATAAAAAAACGGGAACCCGCACAAACGGGCTCCCGCCTGAATCAACAAGAAATCAAGAGGTTGTCAAACAAGTCCTTGTGCCATCATGGCATCTGCAACTTTAACAAACCCACCGATGTTTGCCCCTTTCACGTAATTGATGAAACCGTCTGGTTCGGTTCCCCATTTTACGCAGTTCTTGTGGATGTTGATCATGATGGTATGGAGTTTATCGTCCACCTCTTCCCTTGACCAGGAGAGGCGCATCGAATTTTGTGACATTTCCAGCCCGGAAGTAGCGACACCTCCTGCATTGGCTGCTTTTCCCGGTCCGTAAAGGATCTTTTTTGCCAGGAAAATCTCGATGGCTTCCGGGGTAGAAGGCATGTTGGCTCCCTCGGAGACACAGATACATCCGTTGGCCATCAGGGTACGTGCATCGTTACCCTCTATTTCATTCTGGGTGGCGCTGGGCAGGGCAATGTCGCATTTTACCTCCCAGGGGCGTTTTCCGGGGAAATAGGTGGCCTCTGCATATTTTTCGCAGTACTCCTTGATACGGCCGCGTTTCACGTTTTTCAGGTGCATTACGAAGGCCAGTTTTTCAGCATCAATCCCTTTGGGATCATAGATGTAACCTTCACTATCGGAGAGGGTGACGACTTTACCGCCCAACTGGGTGGCTTTCTGCGTTGCATACTGGGCAACATTTCCGGAACCGGAAACGAGGACAGTCTTTCCTTTGAAATCAAGCCCGCGCGTTTTCAGCATCTCCTCTGCAAAATATACCTGCCCGTATCCGGTAGCTTCCGGACGAACCAGGCTGCCTCCCCATTCCAATCCTTTACCGGTGAGTACTCCGGTGAATTCATTGCGTAACCTTTTATACTGGCCGAACATGTATCCGATCTCACGACCGCCTACCCCGATATCCCCTGCCGGAACGTCGGTGTCCGGTCCGATGTGGCGCTGCAATTCGGTCATAAAACTCTGGCAGAAGGCCATCACCTCGTTGTCGCTTTTTCCCTTGGGATCAAAATCGCTGCCGCCTTTACCACCACCCATGGGAAGCGTGGTCAGGCTGTTTTTCAGAACCTGCTCGAAGGCTAAAAATTTCAAGATGCCCAGGTTTACTGTCGGGTGGAATCGAATTCCTCCTTTGTAGGGCCCGATAGCACTGTTCATCTCAATACGGAAGCCTCGGTTTATCTGGATTTCTCCTTTGTCATTCATCCAGGGAACCCGAAAAATGATGATCCTTTCCGCTTCAGCCATCCTTTCCAGAATTTTGGCCTGTTTGTACTTGGGATTCTCCTCAATAAAGGGAATGAGGGATTCGGCAACTTCCATCACTGCCTGATGGTACTCTTTTTCGCCCGGATTCTTGGCAATAACTTTTGCCATGAACTCGTCCAATGATTTTTTTATGCTCTCATTGTTCATAATAATGTGGTTTAAGGGTTATGGTTTCGTCAAATGAATTGAAGAAACAATAATAGATAATTTTCATCCTGCTGAATCGAAAATCTGAAAAAATATTCAATTTAAAGTATTTAATGTCAAATAGATACGAAAGTTACTTAAGCCTTGTACGTGCCCTACGTATATGAGCCTTCGCATTTTACCGAACTTTCGCGGAATGGGACCGATTTTTTTGTCTGTTGCCCGAAAACCTTTAATTTTACCTGTTCATTCCCTTGCAACCATGTCCACCGACCAGGAACACCCTTTCTCCGGAACCCCTTCGCCGGGTCCGGTGAATGTTGATCAATTGTTCTACGACAACCGGGAGCGGTTGAAAGAACTGGCTGCGATCAATGCCACTACGGCCATCATCAAGGCCGGCAAACCGGTTTTTGAAACCCTGTACGAAATATGCCGGATACTTCCCGCGGCGTGGCAGTATCCAGATCAATGCGCTGCCAGGATCCGATACGAGGAGATGGAGCTGACCAGTGAGGGTTTTTTGCAAACCCAATGGCAGCAAGTGCAAACCTTCGAGACGATTGATAACCTCACGGGAACAATTGAGATTTTTTACCTTCGGGAGTTTCCGGAAGCGGACGAGGGTCCTTTTTTAAAGGAAGAACGAAACCTGATTATAAGCCTTGCCAGCCTCATCGAAGGGTTTCTCAATGGCGTGAAAGGCAGAGAGGGTCATTACATCACCCGCGAAAGACTCAAAGAGCTGAGTGCCATCAACCAGACGACCGCTATTTTACGTGCAGGTAAACCCAATGAGGAGGCGCTCCGCCAGATCTGTCTGAACCTGCCTACGGCATGGCAGTATCCCGAATATGCCGTCTGTCGCATTAAATATGGTAATCTGGAACTGACAAGCCCGGGTTTCCGTGAAACCCAATGGTCACAGAAACAGACCTTCGAAACCATCGACAACCTTACCGGCTTCGTGGAAATTTGCTATCTGAAAGCCTTTCCGACACAATATGAAGGCCCCTTCCTGGAAGAAGAGAGACACCTGATCGTCAATCTGGCCAACCTGATCGCCGGACACCTTAATTCTGTCAAAGGAAAGGCGATGCTGCGAAAGAGCGGCCACCACGATATCAGGGGGAACACTTCACCCGATACGCTCCCGCTCAAATACAGCAGGCAACTTCTTCAAACCTTCCTCAACCGATCTAATTTCAACCGCGATATCTATCATGACCTGATGCCTTTTAAGGTCAAAGAAATCCTGCTCGTTGCCAACCTTTATGATGCCTACAGCATTGAAAAGGAGGGCCGTTTTTCAGAACATGTGTTGGGAGCGTTTTATTCCCTGAGCCTCAGTACCATGCCCCGTATCACCGGGGTTTCCACCAGCGGTGAGGTCATGGAACAACTTGACGCCAAACACTATGACCTGATCATCATCATGATCGGCACCGACAAACAGTTTCCCATTGAATTAAGCCACCTCATCAAGGACAAGTACCAGTACATCCCTGTCTTCCTGCTGCTCAACAGCAATACCGATATCGCGAAATATGAAGAGGAACCCGAAAAACTGACCTGGATCGACCGGGTTTTTGTCTGGAATGGCGATTCGAAGATCTTTTTCGCCATGATCAACTATCTTGAAGACAAAATCAATGTAGAGAATGATACCAACGTCGGAATGACCCGCGTGATCCTCTTGGTCGAGGATTCATCAAAATATTATTCCCTCTACCTGCCGATGCTTTACAACATCGTCCTGGAACAGACCAAAAACATCATAGAAGATGTCACTACTGACGAACTGTACCGGATTCTGCGATTGAAAGCCAGGCCCAAAATATTGTTGGCGTCCACCTACGAAGAAGCCATCTATATTTTCAACAAATACAAGGATTACATCCTCTGCCTGATTTCCGATGTGAAATTCAAAAAAGACGGAAAACTTAACCCTGCAGCGGGTTTCAGCCTCGTCAAACAGACCCGGAAAGAGATCCGCGACCTTCCGATCGTGTTACAGTCCTCCGATGAACAAAACACCCAGAAAGCCTATGAGCTGAAGGCCTCTTTCATCAACAAGAATTCGGAAACCCTGTTGTCGGATTTTAAGAGTTTCATCACCCATTACCTCGGCTTCGGGAGTTTCATCTATCGTGACAAGGAGGGACGGCAGATCGCTGTTGCCCGATCACTGAAAGAATTTGAAGATTTGCTGATGACCATTCCGGAGGAATCGTTGTTGTACCACGCCCGCAAAGATCATTTCTCTTTATGGTTGATGGCACGGGGCGAAATCCAGGTTGCGAAAATCCTCAATCCGGCGAAAGTCACCGATTTTAAAGACCCGGCCGCCCTACGTGACTACCTCATCAAGGTGATCCAGCATTTCCGCAATGAACAGAATACCGGCAAGGTGATCCCCTTTGAGGAATCGGCCATTGGGGATGAAAAAAACATCCTTGCTCTCACCGAAGGAGCACTCGGCGGAAAGGGGAGGGGACTGGCCTTCATCAACACCCTGATTTACAATTACGATTTTAACCAACATGTCCCGAACATCCGGATCAGAACTCCCAAAACGTCCATAGTCGGTACCGAAGAATTCGAATATTTCCTCGACCGGAACGGATTACGGGAAAAAGCAGTTTTTGAGAATGATTACGATCAGATCAAAAGATGGTTCATAGAAGGAAGACTTACCGAAACCCTGATCCGCAAACTGAAGCTGATCATCCGTCATATCACGCGGCCTTTGGCCATCCGTTCATCAGGTTTGTTCGAAGATTCACTGAATCAGCCTTTTGCGGGAATTTTCGAGACCTATCTTATACCTAATAACCATCCCGACCCGAAAGTTCGGCTTGAACAGTTGATGGATGCCATCAAACTGGTTTATGCTTCTGTCTATTCGCCCATCGCGAAAGGATACATCGAAGCAGTGAATTACCGGATTGATCAGGAAAAAATGGCGGTTGTCATCCAGGAAGTGGTCGGTAACCAGTTTGATGATGTCTTTTATCCCCACATCAGCGGCGTTGCTCAATCCTACAATTATTATCCTTTCGCTCACATGAAACCCGAAGAGGGTTTTGCCGTGGTAGCGCTGGGACTGGGCCGATACGTGGTAGAAGGGGAGAAGGCTTTTCGTTTTTCACCCTTGTATCCCAACCTCGAAATCAACTCCCCCCGCGACCAGTACAAGGGTGCACAAGTCAATTTCTATGCCGTTGACCTGAAAAAACAGGAGGTCAATCTGCTCGAAGGCGAAGATGCCGGACTGCGGAAAATGGATATTTATGATGCCGAGATGCACGGTACACTCAAACACTGTGCTTCTGTCTATTCGATCGAAAATGACCGGATTTCGGCTGGTTTGCGGGATGCAGGACCACGGGTGGTCAATTTTGCCGACATCCTGAAATACAACTATATCCCGATGGCCAAGACCATCGAAGTAGTCCTCGATCTGGTCAAGGAGGCCCTTGGATCTCCGGTTGAGATCGAATTTGCCATCGACCTTAACAAAGATGAAAACAACAAAGCTTCATTTTACCTTCTCCAAATCAAACCGCTGATAGGAGATGTTTCAGATTTTCACGTTGACCTGGATAAAATTGAGAAAGAGGAGATCCTGCTCTATTCGGAAAAAGAGATGGGCAACGGGTTACTTGAGAACATCTACGATGTAGTCTTCGTGGATCCCGATACTTTTGATAAATCGAAAACCGTCGAGATGGCTGCAGCGATCGATGCCATCAACACGGAGATGGGGAAAGCAGGAAAGAAGTATATACTGATTGGTCCGGGCCGTTGGGGTACCCGCGACCGCTGGATCGGGATCCCGGTCGCCTGGCCACAGATCAGCCATGCCAAAGTAATCGTGGAAACCAGTCTGGAGGGTTTTCCCCTCGATGCCTCTTCCGGCTCCCACTTTTTCCATAATGTGACCTCGATGAATGTTGGATATTTTTCAGTTCAACCTGAATTATCTTCCAGTTTTATCCGGTATGATATCCTCAAAGCACAGACCAACCTTGAAAAAACAGAGTATTTCACCATTGCCCGTTTCGAAAAACCGCTGACTATCAGGATGGACGGAAAAAAACGGATCGCGGTGATAACGCTGAACCACTGACAGAACGAAAATACTACTCTATGAGAATAGCCAGAATTGATCTAAGAAAGACACTCCCTCCCATCGACAGCCCGGATCTGGTCCAGCTCGACAGCCTGATCAACCGGTACAAAGGGAAAAAAGGCAGCCTGATCCCGCTTCTGCAGGGTATACAGGAGCTGTATGGTTACATCCCGAAAGAAGCTTTTGAAAAAGTTTCCGGTGAAACCGGGATCCCGGTCAGTAAAATGTTCGGGATCGCAACATTTTATGCCCAGTTCCGATTGCAACCGGTTGGGAAACATATCATTAAAGTTTGCCATGGAACCGCTTGCCATGTGCAAAATGCTGTGGAGATCAGCGAATCGCTCGAAGAGGCCCTGAAGGTCAGGGACGGGGAGACCACCGAAGACCGGCTTTTCACCCTTGAATCGGTGGCCTGCCTGGGTTGCTGCTCGCTGGCCCCCGTGATGATGATCGGCGACCGCACTTATGGTAAACTCACAGGAACTGAAGCGATCAAGATCATCAAGAATATTCGCCTCGGCGAATCCAATTGATCCACAAGTCATTTAACTACTCATAATTTCTCAAATATGCTGACTACCGTCACAGTAGGTCTTGGAAGCTGCGGAATTGCAGCCGGTGCCCGAAAGACCTATGAAAAAATAGAAGCGCTGAAGAGTGCAGAACAGCTTCAGTTTGAACTCAGAAAAACCAGTTGCATCGGCATGTGTTACCGGGAACCGCTGGTTGAGATCCGAGATGATACAGGCACATACCTCTACGGTGAAGTGGATGCAGACCGCGCAGTGGAGGTGATCGAAAAACACATCAACCAGCATTCGCCGGTGAGGGATTATATCGTTTATTCCGATCTTTTTGAAGCGCCGGAAAACGGTTTCATTCAAGACCAGGTGAAGATCGTTCTCAGAAACTGCGGGTACATCGACCCCGAATCCCTCGAAGAATACGAAGGGAGGAATGGTTACGCTGCGATCAGGAAGATAGCCTCAGAACAGATTTCACGGGAAAAGGTGATCGATACGGTCCTCCGGTCCGGATTAAGAGGACGCGGCGGCGGAGGATTCTCAACAGGAATGAAATGGAAGTTTGCATTCGGCAACCAATCAGAGGAAAAATTTGTGATCTGCAATGCCGACGAAGGAGACCC
>CALMDO010000049.1 GCA_937862805.1 uncultured Bacteroidota bacterium
TGACCGTTTTTACCGGTAGATCTGAACCAGGCTGTTACGGATGGTAGGAAAGAGAAATCGGAATCCGGCGCTTTCCAGTTTTTCAGGAAGAACTTTTTGTCCTTCAAGCAAAATTTGAGCTCCCTCCCCATATAAAAGCTTAAGTGCAAAAGCCGGAATGGTCATCCAGGTAGGTTGGTTTAAAACCTTTCCAAGGGTGTCGGTGAATTCCGCATTGGTCACGGGGAAAGGTGAGACGGCATTGACAACTCCTGTCAGGGAAGGCGTTTCAAGAGCAAACAGGTAGACATTCACCAGGTCTTCAAGGTGGATAAAAGAAATGATTTGTCGGCCATTACCTATTTTTCCTCCAATACCGATGCTGAAGGGAAAATACATTTTTTCAAGAGCTCCGCCGTTTTTTCCGAGGACCATTCCGGTTCGCATCAGAACAACACGTGTAAAGGATTCGGCTGAAAGGGCTTCTGTTTCCCATTCCCGGCATACGCGGCCCAAAAAGGAATCGGAAAATGCCGCGCTGGTTTCGGTATGCGTGCCGATTGAATCGTAAATCCCGGTGGCTGAAGCATTAATAAAAACTACGGGTCTGACTTTTGCTGTCGCCATCGCTCTGACAAATTTTCCGGTCGTTAATCGGCGACTGTCAAGAATTTCCTGTTTCCAGGTTTCATTCCATTTTTTGGAAATCGGCGCTCCGGCCAGGTTGATCACGGCATCAGCCCCTTCCACTATTTTCGCACTGAACTCCTCGTCAGAAAGAGAAAAGTCTTCCCTGCTCACGTTGCGAAGGGTCCACCCTTTTTCACGGATTTTTTTTTGCAGGGTTCTGCCGACAAAACCCGAGGAGCCTCCAAGGGTTACAATCATGGTGTTTTTTTTCGTAAAATTATATAATTCCTTAAATTTGCGATACTTTTACAGTAAAAATACCCTTTCGATTTTCTCAGAACTCCCGAACCTTTAAATCACAACTGTTTGCATGGACCTAAACAAGAAAGAAATACTGTTCAGTGAATTTCCACCGATTGATACCCCTGCATGGGAAGAAAAGATCAAAGCTGACCTCAAGGGAGCCGACTACGAAAAAAAACTGATCTGGAAGAGTGATGAAGGATTTTCCGTCAAACCTTATTACCGCAGTGAAGATCTTAAGAATTTGGAACACCTGAACGTTATGCCCGGGGAACCACCCTATACCCGTGGATTGCGTACCGGGAACAACAACTGGGTGATTCGGCAGGACATCTCAACTACGGATATAGTGGAAGCGAACCGGCTTGCATTGGAGGCAATTGCCAAGGGAGCCGGGGCAGTCGGGCTGATGGTCCGTGAGGTCACCACGCACAAACAACTCAACCGATTGCTGCAAGGGATCGACCTTACCACTATAGGAATCCATTTTCTCTCCTCCCGTTCCTATCCGCTCACCCTCGAATTGTTCATTTATGAGATCAATCACCGCGAATCAGGAGGGGAAAAGATCACTGGTTCCATCAATTTTGATCCGATCAGCTACCTTTTACTCAATGGTGACTACTATGTCAACTGGATCCATAACCTGGAAGAGACCATCTACCTCTTATCAACGGTTAGAAAAAGAGTACCTCACTTTAAAGCAATTACTGTTAATGGCCACTATTTCCCGGATTCCGGGAGCACCCTTGTACAGGAACTGGCTTTTAGTCTGGCTTCTGCCTGCGAATACCTGGCGGGACTCACAGATAAAGGGATACCGGTGGATGAGGTGGCTCCGCACATCCAGCTTTCATTGGGAATCGGGCCCAATTACTTCATGGAAATAGCCAAATATAGAGCAATCAGGCTGTTATGGACCCGGATGATTGAACAATTCCATCCGGTCCGTGAAGAATCTTACCAATTGTCAGTTCATGGAACCACCTCTCTTTGGAATAAGACCATTTTCGATCCCTATGTTAACATGTTACGGACTACCACTGAAGGCATGGCAGCTGCCCTGGGCAATGCCGACTCAGTGACCATTCGTCCCTTTGACACCACTTTTGCAGCGGAGGGTGAGTTTTCACGCCGGATCGCCCGCAACCAGCAACTGATCCTTAAAGAAGAGGCCTGCCTTGATAAAATTGCAGATCCGGCCGGAGGTTCCTATTACATCGAAAACCTTACCCATTCCATTGCCCATCATGTATGGACGCTTTTCCGGAAAATTGAATCCGAGGGCGGCATCCTGCAATGGATCACAACCGGAAAGTTACAGGAAGCAATAGCCATGAGCCGGAACCACAAGGAGATGGATTATGCCCAACGTAAAAGCGTACTGGTCGGTACCACCCAATATCCCAATGTTCAGGAGCCCGGGGTGGCTTCAAAGGAGAACATTCCAGCCTCCCGCAAGGAAAAACCCTCCCCGTACCGTAAACTGGAGCCCTTCCGCGCAGGCAGCGCCATTGAAGCGTTACGCATGGCTACCGAACAATATGTATCAAACGGGAACAAGCGACCCTCTGTTTTTTTGCTTACGATAGGGAATCTGGCCATGCTCAGGGCCAGGGCGGGATTTACCACCAATTTCTTTGGATGTGCGGGGTATGATATAATTGACAACCCCGGTTTTACCACACCGGAAGAAGGGGCGACGGCCGCTTTGGCATCCCATGCTGAGGTTGTTGTCATCTGCAGCTCTGATGAAGAATATGCCACCATGGTACCCCCTGTAGCCCGCCTTCTCAAAGAAACAGGCCGTAAAGTTCACTTGCTGGTGGCAGGTTACCCGAAAGATATCCTGCAGGAGCTTCGGTCAGCAGGGGTCGATGGTTTTATTCACGTGAGAAGCAACCTGTTAGAGACCCTCACGGAGTGTCATTCATTGTTGGGAATCATCTAATTAATAGTCATTTATGTCTGATTCATTGACCCCGGCTTCCACGCCGAAACGCACTTCAGGCCCGCTCTCCATTCTCGTAGTGGAAGACAATGCCATCAACCTGCGGCTGATCACCGCTGCACTGAATCGTGCCGGTCACATGGTGGATGCTGCCATGGACGGTTCAGCTGCCGTCGCAAAATTTTCTGAAAAGAAATATGATGTGATATTGATGGACATCATGATGCCGGTGATGGATGGGATCGCTGCAACCCTTGAAATCCGCAACATGGAAAACAGCCGGGGAATCCCCGTCGGAGAACGGGTAAAAATAATCGCCGTCACCGCCAACGCTTTTGAAGATGATCGCAATAAATTCTTTGAAGCCGGGATGGACCATTACATGAATAAACCCGTGGAAATCGAAGAATTGATGAAAATTTTGAACACATGAAACGCCTCTTCAGGAAAAATTGGTTTTTCTCTTTCAAGCCTTTTCTTTCATCGGTAGTCATTTACCTGATCGGTGTTATC
>CALMDO010000050.1 GCA_937862805.1 uncultured Bacteroidota bacterium
TTTATCCCAATCCTGCCGGAAAGGAGATCAAAGTGTCCGTTACCTCCCATTCCGGCGGCAGTGCGACCATTGAGAGCTACACCGTGACCGGAGAATTGCTGCTGAGCGAAAAGACAGAAGCAGCCGGGGAGATCACCGTCCCGGTCGGCTTTCTAAGGAAGGGGTTATACAACCTGAGGGTCTGCACACAAGACGGATGCCAGACCAGGCGATTTATCAAAAACTGATCTTGTTTCCTGAAACCTGACATGATATGAAAAAAACAACGATACGATACCTGATGGTCTTAATGGCAATGCTGAACGCCATGTCGATGGTGGCGCAAAAAAGGACCATTTCAAAGGCTGATGAAGCCGGCAGGAACCTTCAATACCAGGAAGCCATCGCGGGCTATCTCAAGGCCTGGGACAAAATGAAGGACAATTCTTATTCGAAACAACAGTTAGCTTTTAACCTGGCGGAATGCTACCGGATCGTCAACAAACCCACACAGGCAGCCGAATGGTATGCCAAACTGGCCGAGACGAAATTCGCTGAAAAGAAAATACTGGTCTGGCTGTATTATGCCGGTGAACTCAGAACCCTGGGCAAATGCGAGGAAGCTGTCAAATATTACGAAAAATATCTGCAGAAACAACCCGGGGATTTCCTGGCCATGGCAGGACTTGAATCGTGCCGCCAGTTTGCCGATACCTCAACCCTTCAGTCACGCTACATTGTCAGGAATATGGGAGTGCTGAACTCGGCTGATGATGATTATTCCCCGGCCCAGGCATCCCGTAAAGCCGACCAGTTGTTTTTTTCCACCAACCGGAAAGGGACCGCAGGGAAAGACCGTGAAAACTGGACCGGAGCATGGTTTGCCGATATTTTTACATCCGGTCTCGAAAAGGGCAGTTGGAAAACACCTGTCTCTGCCGATATGACCGGTATGGTCAATTCTTTCGCAAACGAAGGGACTCCGGTTTTCGATAAAAAATTTCATACCATGTTTTTCACGCGGTGTGAGAAAGGAGTCGATGAAAAGGTTTACTGCAAGATCATGGAGAGTGACCGGCAGGGTCAGCGCTGGTCAAAACCCGCGGTCGTCGTTGCTGAATCCAGGGCTAATATAGGGCACCCATGGATAAGCACGAATGAATTGACGATCATTTTTGCTTCCGACCGCAAAGGCGGCCAGGGGGGCAAGGATCTCTGGATGTCGACCCGTGCGGGTAAGAATAAACCATTCAAGGACTTCGAAAACCTTGGATCGGTCATCAACACACCGGGTGATGAGATGTTTCCAAACCTGGAAAATGATTCCACGCTTTATTTTGCATCCTCAGGCCACCCGGGACTTGGCGGACTGGACATATTCAGGTCGGTTCGGCGTGACGGGACATGGAGCAAGCCGGAAAACCTGCTCGCACCGATCAACAGCACGGGCGATGATTTCGGATTCTTTTTGACGGACGAAAGGCATGGATTTTTCAGTTCAAACAGGAGCGGAGGGAAAGGTGGCGACGACATCTATGGTTTCGAAGCGAAAACCGTCCTCTTTACCCTGTCGGGCGTCGTAAGGAATGAGAACACCCTGTTTTCCATACCCGGTATCCCGGTAATCATTGTGAACAGCCGGGGGGATTCCGCAAAAACCGTTACAGGGCCCGACGGCGCTTACGGGTTTGATGCCTCGTTGATAAAGGCCGACAACCTTTACAGGATAACGATCCCCGGCGGTACTTACTTTGCCGTGAGAGACAGTTTAAGCACCATGCGTCTCCATGAAAACTCCGACTTTGTTAAGAATTTCAACCTGGTACCGGTTCCGGAGGAACCGGTGGTGCTGCCCGACATCCTCTACGATCTGGACAAATGGGATCTTAAGCCCATGTACCAGGACTCACTGCTCACGCTGGTGAAGATCCTGAACGACAATCCGAATTTCATCATCGAGCTCCGTTCTCACACCGACTCCAGAGCTTCAAACGAATACAACGACGAACTTTCCCAGAAACGCGCCCAGTCGGTGGTCGATTTCCTGATCAGCAAAAAGATCGACCCGGGCAGGCTGGTGGCCAAGGGATACGGTAAAAGGATCCCCCGCAAGCTTGAAAAAGAGATGAAGAGCGGGTCGTACAAATTCAGCAAGGGAACAGTGCTGAATGATGCCTACATTGAAAAATTGCCTTCAAAAGATATTCGGGAAGCAGCCTATGCCCTAAATCGTCGCACGGAGTTCCTCATCACCGGTAAAGACTACCGTCAGACAACTGTTACGTTTGCTGATGTCCGGCCAGAGATAAGCATTGTCAATGATTCAGCCGGCATCAGTGTTCCTTACCGGTTAGTGGATAAGGGCATCATCGAGGTGCAAGTATCCATCAATGATTATTCGGTGGATGCAAAAATTGATACCACCGTTTTGGAATCTTTCATTTCAGCAGCCAGGGTGATCGAACTCCTTCAGAAGGGAGCGTTATCGAAGGCTGATTTCGAGGGGGATGCTTCAGCCCTCCTTGCAAACAACAAGGTTGCCGACAGTGCGGTGATAAAGATACGAAAACTCAGGATAGGTGATCTGCCGGTGGAAGATGTCACATTGACGGTTCTGAACAATATGCCAGTCAATGTGAAGATGGGAAGGGATATCCTTGAGGTGGCCGGACAATACCGGGTGGATGCAGAAAATAAAAAGATCATTTTCAAGTGAGTCATGTCATGCTCCGGGGCATCGATTACCTGCAGCCGGTTTAATGACCCGATAAAGACAAAGTGTAAAATTCTTTGAGATGAAAAGAAAGATATTTACCGCAATCATCACACTGCTGATCGGGTTCTCGGTAACGGCTCAGCAGCAGGCACAGTATACGCAGTACATGTTCAACAAGAGTTACATCGACCCCTCGGCCACGGGATTGTCGCGGTCGTTGTGCGTCCTGGGTACGGCGAGGTATCAATGGATGGGAGTACAAGATTATTCAGGGCGCAATGTTTACCCCCGGACCTACCAGGTCGCTGTTGAATCGCCGCTATATTCCATTCGGAGCGGATTAGGAGCCAGTTTCGAGTACGACCAGGCGGGGTTCGAGACCAACATGGATTTCCGTGTGAACTACGCCTACCATTTCAACATAAAAAAGAACCACACAATCAGCCTTGGCGTGGCGCTCGAAGCGCTTTATAAGACGATCAATTACGCGGAATTCCACACCTTTGATCCGGGAGATCCGGTGCTGTCGGCCAGCAGCAAGGAGAGCGGACTGTTTCCGGACATCGGGTTCGGACTCAGTTATTACCTGAAGGATAAATTCTATATCAGTGTTTCAGGGATGCAACTGCTTTCTTCATCGGCCGATATCGGTGGCGGTAAGTATCAGCGCGTAAGGCATTACTATTTGATGACCGGTTACAATTTCTTGCTGAAGAAGACCAAGACCAGTGAATATGTGCTGATGGCAGGACTGCTGGCTAAGTCGAACCTTGTTACTACTCAGGCGGAGCTCGACCTGATCCTGAAGATCAATGACCGTTACTGGGCCGGGGGCATGTACCGCTGGAACGACGCCGCCGGGATCATCGCCGGTGTGAAGATCGCCAACGTATCCATCGGGGTGTCGTACGATTTCACGCTGAGTGAGTTGTCCAAAGCTGGCAGCATCGGCAGTCCCGAAATCCTCATCCGTTACTGTCTTCCGGTTAGTCCGAAGAT
>CALMDO010000051.1 GCA_937862805.1 uncultured Bacteroidota bacterium
TCAGGGTTTTAACCTCCCTCCTACCCTACCGATATTTTAAACATTTACAAAAAAAATGGCATTATTCCACCGGATAATCGCCTTTTCCTCCGCCGAATTGACCTACCTGGGTATTTGAAGGAATTAAAGGTGATTGGCAAAGGTCGAAAATGACCAAATGAGGGCTTCCGTGTGTACTTTTGTGTGTACCAATAAAAAAAGGGCTTCAGGTGAACCTTCTGAAACCCTTGTCTTTCCTGCTCCCCCTGCTGGACTTGAACCAGCGGCCCTCTGATTAACAGTCAGATGCTCTAACCAACTGAGCTAAGGAGGAATTTGAGGGTGCAAAAATACAAAATCTCAACAAATTTACAATACCTTTAAAAAAATCATTGACGACCCGTCTCTGTTGATTATCTTTGTTGAATGATGGCCTCTCGTTTCAAACCATTATGGCTGGCAATCCTGCTGACAGCCGCACTGCCTTTTCAAAAGACAGAAGCCCAGACCCAGGGCCCCCTGGGCCACCGCCTCCTGAGCAACTGGTCCGTGGGCATCGGAGGGGGCCCCAACATCTTTTTCGGCGACCTGAAAGTCTATGACTTCTGGCCGGTGAGCCGATACGACAACGAATGGCGCTTTGCCGGCACCTTCACCCTCTCCCGCCAACTCAGCCATGTCTTTTCAATCCGGGGACAAGTGCTTTACGGCGGCATAGCCGGTACCAAACGACTCTATTCCGACGGTGCCCCTTGCTACCAATCGTTCAAAGGCAATATCTTCGAATACAACATCAACACCACCATCAACTTCGTCAACCTCTTCTTCCCCTACAACCCCGACTGGCACTTCTTTGTCTATGGCACCATCGGAGTGGGCTTCTCCAACTGGTACACCACCGTTTATGACATGAATTCCCGTGCAGAACTGCGACGCAGCGGCAAACCCGGCAACTGGACTACCGAAATCGTGATCCCCGCCGGACTGGGAGCCTACTACAACCTGGGCGACAAAGTCAACCTGGGCATCGAATGGACTTTACGCGGAGTGAATTCCGACAAACTCGACGCAACACCGGGCGGTTTCAGGTATGACCTCTATTCCCTCTTCTCAGTCAATGTGACCTATAATTTTAACCGCCGTACCAAACCGGCAGAAATGAAACCCCTTGCCGTACCCGACTTGCAGCCTGTGATGCTGCCCGGGGATCAATCCAAACCGACCGATACCAGCGCCATAACCGACCTGAAAACAACCGTGCCGCTCTATGCCGATTCTGCTGCCTATGAACTGAGCGAGGATCAAGAACTTCGGACGGGCGTCGATTCTCTTTTCCTTCCCGACGAGACCGGCGACATGACAGCCCTGTCAGCCGGTGAAAGCGGACCGGATGTACCGGGGATCTCCTACCGGGTACAGGTTTTTGCTTTCCGCACCAATGATTATACCGCCAACGATATCAGGGAAAAATACCACCTTAAGCAACCCGTTTACAAGGAGTATTCAAACGGGTGGTACCGCTATACCCTGGGATCGTACCGCACCCTCAAAGCCGCCCGCTCGGCCATGTATCATATCCGCTCGGCTTACCGGATCTACGACGCCTTTGTGGCCCGTTACAAGGACGGGGTCCGCTATCCTTCAGCTACCGGGAAGTGACCCTCCATTCAGCGATCCATGGTGAAAAACGCGTTACCTTCCTTCCTTCGCTCTCTTCAATGGGGAATTTTACTGCTATGGCCCGCCCTTCTTTTCAGCCAACCCGACATCAACATCAAACAAGCTGCCGTTACCAACCTGCGCAACGGCGATTTTCTGCAGGCCCTCGAAAAACTGAACCTGGCCATTCAACAGGAACCGGCCCTTTCCGATCTGTGGTTCCTGCGGGGCTATGCCAAATACGGACTCGACGACTACCTGGGCGCTGAACAGGATTACAGCCGTTCCATCGAATTATCACCTTACATGACCGATGTTTTCATCAACCGCGCCGTGGTCAGGAGCCAGTTGTCGAACCACAAGGGGGCCCTCGAAGACTATGCCCGTGCCCTGGAATTGTCGCCCGACAACCCCGATATCTATGTGAACCGGGCCAGAACCAACCTCTTCCTTAAAAAATACTATTCCAGCCTTATCGACTGCAACAAAGCCATCCTGCTGAAAGTACCCGGTGAAACCGTTTACGTTATCAGGGGCTGTGCCCGGCAGGGGATCCGCCGTTATGAAGAAGCCTTGGAGGACCTTAACCAGGCCATCACCATCAACCCCCAAAGCGTTACAGCTTTTACACAAAGGGGGCTCGTGTGGCTTGACCTGGAGAAGCCCGACTCTGCGATCCGTGACTTCACCCGGGTGCTGGAAATCGATTCACTCAATACCTTTGCCCTCTTCAACCGGGCGCTTACCCTCAGCAAAAAACCCGATCCTGCAGCCGCCCTGCGTGACCTCGATCAGGTCGTGCGGCTTTCGCCTTATAACTCTTACGCTTACTACAACCGCGCGATCGTCCTCATCTCCCTGAACGATAAAAAAGGAGCCATCCGCGATTTTACCTATGTCAGCCGGCTCGACCCGAAAAACATCATGAGTTACTATTACCGCAGCCGGCTCAAGAAAGACCTTAAGGATTACCAGGGGGCACTGGAAGATCTCGACCGAACCCTGGAACTGCTGCCCGAATATGCCGACGCCTACTATGACCGGTACGAGATTAAAATGAAACTGAAGGATACCAAAGGTGCCAGAGAGGATTACAGGAAAGCTGTTGAATTAGCTGAAAAAAATCACTATGCCCCCGATAGTCTCAGAACCAAAAAGAAAGATTACTATGAATCTATCACTAAACTGTCGGGCGATTTCGATGTGGCCAGCAGGGCCCCTGAAAAGATCCAGAACCAGTCCATCGAAATTCACCCGTTACCTCTTTTCAGGGTTTTTCTGGGAAGGGCTGATTTCAGTAAAGTAAAACTGTACGACGCTTACCAGAAAAAACATTACTATGGTCATATCGTGGTACTCAGCAACCAGGAAGACCTGATGGAGGATTCTTTAATCCTGCTTGAAACTGCGCGTCTGACAAGAAAAATTGATACGACGGCCGGCGATCCCGTGAGCCATTTCGAACGCGGCGTACTGTTGGCCTCCGCCCGGAATTATACCGCTGCTTTGAAGGATTTTGACGCCACACTTCAGATCGATTCGGGATTTCTGCTGGCCTGGTTCAGCAAAGCCAATACCCGGTACGAACTGATCCGGATCATCCGTTCACAGGAAACATTACAAAACGAAATAACCATCATGACCGGCCCGGTCCGGACGCCTTCTCCCCTTCCCGGCGGAAACCTGGAGCATACCCTCGATGCTGTATTGCGTGATTATGACAAAGTGATCCTTCTGGATCCTTCCTTCCCTTATGGCCACTACAACCGGGGTGTGGTCAATTGCATGATGGGAAATTACCGGGATGCCGAAACCGATTTTACAGCAGCCATCCGGGCAGGTGGAAATTTTGCTGAAGCTTTCTACAACCGGGGACTTATCCGCATCCTGTTGGAGGAGAATGGCTCCGGGTGTGAAGACCTGAGCCGGGCCGGTGAATTGGGAATTAAAGAGGCGTACCAGGTGATGCGTCGCTATTGTTACAAATAACGCTGTCAGTCGTTAAAATTCCGGTACCTTACGGCGTGATCCAACGCATCGAGCATCTCCCTTGTAAAACCAACCGGCAGATCTTCTCCGGCCTCCGCCGGTTTTTCCACATCGTTGACCGGTACATGGTCTATCACACGGTCGCAGATGGTACGAACCACCTCCTGCTGAAATTCATCAAATACTTCGAATCGTTCACCGGAACGATCATGGTAATCGACCATTACTTCCAATACTGCGGTAAAGAGGCCTGACCGGTCGAAAATCCTTTCTCTGAGCCGGAAATAGGCCTCCCGGACGATTTCGTTGGCCTGTTCCCTGAACTTTTCAGAAACAGGTACGACGGAGGTATCGACTTTGATCATTTCCGGATTCTCCCGTTCCCAGCGGGCATGTTCCCGGGCAACCCCGGCATCGTGTATCGACCGTTTATAATC
Source organism: uncultured Bacteroidota bacterium (assembly GCA_937862805.1). Lineage (GTDB taxonomy): Bacteria > Bacteroidota > Bacteroidia > Bacteroidales > FEN-979 > CAIVAT01. The sequence goes on from CALMDO010000051.1 coordinate 4,065, forward strand.
GATCAGGTAACAGGTATAGAGATAGATGATCTTGGGCAGAAGGTACATGCCTTTCCGCGCAGCCGCTCCTAAAACTGAGAAAAATGCTTTGCGGTGCTCCTTGCCCATTTCAAAAAGAAAATAGGTGAAAGCCCGTGATAACATCTTGCGCTGTACCTTCAGAGCTGATAATCCGGGCGCTTTGATGTTGGGTTTATAGGTGATCCCCTTGATAAAAGCGATCGCCCTTTTTCTAAATAGTTCAGGACGGTAGATCTCTTCCCAATAATCGGCTAACCCTTCAAAAAGTTCGACCCGCGTCATTTGTAACGGGATGATGTTGGTCACGATGTCAAGTTTGTCTTTGATCTCATCGGCATCGGTGGAGATGATCCGTCCTTTGCGTTTCAGGTCATACCACATCCGGGTGCCGTAAGGGGCCGCGAGGGGATGACAGAGATGGTGGACAATGTTGGCTTCTTCCAGGAATTGAGCCGTGTTACGGAAAACATTTTTATCGTCAGAATCGGCTCCGATGATCATGTGGGCCAGCACCACGATCCCGTAAGATTGGATCTTTTTCACGGCTTCACTTACGGGCATCCGGAGGTTTTGATGTTTGTTGTAATCTTTCAGCGAGGCTTCGTTTACCGATTCGATCCCGATCATCACCGACTGGAAGTTGCAATCGGCCAACAGTTGCAACAGTTCCTCATCGGCTGCAATGGTGATGTCGATCTGGGTTGTGAAATCGATGGGGATTGTAAAAGAATTGTTGAGCGGTATGAGTTCCCGTAAAAGGGCTTTCGTGTATTTTTTATCGCCGGCGAAGTTATCATCGGCGATGAAGATCATTTTAATATTGAGTTGATGAAGTCTTTTCACCTCTTCAAGCACCTGCGGAATGGTTTTGCTGCGAGGTTTCCGGCCATAAGTATAGATCACGTCGCAGAAACTGCAATCGAAGGGGCATCCCCTTGTGGTCTGAAGCAGAGCGGCGGTGTAAGAGGCAAGATCCTCCTTCATCAGCTCCCACCGGGGAGGCGGGGTCCTGGTCATATCGGGCTTGGAGATGCATTTATAGACCGGAAGAAAGGAGCCTTGCGCATACTCCTGTAGGAAACGAGGCCAGGTCTCTTCTGCTTCTCCATGAAAGACTACATCGATATCGTCTGGTTTTTTGGAGACCAGGTTTTCAATACCGATCCCTCCCACGACCACGAGGCTGGAGGGATGGATTGTTTTCACGAAACGGGCCAGGGAGAGGGATCGCTTCAGTTGATTGGAGGTGATGGTGATACCCACGATATCGAAACAGGTTTGGCGGATAATTTCCTCAACCGGGCCGCGGGTATATTCATCATGGACTGTGACCTCGTGTTCCGGAGGAGTGAGGGCCGCCACCGCCGTAATGGCATGGGGTGCAAAAAGGTTTTTCGCGTAGAGGTATGCTATCTCCTGGGTTATCCGGCTGTCGACATCGTCGGCGGTACCGGGACTGATTAATAAAATTTTCATCGCTGCAAGGTAAGAAAAACTGCAGAAACGGCAGAGCGGGTGAACGCCTGGGGATTTTATTAATTTTCAATCAATTACCCTAAACCAAACAACGGCAGCTTAATTTTGATACAGGATCGTTGCAGAAACAGGAGCAACCTGAAGTGTTCCGGAAACAGTTTTTCCCTCCCCTGAAAAGTGGTAGTGATGTAATACAGCGTTCCAGTTCCCGGCAGGAAGGGAGACCTCTTTCTCGCTTTCCGATCCGTTAAAAATGACCATGATCTCTTTCCAGGGATCCTGGTTGGCATGATCCTTCAACCTGTAAATGATGAGTTGCGGATCATCCACGGACTGAAAGACCAGGTTTTTCCTGATCATCTCGGCTGCTGGCATCCTGAATGCAGGATGCGCTTTGCGTAGCGAAATCAAAGATTGATAATATTCCGTCAATTCTTTGTTTTCGTATTTCCAATCCCAGTCGATCTGATTCACGGAATCGGGTTTGTTGTAAGAGTTGTGCACTCCGTGTTTTGTCCTTTTCATCTCCACGCCGGCATGAAGAAAGGGAATCCCTTGGGAGGTGAGGACAATGGTATTGGCCAGTTTGTGCATTCTGATCAATTCCTCTTCGGTGGCATCAGGGCGGGAACTTTTAAGTTTATCGTACAAAGTCTGGTTGTCGTGACAGGAGACATAGTTGACCACCTCCGCCGGAGATTTTGTATAGGGAGCCTTGGAATAGTTGACTTTCGCGTAATCGATCTGCGAATGTTCTCCGGCTGCCACGATTCCGAATTTTACCGATTCCGATTGATCCTTGGAACCGCTGGCAAAGCCGGTGCTTTTTTCATCGAACACACTGCCTTTAATGCCATCGCGGATGTCGTCGCTGAAGACAGCCACCCCGTCCATTTTCAGGGCATGCTTTTTCAAGGCACGGCAGGGTTCGGGCAATGGTGAATCGCCGGCCGTCCATCCTTCTCCGTAAATCAGTGCCGAAGGATTGATGGCGCGAACGGCAGCAACCACCTGGTTCATTGTTTCCATGTCATGAATGGCCATCAGGTCAAAGCGGAATCCATCCACATGATACTCGCGGGCCCAATAGGTAACCGATTCAAGGATGAATTTTCTGACCATTGCACGATCGGAGGCGGTCTCATTGCCGCAGGCGGAAGCATTTCCATATTTTCCATCTTTCTCCCACTGGCGGTAGTAATAACCGGGGACAAGCTGGTCGAAGTTGCTGTTATGGGTCAGGCCGGTATGGTTGTACACCACATCCATCACCACTCCGATCCCTTTTTGATGCAATGCCTGCACCATCTGTTTGAATTCACTGATCCTTGTTGCTCCCTCCGTCGCATCGGTTGAATAAGAGCCTTCCGGGACGTTATAATTCAGGGGATCATAACCCCAGTTGAACTGCGGGACTTCCGGTTTCGATTCATCCACGCTGCAATAGTCGAAAGCAGGTAAAAGGTGGACATGGGTGATGCCCAGCCAGGCCATGTGATCGAGACCGGTGGATTGTCCATGGGAATTGCGGGTTCCTGTTTCTGTAAGTCCAAGAAATTTACCTTTGTTACGGATTCCCGAGTTGGGTGCGACTGAGAGATCCCTGATATGGAGTTCATACAGGATAGCGTCGGTAGGATTCTTCAATGGTACCGGTCGGTCATTTTCCCACCCCGGTGGCCGGATGGATGCCAGATCAACGATCTCTCCTCTTTTTCCGTTCACTCCTGTCGCACGGGCATAAGGATCGGCACATTCCTCCATCCATCGTCCATCAATTTTTGCCTGGACAGTATAATAGGTGTTTCTGAAGTCGCCCATCAGCAAAGCAGACCAGACGCCGTCCGGTTCCCTTGTACAGGCGATCTCCCGGATCAGGTTGTCGCCGCTCCCGCTGCGGTACAACCTGAGTTTCATCTCCTGTGCGGGTGGAGACCACACTTTCAGCAGGGTACTTTGCGGTGACCATGTTATACCCAGGTCGTTGCCTGAGTAAACAGGATAATCAGCGTAAGGGTTCCACGCCAGGGAGGTTTTCTTTCCATTTTCCCCGGAGATCAGCTCCTGGGAGAAAAGATTCAGCTCCGGTGTAAGGGCAGCGCCACAAAAAAGGATCAGCAACAGCATGTTCTTGTACATTGGGATCAGGATTTGTGGTTGTTTTATTTCATTGTTGGAGCCGATGGTTTGTTAATTGTCTTTCAGGCAACGGATGGAAAATCCTTTGGCTTTGTCATAATTGGAATCAGACCAAAGGTTGGTTTCTATTGTCAGCCATTCATCGTTGGAGGGCAGATGCCATCCCGCGGGGCAGATACCTTGTACATTCCCCGTCGGGACGGGATTCCAGGAGCTGCTGTTGGTCTGTTCCCGGGCACCGTCGATCCGTTTACCGTAATTCATGTTCTCTCTCATCCGGCACTGAGTTCCTATCATTATGGTATTATAGGTTTTTTGATCCCGGAAATCCGTGATTGATTGTCCGTACCTCCGGCAAGCCAATGTTGTCCGGGTAAGGGTTACAGGTACCGAATTCCCACAGGCAGCGTAGGCCCACACATAACGGGTATAGGCCGTATTACAGGTAAGGCCGGTCTCGGTTTTGGTCGTAACTGTTCCCATATCGGTTGCAGTAGCATAGTTGTTGACCGTGTTCCACTTGTAGCCCGTTGCGCCGGTCACGGCGTTCCAGTTCCAAACGATTTGAGTAGTCGATGGCACATGGGTTCCCGCTGGAGGCGTCATTGGAGGACTGCAAGTGACCATCGCGTTCCAGGCACCTGAAATTCTGAGATAGAAGGCGCCTGTACCGCTCATGCCACAATCGGTACAGTATATGAGCAATCCGTCGGCAGGGTTGGTGATGGCATTCAGTGCTGCCTGGTTCATGCGGGGAGGGAGTAACCCTTTGGTGGTGGATTTGACATCCAGCATAGCCGAGGGATCCGGCTGGCTCCCGTCGGTGTTGATACCCACCTGGGCTGAAAGTACATTGCATAAAGCCAACCAAAACAGTAAAAATCCTGTAAGTTTTTTCATCTTGGGCAGTATATTGAGCTTTTTTGTTGAGAAGCGAAAGATAATAACAATCAGGAAAAAATCATAAAAAAACATTCCGTTCTCAGTAACCCCGAAGAGGTGACAAACTAATAAAAAACCACCCACGGTCATTCCCGCAAGTGGTTCATCTTCAGCGTGGGACGTGCAGGATTCGAACCAGCGACCTCATGCGTGTGAAGCATGCGCTCTGAACCGACTGAGCTAACGTCCCGGGAAATGCAAAGATATAAAAATTTGTCACAAGAGATATGGCGGTGGATTGATTAGTCACCTGGTTTCAGCGCTCCATCTTGTAAATTCGTAAATCGTCAATCAAATTAATCGTAAATCGATTGCTCCTTAAACCCTTACAGCCCTATCTCTTGCGCTATTGGTAGCATCGCACCGATGGCCAGGACTGCGAATTCCTCAATCGGGATACCGATCTTCTCACATTCCATGATGTTTTCGCGTTTGACGGAGGCGGCGAACATCTTCTCCTTCATCCGTTTGACCACCGATTTGGGTTTGACGCTGCTAAGCCGACGGTCGGGATAAACATAGGTAGTGGCAGTGATCAGTCCGGTAATGGTCTCTCCTGCAGCCAGGGCATGCTGAAAATCGGTGCTGCGTTCCCGGCCTGCAGAACATTCATTGTGCATCCTGATGGCGTCCAAGATCTCCGGATCAACATCAAAATCTTTTAACAACACTTCTGTCTGAGTACCATGAATCAAGGGATCAGCATGGGTTACCTCCACATCGAGGTCGTGCAACAGACCGGCCAAACCCCACTTTTCCGGATCTTTTCCCATTTTAACAGCGAGGCTTTTCATGACGGCTTCCGAGGCAAGGCAATGAAAGATCATCTTTTCATTTTTCACATGGTGATGGAGCAGGTCAATGGCTTGTTGACGGGTGATTGCCATGGTTTTCAGCGTTAAGTATACACGATTTCGACCCTGTCGGGCCGATGCAAAGATAACAGTTTTGCAAAAAGGGAAATTCAGCCTGCCGGCAGTTTAAAAGTATGACGGGACTGGTTTCGTGTATTTTTCTCACCACAGGAAATAAGGGCTAACTTCAATGTGATTATCGCCCGGTTGAGATCAACAGGTTTTACCAGGAAGAAGTTACCGGAGTTATCAGAACCATTCTGCTGCAATTCTTTGGTACGGTTCACGCCTGAAAGAAACACAATGGCGCTGGAATAGCGTCCGGTAATAAGGCGGGCAGCTTCAAAACCATCCATGGGGCCTGCCAGGGTGATATCCATCAGGATGATTTCGGGTAATTCTTCTTTCTTTTCTATCTTGTCAAGATACGCCAGCCCCTCTTCAGCCCTTGCAAAAATGGCACACACTTCAAAGCCGTGAGGAGCAATCTGCCTCTTGAGATCGGTGGCTAAGAGAAGCTCATCCTCAAAAAGTATTACTTTGGTTGTTCCCATCGGGCGAGAAAAGAACAAATATACAAAAAACTTAGTAAAAACCTATCGGTTTTATGGGATTTTTTTTGTTTTTCATAAACAACCATGACGTTGGCATAAAATCATCTACTCCTGATTCCGAATCTCTTCGATTTGCGCAGGCGTCAATCCTTGTGGCTCTATACCGGTCGACTTGCAAAGAAAATAGATCCGGGTCGATTTGGCCAAAAGGTCAAGGTCATCAAAAGCTTCGGCAAGGGTTTTGTTAACGGCCAGACAACCATGCTTTTCCCATAGAACCACACGCCGGTCAGCCATCGTTTTCGCCGTTACACGGGCCAGTTTTTCAGTTCCGGGTAACTGATAGCCCACATATCCAACTGTTCCGGAAACATAAGAGGCTGCTTCGGGATGCATTCTAAAAAGAATCTCATTTAACCGCTCTTCGTTATCGAAACCGGGCAACTGGGTAATGGCAATGAGTTCGGTCACATGGGCATGAAGGAGTGCCTTTTCAGGCCTGTTCTTTTGCCTTAGTGCCTGATGAATAGCAAGATGCGTTGCCAGTTCCGAAGTGGGTTTAACCGGAATTTCCCCTCGTTCGACACTTACAATATGATAAGCTGCTCCGGTTTCATTCATGTAAAGGAAACAAACATTGGCTGCCGGGTGCCGGGCAATCCTGCGCATCCGGGTTCCTGCTCCGCTAACCAATAACAACTGCCCCGATAAGGCCGGATAGGGCGTCTGTAAAGGGAAAAAAGGATGGGATGAAAGCGCCTCCAGCTCTTTTTTGGTATAATGCTCAGAAATGTTGATCGAAAAGTTCCCGGCATTCCTTTCGGCCCATCCGCGCTCCCACAGCAATCCCGAAATTTCTCCCACTTCTTTGATCAGATTCAGGATCTCTTTCTTCTGGAAAAACTCACCCAATAAATTTATCAGGTTGTCAATGGTTCCGATCATGTCCTTTTTCTTTTGAAAAATTCCTGCAACAATTGCCTGCTTTCGGCCGCCAGGATTCCCGAAGCCACCTGGGTCCCGGGATGCAATAGCGAAGCACCGGTGAGGGTGTAACCGCGTTTTTCATCCGATGCCCCATAGATCATTCCTCCCAAACGGGTCCAGAAAGCAGCCCCTGCACACATTACACAAGGTTCAAGGGTGACAAAAAGCGTACATTCGTTCAGGTATTTACCTCCCAGATATCCGGCAGCAGCAGTAAAAGCCTGCATCTCGGCATGAGCCGTTACATCATGAAGCGTTTCCGTGAGGTTGTGCGCGCGGGCAATGATCGTTTTGTTGCAAACAATCACAGCCCCCACCGGCACTTCATCGCGGTCCAAAGCTTTTTGCGCCTCTCTTAACGCCTCCGTCATATAATACTCCGGAGAGAATAACTGATAATTTTTAAACCCCATCTGGTCGTTACTAATACAAAATTACTTTCTCTGAACTTGTTTTCGCACCTGCGGATTCCAGCGTAACCCAATAGATTCCCTTCGGAAGGGAAGAGAGGTTGAGTTCCCTTGTTCCATGTTGCGCATCACTGGTGATCTGACAACGAATAACAGCCTTGCCGAGAGCATCCGTTACCGTGACTGAAAAAACGGAGGAGGTGGCAGATGGCAAAAAAACAAAGATCTTCCCATGCGAAGGATTCGGGAACAAGCCGAAAACCGGCTTTTCCATGCCGGGAGATCCGGTGGTAACATCCCATACTGTGGAGAACATCCCACGGCCGTGGGTTGCTGCCAACACCGTGTGATCCGATGCGCGCATCTGCAACATGTCGACCCTTACATTGGCCATCCCGGTATTCACAGGGAACCACTCCACATTGCCTGCCGACAGATTGACACAATGCCAAACGCCCGTTTCCGTGGCAATCATCGCCATCTTGTTGTTTTCCGGATGATAAATAGCCCACCGTACCGGCATATCGGGCAGGTTCCCTTCGATGGTTTGCCAGGAACTTCCGCCGTTGTATGTCTGCCATATTGAAGAGACGCCAAAGTTGGAAAAGGTCACCATGATGGTATCCTGTGAATTTCCAAGGGCAATGCACGAAATGTTGGCCATCGGGAAGTCAGGATCGCCGATCTCTGTTACGAGCGGAGCGTTCGACTGGGCTTCTGTCACACGAAATAACCTCCCCGACTGGGAACCAACGAACAGCGTCGATTTTCCTGTCGGGGAATAAGGCGACCAGGTTAGCGCTGAAAAGTACACAGGAACGCCTGTATTCAGGTTTAGAAAGGTCCCTGAACCATTCCCGGTAAGGTTTGATAACCGCAGTATCTGGTCCTGATGACCGCCTATATAATCCACGGCATTGCAAAAGAGATAATTCTTTTTGTAGTCCAGATCGGCTGCGCTGACAAAAGTGCCGCTTGACCAATTAGACAGCACATTCTGCATGTTTCCGTCAACGAAAACGTAATACTGGTTATAGTACAGCGAGGTGATGGAAATTCCGGGCTCGTCTTTGTCATAAAAACAATAAGCGCCATCGCCTCCGCTGACCATGTCATTAATAGTTAGATTATTACCAAGATAAAAGAGGCAACCGTTGTCCTGGAGCCCCCCATAAAACTGCATGATCCCGGGTTCGGGGTACAGTGCACAGGAGTAGAACTGGAGGGTGGAGTACTCTTTGTTGTGTTCTTCCATGGTGGGATTGGCTGTACTTCCATTGGCTGTATAAAAGACACCGCCGTCGCTGCCGAAGACAATTTCATTAGAAGATCCGGGACGATACACGATGGCATGCTGGTCGGCATGGACGTAATCGGGTCCTCCTCCATAGTACATGTCGGCCCAGTTGCTTACCCTTATCCAATTGTTTCCACCGGTAACCGACTTGTGAAGGTCCAGTCCGCCGATGTACAAAGCGTTGGAATTGTTGGGATCAACCGCGATATCCAGGGCATGCCAGGCGATGGTAGCAAAATTATTCCCGGAAGTCAGATCTCCCGGAAGGTTCTTTTTGGTCCATGTCAGCCCCTTATCTGCCGAACGGAGGATGTGATAGCAATAAAAATACTGGAAACCGTTGGAGGAATTCACATTGCCCGAAGCAACCAGGGCGTAAACAACATTTGCATCAGAGGGGGCCGGAGCCAATACGACCCTCCCGGGGATGTTCCGTGACGGGGTATTCAGTATTTCTGCCTGATACTGGGTATTGACAGTCCAGTTGGAGCCATCGTCAGAAAAGAGCAATACGGCAGCGCCTTCGCCGTCGAGGTTGGGGCGCGTTCCGACATAGATTCTGTTGTCGGCTCCGAGCGCGATATCCGAAACACAATAAGGCACTTCTGATCCCTGGATCAGCGGAAGGACCTGCTGCCAGGTGGCACCATCATCAGTTGACCGGAAAAGCCCGTCGGAAGGAAGACTTTGGTGCTGGCTGTCTTTGTACAGTCCGGAGGCTACACCGGCATAGATCACACTCTGGCCGTTTTCAACCCTGATCACGAGGTCGGTGATATAGGCAAACTGTTCGGTTCCGGGAATGGGATTCCATGTACTCCCGCCGTCGGTCGAGCGAAAGATGCCAAAACCCAATCCGGAGCTTTCCCGGTAGGTCTGCATGGCTGTCTCCACCTCGCCGGTACCCGCATAAAACATTTGCGGATCCATCGGGTCATACGTCAGGCAACGAATGGAGAGGTTGCACCAAAAGTCCCCTACAGGGATCCACGGGCTGGAAGCCAGGGTGATATCGTTATTGTACCACAAGCCCCCCGTCACTCCTCCGGCCCAGACTTTTTTATGCTGGGGATCGTTGGGATCGAACATTATGGCGCGGGTTCGTCCGCCCATATCCGACGGATAGCCCTGCCATTGAAAAGGATCGCGTTGCTTGAGGGTTTCCAGGCGCCGGGTCTGTTCCCTGGCTGCAAAGAGCCGTTCGCGAGGGACTTTGCCGGTGGCAGGATCAAAAGTCATCAGAAAATCATGAAAAGCTGCCATTCCCGGCTCATCAAGATTTTTTTTCCCGGAGGCTTTTTGTTTTACCGGTGCCGTTTTGTTGAGCGAGGCCAGGTAAAACTCGTGCTGACGCCTGGAATCCCTGCCATTTCTGTTAACCGTCAGGAGGAGTACAACGATCAAAACCCCAACGATCAGTCCGGCTGAGACCAACGTTATGGGGCGCCATGCAGTTTTTTTAAAAGATGTCATAATGTTTCAAAATATATCTTCGGATGAATGAATTTCATTGCGTTGACGATGGCTCCTGCAGTCCGCTCCATTGAATTTGTTCTTCTATTTCCTGCAGCGTAAATGCATCCCTGAGGTGATACGGGCCGATCCGGGTGCGGCAAAGGGCAGTAAGATGGGCTCCACAACCAAGGGCTTCCCCGAAATCGCGCGCCAGTGAACGGATATAAGTACCTTTGCTGCAAACCACCCTGAATTCTATCTCCGGTAAAGCAATCCCCGACAGTTCAAAAGCGGTAATGGTCACCTTGCGGGGTTCGATTGGCTTGTCGACCTCCTTACGGGCAAAGGTGTAAGCTCTTTTCCCGTCGATCCACCGGGCAGAATAGAGGGGGGGCACCTGGTCGTAGGTGCCGGTAAGCTTCGCTGCAGCTTCAACCAGTGCTTCAGGGGTCAGGTGGTCCACCGGCCGCGCCACACCGGGTTCAGTCTCCAGGTCATACGAAGGGGTGGTGATCCCCAATCTGAAAGTACCGGTGTATTCCTTGTCCAGTTCCTGGAACTCTTCTATCCGTTTAGTGAATTTGCCCGTACAAAGGATCAGCAATCCCGTAGCCAACGGATCGAGGGTGCCGGCATGTCCGATTTTTATTTTTTTTAATCCCGTGTAACGGCGGATCAGTGAGCGTATTTTGCCCACCACATCGAAAGAGGTCCAGGAATAAGGTTTACCAACCAGCAGGATCTCCCCTTTTTCAAACTGGAATGACATTACAGGATGGTTAAACTTTTGCCCGTAATCAGCAGGATGATGATCACCAGTCCGACCACAATGCGGTAATAACCGA
>CALMDO010000052.1 GCA_937862805.1 uncultured Bacteroidota bacterium
ATCCGGTTGAAAAGGGCTTATAAACAAGGAGAACAAGCCACCGTGGTTATTTTTTATCGGCACGCGGAGGTCATGGATCAGGCAGTATTTTGCGGTAACGGTTGGTTTTTCACCGATTCCCCTCCGGAAGGAGCCCGCAAGTGGTTTCCTTGTCAGGATCTTCCGTCGGACAAAGCTTTGTGGGAACTGGAAGCCAAAGTCCCTCCTACTGTTCGCCTGGGTTCAAATGGTTCGCTGGCCGATTCTGTCTTGGTAGCAGATACACTTGTGTACCATTGGGTTTCAAAGGATCCGCTGGCTACCTATCTGATGTCGGTATCCTCGCGTACGCATTGGATGGTGTACCACGGTTCCCTCTCTCATAAGGGGAACCCGGTGGAGAAAATTCCCCTGCTACTCTATTATAAACCCGGTGAATCCCTTGAGAAAGCAGTTGAGGCGCTTGAAAGCATCACCGCTTTTTATGAAGCGTGTTTTGGTCGGTATCCTTTTGAAAAAATCGGTTTTGCTACACTAAACAATCTGTTTCAATGGGGCGGTATGGAGAACCAGACAATGATCAACCTGCAGCCCGGCGGATACGAGGATCCGAACCTGCTGGCCCACGAGCATGCCCACCATTGGTTTGGCGATCTGATCACCTGCGCAACCTGGGCCGATGTGTGGCTGAATGAAAGTTTTGCAACCTATTGTCAGAACCTTTGGGTAGAAAATACACGTGGCGACAGTACATACAGGGAGGGCATGAGAACCATCGCCGGCTATTACCTGAGTGATAATCCCGGGTGGGCCCTTTATCAGCCCGCATGGATGGACGAAGTGCCGCCTGGAAATATTCTCTACAGCCTGCCGGTCGTCTATTACAAAGGGGCCTGTGTCCTTCATCAACTCAGGTACGTTTTGGGAGATTCTGTTTTTTTTACGACCCTGAAAAGTTATGCCACCGACCCTGATCTGATGTTTAAAAACATTTCGACCCGCACGGCTGTTGGGAAATTTGAAAGATATTCCGGAACAAAGCTGGAATGGTTTTTTGATGAATGGGTATATCACCCTGATCATCCGATCTATGAAAATCATGTTACCCTCTCGACCGAGCCAAATGGAGGCTACCGGATGGATATCAGGATCGACCAACTGCAAAAGGGAACCTGTTTCTTTACCATGCCGCTTGAATTCAGAGTGATTTTCAGCGATGGTTCCGACACGTTGCTCCGGGTGATTAACAGCGTCAATCACCAGCAATTTGATTGGATTTTCACTCATCGGCCGGTGAAAGTGACCTTCGATCCGTACGACAAAATATTGCTGAAAAAGCAGACTACCTTTTTTATCGCAGAACCATCCACTCCCTTATTGCCTTCGTCGGATAATTAGCTATGGTTAAGGTCTTGCCAAAGCGTCGTACTCCTTTTACTCGAAACGGATCGGATGGGAGACTTTTTCGGGGGTGAGCGCCAGTTCGCCGATCTCCTTCATCTCTTCGATATAGTGAAAGGTCAGCCCTTCAATATAATCTTGTTTGATCTCTTCGATATCTTTCCTGTTCTCTTTTGAGAGAACGATATCGGTGAGGGAAGCCCTGCGTGCAGCTAACATCTTTTCACGGATTCCTCCTACCGGCAAAACTCTCCCCCGAAGAGTTATTTCTCCGGTCATCGCCAGGTGGTTACGGACTTTCCGTTGGGTGAAGGCAGAAGCCAGGGCGGTAAACATGGTGATCCCTGCACTGGGGCCGTCTTTCGGAGTGGCGCCTTCAGGGACATGGATGTGAACATTCCATTTCTGAAAAACTTCAGGATCGATTCCAAAGTCCTCCGAATGTGCTTTCAGATAAGCCAACGCGATGGTAGCCGACTCTTTCATGACGTCGCCCAGGTTCCCTGTCAACGTCAGATCGCCTTTCCCTTTACTCAGGCTCACTTCCACAAAGAGAATTTCTCCACCGGTCATAGTCCATGCTAATCCTGTCACTACTCCTGCCAGGTCATTGGGAAGCGATTTCTCCACTTTAAAAATCGGGATCCCCATGATGGTTTTAAGGCTTTCTTGGTCAAGATTTTTATTAAACTTTTCTTTATTGACGATCATCCTGGCTTTGCTCCGGATGATCTTTGCGATGCCTTTTTCAAGACCTCTTACTCCCGATTCACGGGTGTAATCTTCAATGATCTGGCTGAGAAGTTCAGGTGAAAAGACCAATTGGTTCTTTTTCAGACCGTGTTCTTTCATCTGTTTCGGAACGAGGTGACGGGAGGCGATCTCCACTTTTTCTTCCATCAGGTAGCCCGGTAATTCAATGATCTCCATGCGGTCACGCAATGCCGGGTGAATTGTATTCAGTGTATTGGCCGTGGCAATGAACATGATCCGCGACAAGTCGTAATCAACCTCCATGAAGTTGTCGTGGAAGGCATTGTTCTGTTCCGGGTCAAGCACTTCCAATAAAGCGGCTTGAGGATCGCCGTTAATATTCATTCCCAATACTTTATCGATTTCATCAAGGACAAAGACGGGATTCGATGATTTCACTTTCTTCAGACTTTGCAGGATACGGCCCGGCATGGCCCCGATGTAGGTCTTGCGGTGTCCGCGAAGTTCCGATTCATCGCGCAATCCACCCAACGACATCCGGGTGTATTTTCTGCCAAGTGCCCGTGCAATTGATTTCCCAAGGGAAGTTTTACCCACTCCCGGGGGACCAACCAGGCAAAGAATGGGCGATTTCAGGTCTTTTTTCAGCTTGATCACGGCAAGGTATTCGATGATCCGTTCTTTGACTTTTTCCAGTCCGAAATGGTCTTCATCCAGAATTCGCCTCGCATGGTCAAGGTCCAGATTGTCTTCAGTATATTCACTCCATGGCAGTTGGACGAGGGTTTCCAGGTAGTTCACCTGCACGGAGTATTCTGCAGCCATAGGGTGCATCCGTTGCAGTTTGGCCATCTCTTTTTCGAAGACCTCATTGACTTCTTTGTTCCACTTCTTCTTTTTTGCCTGTTCACGGAGCACATTAATTTCCTGGGCGTTTGGATTTCCTCCCAACTCTTCCTGGATCGTTTTAAGCTGCTGGTTCAGAAGAAAGTCGCGTTGTTGCTTGTCAAGGTCAGTTTTCACCTTGTTCTGAATCTGCTGTTTCAGGTCAAGCATCTGAAGTTCTTTGGTCAGCTGGAGCAGTACTTTGTTTCCACATTCAGCCAGATCAATGATTTCCAGTAGTTTTTGTTTTTCATTCACATCGATTGTAAGGTTTGAAGAGATGAAATGAATGAGAAACGAAGGGCTTTCAATGTTTTTGATCGCAAAAGCTGTCTCAGATGGAATATTGGGTGATTTGGAGATGATCTGAACGGCCAGGTCTTTAAGAGAGGAGATCAGTGCATGGAATTCGCTGTCGTCGGCCGGTAAGGGATTGTTTTTTTCGAAGGGAGTCACCCGTGCCATGATGTACGGTTCAGACTGGATCATTTCATTCAGTCTGAACTTTCTTTTTCCCTGGATGATGGCCGTATTGCTCCCGTCGGGCATCTGCAGGATTTTAAGTATATGTGCAACGGTTCCTACCTGGTGAAGATCCTCAAAATCGGGGTCTTCCATCTCTGATGCTTTCTGCGCCACGACGCCAATCGTACGGTTTCCTTTGTAATAATCGCGGATCAGCCGGATCGATTTATCGCGTCCTACGGTGATGGGAATTACCACACCGGGAAAGAGAACTGTGTTGCGAAGCGGAAGGATGGGAAGAATTTCAGGGATCTCTTCACTGTTCATCACTTCCTCATCTTCGGAGGAGAGCAAAGGGATATATTCTGTTTCGGAATCCATGATGTCGGACAAGAAGAGGTTATTTTTTTCCATTCAGAAAGCTATTACCAGTTACGTCAAAATGTCAAAAACCCTGGCCAAAAGGACAGGGCTTAGGCAATGACAATATTTGTGCCAGATTGAAAAGTTTACAGGAACTTGTTTTTCATAGTAATGCTGTAAACGTTCGTCAGGAGCTCTTTTTCAATATCATCAAGAGTCCGGTGCCGGCGTTTGAAAACGATCTCTGCTACTTTTAGGGCCTTTTTAATGTCGTAATTGGTATGGCCGGCGGTACCGCCCCAGGTAAAACTTGGAATAAAATTCCGTTGCAGCCCTGATCCAAAAATATTGGCGCTCACTCCAACTACTGTCCCGGTATTGAATTGCGTATCGATGGCACATTTAGAATGGTCGCCCATGATCAATCCGCAAAACTGAAGGTGTGTATCGACAAAAGTTTGTTTGCCATAACTCCACAACCGCACGTTGTCATAAGTATTTTTAAGGTTGGAAGTGTTGGTGTCGGCGCCCAGGTTACACCATTCAGCGATAACGGAGTGCCCCATGAAACCATCGTGTGCTTTGTTCGAAAAACCGAACAGGACCGAGTTATTGATCTCCCCGCCCACGCGGCAACAGGGACCGATCGTAGTAGGCCCGTATATTTTGGCAGCCATTTTTACCTGAGCTCCCTCACAGAGTGCGAAAGGTCCCCTGATTGTGGCTCCCTCCATGACCTCAGCGTCTTTTCCGATGTAAATAGGTCCCGTTGTAGCGTTGAGGATAGCACATTCTACTTTAGCTCCTTTTTCGACGAAGATCTCGTTCTCACCAAAAACACGGTTCGTGCCGCTGATTTTTTGTGATTTCCTGCCCTTTGTTAAAAGCGTGAAATCCTCGCGGATGGCTATGTCATTCTTGGAAAAAATTTCCCAGGTATGGTTGATTTTGAGAGGCGGGTTGGAGAGCTTGATTTCTTCGATCCCTTCAGAAGCCGATTCACCTATTTTATCCAGTTCTCCTTCCATTACGTGAAGGGCAATGATGGTATCGTTGAACAGGATAATCTGGTTTTTCTTCAGGTTTTTAATGGCGGAGATCACCTCCTCGTTCGGACAGACCGAGCCGTTGATCAGGACATTTTCATTTTCACGGATGATAGGAAATTTCGGGGTAAGATAATTTTCTGTCAGTGAAGATGTTTTAGCTTTTAATTGCTTTTCCCACTTTTCACGGATGGTCAGGATGCCCACGCGGATGTCGGCCACGGGTCTCATAAAGGTTAGGGGCAACAGATTGGTCCGGACAATGCTCTCATCAAAAAGGATATAGTTCATGTGCTCCTGGTAGTTATATGGTTGTGTTGGTTACAAAATTAGAAATTATTAAATAAAAAAAAGGCCCCCTTTTGAGATGGAGGCCTTTTTTACAGGGTTGAGCGGTTTATCTTGCTGCTTTCATCTCCATGTGTTTCTGATAGCGGCTTTTAAACTTATCCACACGTCCGGCAGTATCCACCAGTTTCATCTTACCGGTGTAGAAGGGATGAGAAGTATGAGAAATTTCCAGTTTGACCAGCGGGTATTCCAGGCCATCTTCCCAAACGATCGTCTCTTTGGTTTTCACTGCTGATTTTGACAGAAAGGCATATTCGTTCGACATATCTTTGAAAACCACCAATCTGTAATCTTTCGGATGAATATCTTTTTTCATTGGAAGAAGGTTTTTTATGAGGGTGCAAAAGTAGGGAATTCTTTTTGAATTACAAAGGATTTATTCATTTATTGACAGAAGAAAATCCATTGTATCGATCTGATCGGCATAATCCCAAAGTTCAGGAGACTGAGCTTTGCCAAAAGATACGGTTGTGAAAGGAAGCGTAGATTCGCCGACAATGCATTGGATTTGATCTTTTTCCTGCTCCAAACGGTTAGCCAACACTGATAAATCGTCATAAAATTCATAATGAATCACCCCGATGGGAGAAGCGATGGTGCGATCTTCAACCCACAGGAGCGGTCCGGCATCGGTATGGGGAACGTTGTTCATCGTCAGGATGGTCTTCCGATATTGGTGGTTGTTGGCAAATTTATGATGATCAAGATAGTTTGAAAAGGGAATCAATTCATTGATTATTCGCTGTTTATCAAATGTTTTCGGAAGAAAAAGTTTGGAAACACTGCGGCATCCCAGTCCGAAATAGTGAAGGATATCACCCGCCAACTCTTTTAATTGATGAGAGGTTTCATTACCGGTCAGGACAGCAATGCTGTTCCGGTTTTTCCGAATAATGTGGGGATATTTTCCAAAATAGTATTCAAAATAGCGGGCCGTGTTGTCATTTCCGGTAGCAATCACGGCATCAAATCCTGACAGGGTTTCTGTAACATACTCAATCCGGTTGTTCCAGGCGGGCTCAAGCTCTGTAAGGCAACGGGTGATGGAAGGAATCAGCAACTGGTCGGAAGAGGAAAGTTTTACCTTAACAGTATCTCCTGCTGCCAGAACACACAGTAAGTCGTGAAAACCCACGGCCGGAATGTTACCTGCCATCACCAAACCGACTACACGGGGTTGGTGGGACGGATCGAGCCGGTCGCGGTAGGGAGTCATCCACCGCAGCACTTTTTCTGATTCCAGCATTTCTCCCAAAGCTTTGAACGACATCAGGATGTTGCTGATCGTAAACCATGGATTAGCAATTGCGGCTTTTTTTACAATGTAATAAAGTTCAGCGTATTTGACGTTTTCTGGAGTTGAAGAAAACGCTTTCAGCCACCTGCCCAGCCGGATAAAGGAATCGATCCGATCGTCGGGAATCATAATGGTTTTTTACAAAAATAGACGAAATCATTCAATTGCAGCAAAACCATGGAAAGAAAAGGTTAATGATTTGCTTTTAGGGAATTAAATTTATATTTTTGAGATCCGAAATAATTTGACGTACTTTGTTTCGTGAATTATACTGCTCATTCAACATTAATCAATTATAACTCAAAAAACTCATTGTCATGAAAAAACACAATTTTAATGCCGGGCCTTCTGTTCTGCCGCGCATCGCCATTGAGAATTCTGCTAAAGCGGTCCTCGACCTGAACGGTATCGGATTATCCCTGCTGGAAATTTCCCATCGCAGTAAAGACTTTCAAGCTATCCTGGATGAGACCATGGCATTGTTCAAGGAGCTGTTGAACATTCCCGCAGGCTACCAGGTGATCTTTCTTGGCGGAGGAGCCAGTCTGCAGTTCTGTATGGTTCCTTACAACTTCCTCAAACAAAAAGCAGCCTACCTTGAAACCGGTGTCTGGGCTGAAAAAGCAATCAAAGAAGCTAAATTTTTCGGAGAAGTGAATGTGGTCGCATCCTCCAAGGATAAAAACTTTACTTATATTCCCAAAGGTTTTACCATCCCGACCGATGTGGATTATTTCCATATCACCACCAACAACACGATCTATGGTTCCGAATTGCGGACTGATATCGACAGTCCTGTTCCCCTGATCGCCGACATGTCATCGGATATCCTCAGCCGGCCTGTTGACGTTGCCAAATATGACCTGATTTATGGCGGCGCACAGAAAAACCTGGGCCCTGCAGGAGTCACTTTCGTGATCATCAAAGATGGAATTCTCGGAAAAGTTGACCGCAAAATTCCTTCCATGCTCAATTATGCCACTCACCTGAAGGATCCTTCGCTGTACAATACTCCGCCGGTATTTGCCATCTATACCTGTATGGAAACCCTCCGTTGGATCAAGAACCTTGGCGGTGTGAAAGCAATCGAAGCCAACAACCTGAAAAAAGCCGGAATGCTATATGATGCCATCGACAACAGCAAAATGTTCGTCGGTACTGTTGAAAAGGAGAGCCGCTCCCTGATGAACATCTGCTTCGTTATGAAAGAGCAGTACAAAGATAAGGAAGAGGCCTTTATGGAATTCGCCAAATCCAAAGGAATGATCGGTATCAAAGGTCACCGTTCGGTCGGAGGATTCCGCGCTTCCACTTACAACGCCCTGCCACTTGAAAGCATCCAGGCCTTAATCGATGCAATGCACGAATTTGAAAAACAAAACCTGTAAACGACCATGACAAAAGTATTGATTGCCACCGATAAACCTTTCGCCCCTGCCGCCGTAAAGGGGATCCGGAAGGTGGTTGAAGAGGCAGGATTCGAATTGAACCTGTTAGAAAACTATACCAGCCAGGATGATTTTATCAAAGCCATCGCAGATGTTGATGCCGTGATCATCCGCAGCGACAAAGCAACCAAAGCGGTTATTGAAGCCGGTTCCCACCTGAAGATCATTGTCAGAGCCGGCGCTGGCTACGATAACATTGACCTGGCTGCAGCCACCGCCCGCGGTGTTGTAGCTATGAACACCCCCGGCCAAAACTCCAATGCAGTTGCTGAATTGGCCCTGGGTATGATGGTCTATTACGCCCGGAATTTCTACAATGGAAAATCCGGAAGCGAACTGATGGGCAAAAAACTTGGGATCCATGCCTACGGCTACGTTGGCAAAAATGTCGCCCGCATCGCCCGCGGATTCGGCATGGAAGTGTACGCCTTTGATCCTTTCATCCCCCGCCAGGAGATAGAAAAAGACGATGTAAAGTGGATAGCAACAGTGGAAGAACTCTACCAAACCTGTAATTTTATCTCCCTGCACATCCCTGCCAACAGCCAGACTAAACAATCCATCAACTACGCTCTCCTGTCCAAGATGCCTGCCCCTGCCTGCCTGGTCAATACCGCAAGGGCCGAGGTGATTCACGAACAAGACTTGCTGAAAATGTTTCAGGACAGGAAAGATTTTGCCTACCTGTCAGACGTTGAACCAACCAATAAAGCCGAAATTGAAACTGGTTTCAAAGCAAAATTCTTCTGCACTCCCAAAAAAATGGGTGCACAGACCGAGGAAGCCAACATCAACGCCGGAATCGCTGCCGCAAAGCAAATCGTCAATTTTATCAAACATGGCGATAAAACTTTTCAGGTGAACAAATAAATCCTGCCATCCGATCTCTTGACCAAACGATTTAAGCCACCCTCAGCATGGAAAACGAACACGAAAGACCTGCTACCTTCTTCAGGTTTGAAGATCTGAGAATCTACCACAAAGCCCTGGACTACGTCGAATGGGTTTACCAGGTAGCTAAAAACATGGCCGGCGACCCGCTTGCCAAGACTTTTTTTGACCGTTTCCTCATCTCTGCTAACGGTATTGCCCTGAACATTGCCGAAGGATCATCGAGAAATAAAAGTCAGTTCGTTTACTATTTGAAAATGGCAAAAAGTTCAGTCAGGGAATGTGTGGTCCTTTCCACCATTGCCAGGAACCACTCTTTTATCTCTGCTGCCGCATTTGATGACTCAAAAAATCATCTGATGGAAATGACTAAAATGATCGGCGCACTGATCGGATCGCTTCAACGCAGTGTTAAACCGGGAGAATCAGAAGAAGAGGAAGAAGATATCTGACCTTCCCCGAAAAGAAACAATCAAACGCTATCGATGAAGGGCCTGAACGGCGCTTCATTATGACTTATTCTATTTACATCTTATTTATCACTATTTTATTTAACTATGGCTATTTTAAAACCATTCAGGGGACTCAGACCCCCAAAGGAGATCGTCAGCAAACTGGCATCCAGACCGTACGACGTGTTGAATTCTGAGGAAGCAAAAACAGAAGCCGAAGGAAATCCTTGCTCACTGCTTCACATCATCAAACCTGAAATCGATCTTCCGGAAGGAACCGATGTCCATGCCGAAGAAGTTTATCTTAAAGCAAAAGAAAATTTCTTACAATTCAGGGAAAAAGGTTGGTTGCAACCCGATGACAAGGAGTTGCTTTACATCTACGCCCAAACCATGAATGGGAAAACCCAGTACGGGATCGTGGGATGTGCCGGCGTGGATGATTACATGAACGGCATCATCAAAAAACACGAACTCACCCGAAAAGACAAAGAAGAAGACCGGATGAAACATGTTCGTATTACCAATGCCAACATGGAACCTGTCTTCTTTACCTACCCTGCCGTTCCGGCCATCGATGCCATCATCGCTGCTTACATCAAACAAAATGCACCGGTCTATGATTTCATCGCCGTCGATGGTGTAGGTCACCACTTCTGGGTGATTGACAACGACCAACTGATCCGCCAAATCACTACCCTCTTTGCCGCCATTCCGTTTACCTATGTGGCCGATGGCCACCATCGTACTGCTGCAGCTGCCCTGGTGGGAAATGAAAAACGACTGAACAATCCCCACCACAACGGCATGGAAGAGTACAACTATTTCCTGGCAGTACACTTTCCCGACAACCAATTGTCGATCATCGACTACAACCGGGTGGTAAAAGACCTTAACGGCCTGACTCCCGCCGGTCTTTTGGAAAAACTCTCAAAAGTATTCACCGTAACGAAAATCGGCCGTGAAATTTACAAACCCGGGCACCTGCACAACTTCGGAATGTATTTAGAAGGAGAATGGTATTCGATGACTGCGTTGCCGGGAACTTACCAGGATAACGATCCTATCGGAGTACTTGATGTCACCATCCTTTCCCGACTGGTACTCGATGAAATCCTGGGGATCAAAGACCTTAGAACCTCCAACCGGATTGATTTTGTAGGCGGTATCAGAGGTCTTGGCGAATTAAAGAAAAGGGTTGACAGCGGGGAGATGAAAGTTGCCTTCGCGTTGTATCCCGTCTCCATGAAACAACTGATCGATATTGCCGATTCCGGTAACATCATGCCTCCGAAAACTACCTGGTTCGAACCCAAATTGCGCTCCGGACTGGTAGTTCATACGTTGGATTAAGCTACTTATCCATGTAATCTGAAAAAACCGTCTGCAGGTAAGCCTGGCCCTGCAGACGGTTTTTTTCATTTAAATGCGGATCGCTCCACCAGTAATAAAAATCGGTTCCTTTATCGTAAGTGAAATACCCGTCGGGAGAAAACCAACCCACACCATCTTCAGTGGAATAATAGGCAAAATCGGGTACCAGGGGGTTTAAAAGGTTTTTACTGTATCGAAAAGGAGCAGAAGATATTCCCATCTGCGCCAGCAGGGTAGCGGCTATATCATGCTGATTACCGGTCTTGCTGATGGTGGTGCCCCGGTACTCCTCCCTGATGACCGGTCCCACAAACAATAACGGGATCCTGTGGTACTCCTTCGATTGGGGATGCCAGTTGCGATAAGAGTTATGGCTGTGGTCAGCTATCAGGATGAAAAGGGTGCTGTCGTACCAGTTTGTCTGGCGAGCCTGTCTGAAAAAATTTCCCAGGCAGCGGTCGGTGTACCAGGCTGCATTGATGTACTCCTGTTCATTATCACCCCATTTCAGAGGCTTTTCGGAAGGCTGGTCCCAGGGAGAGTGAGTGCTGAGTGTAAAAAGTGCGGCGAAAAAGGGTTGTTTGCTCCTGGCCAGGTCATGCTCCATGTAGCCGAGTGTAAACTGATCATGTATACCCAACTTGCCGCGGGGCAAGGATTTTGGGAAATCATACACCTCCATTATCTTCTCGAAACCATTGTAAATAATGTACCCTTTAATATTGCCATAGATGAGCTGCCCCCCAAAGTAAAAAGCGGTAGCGTAGCCCTTCTCTTTAAGGGTCAGTACAAGGCTCGGGAGTTTCACAAATTTATCCGGCTGGACCGTTATAGAACTCACCGGATGGGCGGGAAAACCTCCAAAAATGGATGCCATTCCTTGTTCCGACCGTGATCCCGAGGCATAAACCTGGTCAAAGAGAATCCCCTCCTTTTCCAGTTGATGAAATTCGGGAGTGATCCCTGCTTCTCCTCCCAGCGATTGGATCAAGTCGGCCGACCAACTTTCAAGAATGATCATGACAATATTGGGCCTTGTCGCGGTCAATATTTTAACAGTGGAATCCGCGGGAGTGGCATAAATCTGTTTGAAAATGGTATCAGCCCGGCTTTGATCCATAAACACATAAGGATCTCTTTCGAAATTTTGAAGGTTTTCAAAAACACTGATATAAAGATTAAAAGCATTGTTGACTGCGGCGATGTTCAGAATATTGTAACCCGAAAAATAGGATTGGCTTTGATTGATGGGTATCTGCTGGAAACCACCGCGCATACCTGCCACGAGAAATCCGGGGACAAGCAACAATAACCCGCCTGAAAACCACAGGTTCCGTTTGACTGCGTTGAGTTCCCGATAAAAAAATCGGAGGTACAAAAAAATACCGGAAGCCGAGATCACCACAAAGATGGCCAGAAGCAGGTAAAATGTTCCCGTCTCCGCTGAATTATATATCTCAGAAGGATGGCTCAGGTATTTGATCACCTTATAGGTCAGTTTGGTCTTCCATTCTGAATAGATACCCATCTCCCCTGTCGTTGTCAGGGAATAAAACACTATAAGAAGAAAGGTATAAATCTGGTTGACCCGGTTCAGCCAGCGTGGACTGTATAGACTCTGTACCAACAAAAGTAGAAATGGAATAAACATAAAATAGCAAGCCGTTGCCAGGTCGAGTTTGAAGGAAAACCAAAAAACTCCGAGAAGTTCTGCCAAAGGAATCCGTTCCACCCTGATAATCGGCCAATGGTAAAGCAGGAAGACAGCCCGCGTCAAATTGAAAAAAAGGATCCAGAAGAGAAACTGGAGGAGAAAACTGTGAAAGATTTTTTTCATGCAGATCAAAAGTGCAAAGGTACACCGAAGATGGATAACCTCAAATTTGTAAATTTGCCGGTATAAAGTAAAAGATTGAGTTCCATCGAAGAAAATATCGCCTGGTTGAAGGCTCAGTTGCCGGAAAGGGTCCAATTGGTTGCAGTTTCAAAGACCCAACCCGTTGAGATGATATTACAGGCCTACCAATGCGGACAGCGGGTTTTCGGGGAGAACAAAGCCCGGGAGATGGAGGAAAAACACCAGCAGCTTCCGGCTGATATCGAATGGCATTTTATCGGTCACCTCCAATCGAACAAAGTAAAGTACATTGCCCCTTTTGTTCACCTGATCCAAGCTGTTGACCGTGAGGAACTGCTGCCTGTGATCAACAGGGAAGCGGTCAAAAATAAACGGATCATCCACTGCCTGCTTCAATTTCATATTGCCACAGAGGAGACCAAATATGGGATGAATTGGGAGGAAGCTGCACACTTGCTCGAAAGTGAAACATTAGCGCAGTGTGACCATCTCAGGATCATCGGTGTCATGGGAATGGCTAGTTTTACTGAAGATACAGCATTGATTCGCAAGGAATTCTCTACTCTTTACCACTATTATCTTCTGATGAAGAACAGCTATTTTCGGGATAACCCTGACTTTAAGGAGATTTCCATGGGCATGTCGGGTGACTATCCCCTGGCCATTGAGGAAGGGAGTACGATGATCAGGGTGGGAACACTGCTTTTCGGGGAGCGAAACCTCCGTTAATTACCCCTTATCAGCATACCAATAGGAAGTATCCCTGATTTCAGTCCGGACATCTGCCCTGACATAGCGGTTTCTGCCATAAAAATCGCGGAAGATCGTAACTTTCGAAAAACCGAGATGCCTCAACAAATCGCAGACCTGCTCTCCCATTGCACTGTTTATTTCAAGATAAAGCTGACCCGGCCTGCGGAGGTGGTTCATTGCAAAACGACCTATTGAGTGATAGAAGCACAACGGATCATCATCCGGCACGAAAAGCGCCCAATGAGGCTCGAAACCTTTCACATTCAGATGCATTTCTGCTTTTTCCGACTCCCTTACGTAAGGAGGGTTGCTAATGATCCAATCGAAAAAACCGAAATCTCCCCAACCATCTTCATTCTTTATATCAGCTTGGAATAAATTGATATTAAGACCGTTAAGTATGGCATTGTCACCAGCTACAGCCAATGCCTCTTTTGAAATGTCGATGGCAGTGACCTCCGCGTAAGGGAATGCTTTTTTAACATCAAGGGCGAGGCAGCCGGAACCGGTGCCGATATCAAGAACGGTTGTTTCCTCATACTGTCGTTGTATGTTTTCCGCCCGGATCAACCGGCTCAATTCTTCTGTTTCGGGGCGTGGGATCAGTACCTCCCTGGTCACTTTCAAATCCAGGTCGTTGAAAAAGGTTTTACCGGTGATGTATTGAACAGGTTCTCCCTGGCATAACCGTTCCAGCGCCTCATTAAACAACCGGCTGGTGTCGTGGGGAAGTTTCGCATCGGGTGAGAGGTGGAGCTGTGTTTTCGTCCATCCCGAAAAATGTTCAAAGAGAAGGTAGGTTATCGACATGATTTCAGTAACCGGGTAAAGACCGGCAAGCCGTTCTTTATACTCCCGGAGGATTCCGCTGACAATTTGCCCTTCATATTCCATCCGGCGAAGGTAAAAAAAAGTAATTTAGCAGAAATGGACAACGACCAGGACACCTTTCTCTCCATAGAGGCGGAATCGCAGGGGCTATATCGCGAAAAAGCCAGCAAATTCTATGCTTTTGCTATTCCTGTGACCAGTGAAGCAGAGATCAAAGCGGCGTTGGAACGTTTCCGGAAAACACACCACGGGGCCAACCATTTCTGTTACGCCTACCGGTTGGGCTATGAAAAATCGCTGTACCGGATGAATGATGACGGAGAACCTTCCGGCTCTGCGGGGAGACCCATCTATGGACAGTTGCTCTCCTTTGACTTGTCGGATGTTTTAATTGTGGTGATCCGATATTTCGGAGGGACCAAGCTCGGTATCCCCGGATTGATCAACGCCTATAAGACAGCCGCCAGAGAAGCGTTGGAGCAAGCACAGATCATTGAGAAAACCATCATGCTGCCGGTCACGATCCGCTTCAACTACCCGGCCATGAACGACATCATGCGGATCATCAGGGAACGGGGCGCTAAAATTACCGGGCAGGGTTGGGAAAACCAATGTACCCTTCATCTTTTCATCAGAAAAAGCCAGGTTCCCGTTCTCCATGAAAAAATTAACCTTCTCCGTGATCCGGCAATTGATCTGCAAGTGGGTGATCCCTTATCAGTTAATGAACCCGGTAAAATCGAAGCATAACAGATACATAATTATTTTGCAAATATCGTTAATCTTTAATGAATTAATATTTTAGAAAAAATTTAAACAGTACCCCGTTTCAGTTTTTCGCACCTTACAATGAATTGATGGAAAGTTAAATAAATGGATTTCGAGGATTATCCAATGATTCCTAAGATAATTCAGTATACATTTTTCAATAAAAATCAAGGGGAATTTATTTTTTTTATAAACTTTTTTTGCGAAAATTTGTTAATTAAATTGAACTTTCCGACATCGATGGATTTTTCTCATCACAAAAAATCCATTTCATTGATGTTTAGCTATATAAGAAAGAAAAAAATCAACTGATTCAATGTCATTGAATTAATGGAAAAGTACGCCGTTGAGGTCTGGGATAACTGTTTGAAAGTAATTAAAGACAACATCAACTACCAGAGTTTTAAGACATGGTTTTTGCCCATCAAAGCGATCAAACTAAAAGACCAGGTGCTGACTATCCAGGTACCAAGTCAGTTTTTTTACGAATGGTTGGAGGAGCATTACATCGGGTTGCTTAAAAAGACTATAAAGAAGGAGCTGGGAAGTGACGGAAGATTGGAATACAGTATTATCGTTGACAGTTCGGAGCAGGATCCGGGACCTTATACCGTTAATATACCCACGGGTATCAAGAATTCAACAACAAATCCTTCGGTATCTATGCCTATCGATATAAACAAAGGTACATCCAAGGAGATACCCAATCCTTTCATCATACCTGGATTGAAGAAGATCAGTATCAATTCACAACTGATTGAAAGTTATTCTTTCGATAATTTTATTGAGGGCGATTGTAACCGTTTGGCACGTTCAGCCGGCTATGCGGTAGCCAACAATCCCGGTAAGACTGCATTCAACCCCCTGCTCATATACAGCAGCACCGGCCTTGGAAAAACACACCTTGCCCACGCCATCGGTCTGCAGGTGAAAGCCAACTTCCCTGAAAAAACAGTGCTGTATGTCACGGCCGATCAATTCATGAGCCAATTCATCGATTCGGTTAGAAACAACAACCAGAACGATTTCATCCATTTTTATCAAATCATTGATGTACTGATCATTGATGATATCTACCATCTCGCCGGCAAGGAGAAGACCCAGGATGTCTTTTTCCATATTTTCAATCACTTGCATCAGAAAAGCAGCCAGATCATTCTTACTTCCGACAAAGCGCCGGTTGAAATGAAAGGGATTGAACCCCGCCTTTTATCAAGGTTCAAATGGGGCCTCTCGGCCGACTTGCAAGTTCCGGACCTGGAAACACGTATTGCCATTCTTCAGAAGAAGCTTTACAACGACGGAATCCAAATCCCTCCGGAAGTCGTTGAATACCTGGCATACAGCATCAATTCAAACATCCGGGAACTGGAAGGGGCCTATATCTCACTTTTAGCCCAATCTTCCCTCAACAAAAAAACCATTACCCTGGAGCTGGCCAGGCAGATGATCGATAAATTCGTTAAAAACACCTCCCGCGAAATATCGATCGACTATATTCAAAAGGTTGTCTGTGATTATTTCAACATACCGGTGGAGATGATCCACACCAAGACCAGGAAAAGGGATATTGTACAGGCGCGTCAGCTTTCCATGTATTTTTCCAAAAAGCATACCAAAGCATCACTGGCAAGTATCGGGCTCCATTGCGGCAATAAAGACCACGCCACCGTGCTTCATGCCTGCCGTACGGTCACCAATCTTGTTGAAACCGACAAACAGTTCAGGCTTTTCGTTGAAGAGCTCGATAAGCGCATTAAACTATAAATTCGTTCTGTCTCAGCATGATCCCGCCGACCCTGCCCGGTCCCGACCAGATACTGGAAGCAGCGACCAGGATTGGAAAGCTGATCAACCATACACCCGTAGTCACCTCGGCCTACTTTGACAGCATCACCCGTTCGCACCTCTTTTTCAAGTGTGAAAACCTTCAAAAAGTCGGTGCCTTCAAAGCCCGGGGAGCAACCAATGCCATCCTTACCCTTGAGAAACAATTCCTTATACGGGGAGTGGCCACTCACTCTTCAGGAAACCACGCCCAAGCTCTCTCATGGGCAGCATCAAAAGCCGGCATCCCGGCCTATATCGTGATGCCATCCAACGCCCCTGCAGTCAAAGTGAATGCAGTTCATGATTACGGCGGAAAGATCACTTTCTGTAAACCAACCCTCGAAGCCCGCGAAGAGACCCTTCGTGATGTGATGCGCGAAACAGGCGCTACCGAGATACATCCTTACAACAACGAACGCATCATCGCCGGACAGGCCACTGCCGCGCTGGAACTGAATCAGGAAATTCCGGATCTGGAAATCGTCATGGCTCCTGTTGGTGGCGGAGGACTCCTCAGCGGTACCGCCCTCGCGTCGAAATTTTTCAACCCGAAAGCGAGCGTTTTCGGTGCAGAACCCGAAAAGGCTAACGACGCATGGCGCTCCTTTACCACCGGTCAACTGACCCCCTCCGTCAATCCCGAAACCATCGCCGACGGACTAAGGACATCACTGGGGTCCCTGACCTTTCCCGTCATCCTCGAATGTGTTGACAACATCCTCACAGTAAGCGAGGAAAGTATTGTTCACGCCATGCGGACCGTCTGGGAAAGGATGAAACTTCTTATTGAACCCTCTTCGGCTGTACCCGTCGCGGCGCTGCTCACTTACCCTGAACTTTTTGCCGGCAGAAAGACCGGGATCATCCTGTCAGGGGGCAATTGTGATCTTGATCATTTACCATGGTTACCATAACCAAAAACGGTACACTGTTCCTCATCCCTGCACCCATCGCTGAAGGAACGACCAATCTGGTAATACCTCAGGGTACCCTGGAGGTGATCAGAAGACTCAAATTCTTTGTCGTTGAGGAGATCCGCACTGCCCGCAGGTTTTTGAAAACAGTCCCTACCCCATTCCCGATTGAATCGCTCACTTTCAGTGTGTTCAATGAACATTCCAAAGAGTTGGATGCACGGGATATCCTGATGCCGGCTCTTACGGGAAATGATATGGGATTGCTCTCAGAAGCGGGTCTCCCGTGTGTGGCCGATCCCGGTTGGCAGATCGTAGCACATGCCCATCAATTGAGCATTCCCGTGGCACCTTTGACCGGACCTTCTTCGCTGATGATGGCACTGATGGCCTCTGGATTGAACGGCCAACGATTTGCTTTTTCAGGATACCTGCCAACTGAAAAAACCCTGTTGATCAGGAAAATAAAAGAGCTGGAAAAAAAAGCCCGGGAATTTAACGAGACCCAACTATTTATCGAAGCACCCTACCGGAACCTCAAACTTTTCCAAACACTGGTAACAACCTGTCAGGAATCGACCTTGCTATGCCTCGCAATTGACCTGACCGGAACTCACAACCAGATAGTAACCAAAACAATAGGAGCCTGGAAAAAATTGACTCCGGACATCCATAAAGTACCTGTTTTGTTCCTGCTTAATACTGAGACATGACAGAACAACGTTTAAGGTAAATTAATGTAACAATTTCTGAAACCAATCGTCTAAAATCTTACAACCCACTCCTTCCAACCCATAAGTCTATTTGAAAACCATTTTATCCATTCAACGACTTTCCAAACGATACGGAAAGATCCAGGCCATCAAAGATCTTTCGCTGAAAGTTGAACAAGGCCAGATCTTCGGTATCCTGGGGCCGAACGGCAGCGGAAAAACCACGACCCTCAGCATCCTTCTCGATCTGATCAAATCTGATCAGGGCAGCTTTGAATGGTTTGGGGAACCAGCCCATTATGAACTCAGGAAAAGAATCGGCTCAGTAATCGAAAGCCCGAATTTCTACCCTTATCTTTCCGCAGCCACCAACCTCCGGCTCGTAGCAGCCATCAAAGAATCAGGGGCAGATGACATCGACCGGGTCCTGCAACTCACCGGCCTGGAACAACGAAAAGATACAAAGTTCAAAACCTTTTCATTCGGGATGAAACAAAGGTTGGCCATTGCCTCTGCCCTGTTGGGAAAACCCGATGTCCTGATCCTCGATGAACCAACCAACGGACTTGATCCGCAGGGCATCGTGCAAATCAGGGAACTAATCATGATGATCGCGCGTGAAGGGACCACTATCCTGCTGGCCTCCCACCTGTTGGATGAAGTACAGAAAATCTGTACCCATGTAGCCGTACTGAGCAAAGGAATAAAGTTGTTCGACGGCAAAGTGAGTGAAGTCCTTGCTGTTTCAGATTCTTTCGAACTGGCAGGCGATGATATGGAAAAACTGTTGAAGGTGATCCGGGAACACCCGGCGTATCAATCCCATCAGGTCAACAATTCATTCATACAAGTTTATTTCAAAGAAAAAGTATTACCCGGTGCTTTAAACAACTGGTTATTCTCACAGGGTGTGATACTTAGCCACCTTTCGGAACGCAAAAGAAGCCTTGAACAGCATTTTTTAGAACTCTTACAAAACAACCAATGATCCGGCTGCTAAAAATCGAATGGACTAAGATCAAGACCTACAAAGTATTCTGGATTCTCTCAGGGCTCTATTTTGTGTTTCTTGCACTCGGAATTATCATGGCCGAATTCATGATCAACAACATGATCGACAACATGAACAAACACCTTCCGATCCCTGTACCTCACGTGAATATATATTTCTTCCCGGAAGTTTGGCAAAACATCACTTTTTTTGCCAGTATCCGGTATGTACTGCTCTTTCCGGCAATCCTTGTCATTATATTGATCACCAATGAATTCACCCATAAAACGATTCGTCAGAATGTTGTGAACGGATTGAGTAAAACGGAATTCCTGCTGTCGAAACTGTATATGATCCTCCTGATCTCCATCATCATCACTGTTTTTGTAACGATCAGTGCCTTAATTATTGGTATTTCACATACCTCCGACATTACCGCCGGAATGGTCACTGATAAACTGGTTTTCATCCCCGGTTTTTTCATCACGATCCTGACGATCATGCTTTACGCTTTTTTCTTTGGTTTTATCTTTCGCAACACAGGGTTATCGATTGCGCTGTTTACCCTTTATACCCTGATCATCGAACCGGTTTTCTATTATTTTCTTAAAAGTCCGCTGGTCTTTAAAAACGACATTTCGACCTACCTGCCGGTCAATGCTGTCTTACGTGTTACCGAGTACCCAGCCATTCCGGTACTGAAAAAGATGATGGGACTAAACCTCCAGGATACTGTAACCATGGGAGCAGCACTCATACCCCTTCTTTACGCAACCCTCATGGTTGCAATAGTTTTCAGAACCCTGATAAAAAAGGATCTTTAAGATTACAATCCCTCCCTTTTTCTTACGATCCATTCAAGGGTCAGCAGCGCCACGATCAAAACAAAGAGCCATGGGGCTCCGGTAAGGTCGGAGAACTTTCTTTCATTGATCGCGACCGATTTCAGATCATCACGTTGCAGCAAGTGATCAGCAATCGTTTCCGTTTGCGCAGGATAGACCATCTTGCCTTCATGCGAATTTGCTATCCTGTAAAGCAGCGGATGGTCAGCCACAAGGTTGTAAAACTCTGCGTTGATCGGTTCTATGAAGAAGATCCCTTTTTTTTCGTACCGGTTCTGCCCGACCCGTGTGGATGCAACATAGGTGTAATTTCCAGGAGGAAGAATTCCGGCATTAAGAAAATAGGATTGGTTGGTTCTGCTAAAGACAAAGGGAAAATTCCGGCCATCGGAATTGGTAATCGTGATGTCGACCTCCGGATCGTTGATCAGTTCATACGAAGCATTAAACAATTCGGCTTCCATGACAACCGGGTCATTTTCATCAAACCGGGATTCGGCCGTAATCCGGAATAAGCTCTTATCCTCCGCAACAGCCAGATAATGTACAGTTTTGTTGATCAGCCGGTCGAATGCTTCAGTGTTGTTTTCCTGTGCATAATTAGCCAATCTCCATCGCCAAATGTTTTCCCCTGTCAATACCCCGGTTTTTCTTTGCATCTCGCGAATGAAAACAAGGAGCGGATCGCGGGTGATCACCGATCCGGTACGCTGGAAAAACAATATTTCCGCAGTGGCAGCTGATTGGTAAAGACCGAATGGAGCCTGCAACGGTGGAAATTTGCTAAACAAGGGCGGGTCATTCGGCTCAAGGGTGAAAAGCGAAAAGCCGGGATTGAAAGAAGGTTGAACATCGTTGAAATTATCCGGTTTGGCAGTTATTATCAGACCGGTTTTTAGATTGTTGAATGCATTGATATCAGAGTTGGAACCGAGCACATATAACAATGAGGTTCCGGATTCTGTGATTTTTTTCAGGTCGGCAACACCGGCAATCGAGGGCAACTGGTACAGGATGATCAGGTTATAATGATCCTTCACCGGATTAAACTCCTTCAGACTGAACAGGCTGATCTCAAAACGGGGTGATCCTTCCAGTGCTTTGACCAAGGCTGCAATATCGGGGTGGGGAGCATCATAAACCAAGGCGATCTTTTGGCGTGTCTCTGAAACCTCCACGTAAAAATCCATCCGGTTGTTCTTAAGGTTCACCTCTCCTTCGACAGGAGCCACATCTACCGTGTATCGGAAATGCCCGGCCTTTTCAGCGTGAATTGAAAAAGTGGTTTTGGTAACTGTCCGGTCATAAGTGGCCCGGATCTCTTTCTCTGACAAAACTTTATCTCCCTCTAAAAGACGAACCATGGTCTTTGAACCCGACAGTTTATCCACTTCGGTGATGGCTTCGACTTGCAGTTGATCGCCTTTGTAAACTGTTTTGTTGACCAGGATTTTCTGAACCAGGGCATCTTTTTTCCGGGTTGTGTCACCGAGGGCAATCGTGTAGATCGGGTAATCAATCTTACGGGCGGAATAGTAAGGATCTGTCCCTTTGTTATAAAGTCCGTCGGAGGCAATGATCAAAGCACCCGTATTTCTGTTTGAAAAGCGTGTTTCCATCTCTTCGATAAAGGATGCCATGTCAGTTTCCTTGTCTTTAAAGTCACCCGGGAAATGGTTGGATAGTTTTTCTCCGAAGGTAAAGACTTTGACTTCACATTTTTTCTCAAGCCTATCGATCAACCGGTTGATCATCTGCGGGAATTGAACCCGGACGGAAGCGGAATCGGGGGTTTGAACGACTGATGAGGAGTTATCGATCCCAATGATGATGACAGGTTTTTCGATGCTTTTGATATTCCTGCGGATCATGGGAGAAAGAAGCAATGCTGAAATAAGAAAGACTGCGAGGAAGCGCAGAACAGCCAGAAACAGGATCAGACGGGGTGATGTTTTTCGTTTTTTATCGAAGAAATAAAGTAAAAACGCGTAAACTACTCCGGCTAAAAGGCATATTACCAAATAGATGGCGGGGTTTTCAAAAACAATTCCCAATGAATTACTAGTTTTCAGGTATGGAGGCCTCCGCAAACCGGGATGGCCTGTCCGGTGATGTAGGTACTCAGGTCAGAAGCCAGAAAGAGGGCCAGGTTGGCAACATCTTCCACTGTTCCTGGTCTTTTCAGAGGTATGTCCTGGATCCATTTATCCCTGAACTCCTGAGGAATCCTTGCTGTCATCTCTGTTTCGATAAAACCCGGTGCGATGGCGTTACAACGGATATTCCTGGAGCCAAGCTCCTGGGCCATTGATTTGGTAAAACCAATGATTCCTGCTTTGGAAGCAGCATAATTGGATTGGCCGCTGTTGCCCTCGATCCCTACCACAGAACTCATGTTGATGATAGAACCAAACCGTTGTTTGATCATCACCTTTTGAATTGCTTTGGTGAGGTTGAAAACCGATTTCATGTTAACATTAACCACCATATCCCAATCGTTTTCACTCATTCTGAGCAACAGATTATCACGTGTAATTCCGGCATTGTTGACCAGGATGTCAATGGTTGTAAAATCATTGGTCACCTGGTTGATCAATTGTTCAGTGGCAGGGAACGAACTGGCATCGGAAGCATAACCTTTCGCTTTTACCCCCATTGCCTTCAGTTCATTTTCCAGTGCCACTGATTCGTCATTATGGAACAGGTCGGAGAACGCAATGTTGGCGCCCTGTTCAGCGAATTTTAAGGCGATGGCTTTGCCAATGCCCCTGTTGGCGCCTGTGATCAGGGCCGTTTTTCCTTCAAGAACTTTGTTGATCATTACTCATTATGGATTGGTTCAATATATTTTCAAAAAAAATGAAAAAAGATTCGGGGTTAAATCCACCGGATCAGTGTAAAGTCCTGGCGGTGAGGAAGAAGCGGACTTTTAGGAAAAAGTCTGAAGACAAAATCATAAACCCCGGCCTGGTTGATTGGTATATCGCAGACAAACGATGCAATGTTTTGTTCATTTCGGTTCAGTGTCATCTCTTCAATGAAATCAGGTTCTTTGACCTCATCATTCACTTTTTTCCCGAAAAGCACCTCAATACCGATGTCGGTTGCAGCTAATTCATTGAGATTAAGTACTACTTCAGCTTTAAATGATTCTCCCAGCGACAACGGGTTCTGGTTGGAATCGGGTCCTTTCACCGATAACACTTCGATCCGGTCCCATCCCCTGATCATTTTCCTTTTCCAACTGGCTATGTGACGGGCCATTTCGTAGTTTTTACCGGTCATTACCCTGGTCCGCTTAAACATGGGTTGGTAATATTGGCGGTAATAGTCATCCAATTGCCTTTTCATTGTAAAATGAGGAGCGATCTCGGAGATGGTGTTCTTGATATAAGATACCCATTTGACGGGGATATTTTGCGCATCCACATGATAGAAAAGAGGGATGATCTGTTCCTCCAAGAGTGTATAGATTGTTTCGGCATCCAGGTCATCCTGGAAAACGGGGTTATCATAAGTCGACTCCTCCTGGATGGCCCAACCTGCATTGGGGCGGTAACCTTCGGCCCACCAGCCGTCGAGTACACTGAAATTGATAACCCCGTTCATCACGGCTTTTTCGCCGCTGGTGCCTGATGCTTCCAGCGGGCGGGTCGGGGTATTAAGCCAGATATCCACACCCTTGATTAAATACTTGGCCAACTCCATGTCGTAATTCTCTACAAACAAGATTTTTCCAAGGTATTCAGGCATGCGGGATATTTCAAAGATCCTTTTTATCAGGTCCTGACCTGCTTTGTCGTGAGGATGGGCTTTGCCGGCAAATACGAACTGGACGGGTTTCTCTTTGTTGTTGATGATCCTGGATAAACGGTCGAGGTTGCTGAAAAGCAGATGGGCTCTTTTGTAAGTGGCAAAACGACGGGCGAAACCGATGGTGAGGGCTTTGGGTTGTGCATTCTCACGGATTTTGAAGATCAGTTTTGGGTTATCATGCCGCAAGGTCATGTCGCTGTATAACCGCTGAAGAAGGTATTCAGCCATTTGGGTTTTCTGCCGGAGTTTGGTTCTCCAAATCAATTCATCGTCAACCTGGTGGATTTTTTTCCAGTAAGTCGGGTTGGATTGGTCTTCGAGAAAACCCTCACCAAATTCCTTTAAATACAGCTGTTGCCATGATTTTGCCGTCCAGGTGGGGAAGTGAACGCCATTGGTGACATAACCGATATGGAGTTCTTTGGGGTAGTATCCGGGATATAGATCCCGGAACATATCCCGTGTGACCTTTCCATGGATTTTGCTCACGCCATTTATCTCCTGGGATAGTTTCGCTGCCAGTACACTCATGGAGAACAACTCTGCAGCATTGTCATCGATCATCCGGCCCAGGTTCATGAATTGGTTCCATTTAAGGGTCAGGTGGTCGGGATAATGGGAAAGATAACGCCGCAGAAGGTCTTCAGGGAAGGTATCATGTCCTGCAGGGACAGGGGTATGGGTCGTAAAAAGGGTGGAACTGCGCACTACTTCCATGGCTTGGGGGAAGGTCAGTTTCTCATTTTGTATGAGTTTCCTGAGTCTTTCCAGACTGATGAAAGCAGAGTGACCCTCATTGCTGTGGTAAAGGTCCGGTTTGATGTCGAGCAGGTCAAGCATCCGGATGCCGCCCAGGCCGAGCAGTAATTCCTGACAGAGGCGGTTTTCAAGGTCTCCTCCATAGAGTTGATGGGTAATCTTGCGGTCGTTCTCTTCATTTTCCTCAATGTCGGTATCCATCAGAAACAATGGAATACGCCCAACGTCACAACGCCAGATTTTCGCTACCAGGTTACGTCCGGGAAGAGCAAGGGTAACTTTCAGCATGTTTCCCTGATCGTCACGGATCGGGACCAAGGGTAAATGGGTAAATTTCTGTGGGGTGAAGCTGGCGATCTGGTCGCCGGAGAGAGAGAGAGATTGTTTAAAATAGCCATACCGATACAACAATCCGATACCTACGATGTTGACGTTCGAGTCGCTTGCCTCCTTCAGGTAGTCGCCCGCCAACATTCCCAACCCTCCCGAAAAAATCTTGATTGTATCATGAAGCCCGTACTCCATGCTGAAATAGGCAATCATTTCGCGCGGTTTTTCAGCAGCACAAGCCATGTAAGAGTCGAACTTGGATGTGACTTTGTTAAGTTTTCCTACAAACTTTTCGTTATTGCTAAGATTCTGTAATTCTTTGTATGAAAGGGATTCCAGCAATGCGATCGGGTTGAATTTGAATTCATACCAGCGTTGTTTGTTGATCATTTCAAAAAGTTCGGATCCTTCATAGTTCCACGACCACCAGAGGTTTTTTGCCAACCGTTCGAGGCTGGCCAGGTTTTCGGGAATGGTTTGTTGGATCAGGACCTTTTTCCATTCAGGTTTGAGGGGAACCGTGGTTTTGAGCGACAGGGTTTGCGCCTGTGGTTGCTTACCGGCATAAAGTTCAGCACGCGATTCGCTGATCTCAAGCGTATTGGAATAGGCTTCCCGGTAATGGGAAATCAGGTTATCCCACAAAACCGATCGAGAAATCTCGTAAGCTTTGATCCTTGCCTTAATAATTTCTTTTTCAGCCTTTGCGCTGCAATTGATGATGGCCCTGACGATTTCTTCGACCACCTCTTTTTCGTTATCATCGTTCCGGTCGAGAATGGTGGTGCAGTCTTTCAGGGACGGGAAAAGTGATCTGACCCATTGGCCAAAACCAGAAAGGTTGGTGGTGATGGTGGGAATATGGAATGCAAGACTTTCAAGGGCTGCATAGCCCCAGGGTTCATAATACGAGGGGAAAACAGAACCATCAAAACCGATCAACAGGTCATAATACATCAAGTTGAATACACCATCCATCCCATTCAGATTCACTGGTGAATAGATCACCGTCACTTTATCCTGGGGGTTGTTGCTCAAACCATTGGTCCTGATGCGTTTTAATATCAAATCATTTTCCGGCTCAGCTAACGTGTGGGTCAGGCAATCATCTGAGTAAAACGGCACCGCATCCGGATGTTCCAGCCTGTCGACAAGATCCTTCCTGGGCCCGGTTTGTGCCGTAGGAAAAGCAATCAATGCGATAATTTTTTGTTGCAGTTTTGGATGCTTGTTCAACAAACCCAATGAATCAATGAACAAATCAACTCCTTTGTTGTGAAATTCATACCGCCCACTGTTGAACAGCATGATACAGTCGTCTGTCAACGTTTCCCCGGTCAATGCGCGGGTTACTGCAAGAACTTTTTCCCTCGCTTTGATCCGTTTCTGGTTGTACTCTTCTTTGACCGGGACAAAGGAGTTGTCGAACCCGTCGGGGGTAAGCAAATCGACCTCCTTGTCGAGAAATTTTTCACATTCGTTAGCGATCAACTGGCTGACCGTGGTAAAACAATCGGCTTCATGGGCTGTCAGCTTTTCAAGCGAGTACTTTGCCATTACATTAAATTGTTTCGCAATGGCTTCGGCATGATAATTTTCAAAATTTTTGTACAAGGGCAGACCGCTTCCCGCAATGCAACGGCCAATCACTGTTCCGTGAGTAGTAAAGACTGTCCCAATCTGCGGAACCCGCTCTTTGAGGTACAAAACGCCTGTCCCTGTCAGCCATTCATGAAAGTGGGTAATGATTTTATCGAAATGGGAGAGGTGAAAATTGTAGAAGCTCTCAATGGTCTTTCCAACAGCATAACCGAAAAGCACTGGTTCGACATAATTCCAGTCGCCGCTGATTGAATCCAGTTTATATCGTTCCCAGAAATGGGCTAAAATTTTGTCTTTATCGGAAAAATAGGGAGTGAAATCGATCAGTACAACGACCGGACGGCCGGGGATGTTCCAGCGACCCAATTTGATCCTGAGTCCTTCACTTTCCGCTTTTTCCCTCCATCCTTTATAGAGGAACCGGTCCTCAATGAATTCCGGGTTTTGGTGTGTCTCCTTCCATACATCAGGACCAAAAAGGATATAGTTGTCCTTGTATTCTTCTGCTAACAAATGTGCTTTGGTTGAAATAACGGTATGTATCCCTCCTACTTTATTGCAAATTTCCCAGCTTGTTTCGAACAGATAATCTGAAATCAGCATTGGCCTTTCTTTCATTGAATGAGGATTATATTGTTATTTTGTTATAGTAATGACATGCTTACTGGTTGGCAGCAGGGGCTCTGGTCATTCTTTCTTTGTCGATTTTGTGGAACGTTTGGGTTGAGTCGAAGGTTTATCTTTTCCTTTTGCTTTTTTTCCGGTGGCAGTTTTTGTTTTGGTCGTGACCTTATTCGCCACTTTCTTTATGGTTTTTGGTCTGATTGTTTTCTTTGTTTTTGAGGGCACAGATTTTGGTTTTTCTACTTTTTCCCGGAAAGGAAGTGCTTCACTTGCTTTCAATTCGAGATGGTCATCGACTCTGATCATAAAATCAGAAAGCACGTTCATGTAGTTGATAAACGCTTCATAAGGAGAGCCATAAGGATTGAAATACTGATGAACTTCACCTGCAGAGAACCATTTGGTGCACATGTAGTAAAAATGGTTGCTCGTTTGGAGGTAAAGCCAGTCACGTTGCAGGTCAGGATCAGTGCAGTTTTTCATTTTTGCGCCGTAGGAATAGAGTTTTGCAAAGGCTTCATCCTGCAGTTCATTACCCAGCCAGGCGGTAAGATCCCTTTCTTCATCGGCCCAGGAGATGGGGTGGAGTACGGTAATGGCAGATACCGGCTGCAGTTCCTTATAAAGGTTATCCGGTGTACTGAAGGTAAAGTTGGATTTTGAAAGAACGGTGGAAGGCAAATGACGGAAAAAATCGAAGATTCCTGTCTCTTTCCATTGATGTTCACCGATGGTCTCGTAATCGAGGAAAAGGTTGACCACCTCCTCTTTTTTATCAATGGTATTGAGCCAGCGGACAAACTTTTCGGTGGTTAGCGGCCATTCTGACCAATCCTGGTTGGAGAAGCGGAAGGTCAGGTCGTCGCTGAGCCTGAAATTTCTCAATAATACCTTCAGTTTGGGGTTGATGTTATTGCAGTACATGTAGTTTGGGCTCTTCCATCCCATGATATGCCTTGCACCTTCCGTCAGCATGGTATGAAATCCCATGTCCGCTACCATCTCCCCTATCTTGTCAGAATAGATCAATTCAGTATTTCTGAAAGTAACTGGTTTTTGTCCGAAAAGTTCTTCGATTTTATCGCTGTGAAGCGCTACCTGTCTGACGAATTCTTCGCTATTCTTCAGGCACGACAGGGAATGAGCGTAGGTCTCGGCAATAAATTCTACCTGTCCTGTGGCTGCTAAATCCTGAAAACTCCTGATTACTTCCGGAACGTGGATTTGAAGTTGTTCCAGTGCCATTCCTGAGATGGAATAGCTCACTTTGAAAGCGTTTCCAAACTCTCTGATCAGGTCAAGCATCATTTTGTTGGCCGGCAAATAACATTTTTCGGCCACTCTTTTAATAATATGACGATTCTGGTAGTCATCATAATAGTGATGGTCTTCTCCGATGTTGAAAAACCGGTAAGTTCTCAACCTGAACGGCTGATGGACTTGAAAATATAGACATATCGATCTCATATGATCATTTATATACAGCTTTGTTATACACTTCAATTACATTCAGGGCAGCATTTTCCCATTTCAGGTTATCGACTTCTGCTTTCCCGTATCGAACGAACATACTGCGCAGGGCATCGTAGTGGAGAATACCGTAAATTGCGTCAGCCAATGCATCGATGTCCCAAAAATCGACTTTAAGGGCATGTTTCAGCACTTCGGCAACCCCCGATTGTTTGGAGATCACCACCGGCACATTGGAGCGCATGGCTTCAAGAGGCGAGATTCCGAAAGGCTCAGAGACCGATGGCATCACATACACGTCGCTCATGGCGAACATGGTATCGACTTCCTGGCCTGCCAGGAATCCTGTGAAATGGAATTTGGTAGAGATTTTTAGTTGGGCTACACGGCGGATCATCCGGTTTAGCAGATCGCCCGAACCGGCCATTACGAACCGTACATTGGGATCCCGTTGCAACACTTTGTAAGCAGCTTCTACAAAGTAATCGGGACCTTTCTGATAGGTCACCCTCCCAAGGAAAGTGACGATTTTTTCCCTGACATGTTTTTGGACTCCTTCCATTCCCGGACGATCGACCGGTTCAACGGCGTTGTGTACCGTAATGACTTTTTCCGGGTCGATACCATACCGCTCGATTACAATTTGGCGGGTCAGGTTGCTTACGGTAATAACCAGGTCAGCTTCCGTCATACCTCTCCGCTCTATATCATAAACCGGTTGGTTTACGTGTTCTCCCGAACGATCAAATTCTGTGGCATGAACATGAATTACAAGCGGTTTACCGGTAATCTCTTTGGCAGCTATACCTGCAGGATAGGTCAGCCAATCGTGAGCATGGATCACATCAAAACTGTTGTTCTGAGCAATGGACGAGGCGACCAGTGCATACCTTGACACCTCTTCCATAAGGTTGGGCCCGTATTTACCCGAAAAGGTGAAATGCCTGGAAAAAACACTCCTTTTAACCTCTTCCCCGGTCTTTATATCGGAAACATTCAGCTTTTCAAACTCCTCCGGATCCAGGTAAGGCACCAGGTTGGAACCAATTTCCAGATACTTTATTTTCTCCCAGAACTCCTGGCTCTCTTTCTGATGAAAGTCAAGCGTTACTTCACTGGCATTGACCAGGCGAAAACCCTCTTTGGTTTCATCACCAAAAGCTTTCGGGACGACAAAGATCACCTCGGTACCATGTTTCACAAGTCCTTTGGTTAACCCGAAACAGGCCGTACCCAAACCACCGGTGATGTGGGGAGGAAATTCCCAGCCAAACATTAATACACGCATATAGTTCGATGATTGACGATTTACAATATAATTTTACTTTTGGTATTGTTCTATCAGATAAGTCATTCGTAGCAATTCTGCCACCGAAGTGGCGTACGAGATAGCGCCCCGCGGTGTGTGTGGAGGATCTCCATCGTAAATTTCGGAGATCGATCCGATACCATGTTCCGTCATCACTGCTTCAAAGCCCTGGAAAATCCCTTTAATGATCGACAAGCCGCTTCTCCCATGGATTTTCAGGTATCCTTCCGTAAAATGACCTAAAAGCCATGGCCGTACGGTCCCCTGGTGGTAGGCGCTCTCTCTTTCAGTGTTATTCCCGAAATAGGATCCTTTGTAAACAGGGCTTTTGGGTGTGAGTGTGCGAAGGCCCCGGGTAGTCAGTAACTCTTGTTTGGTACGGCTGAGGATATCTTTCCTTATCTCCTCGCTTACCGGACTGTAAGGCAACGATGCAACGAAGATCATGTTAGGCCGTACGGCCCAATCTTTATAGGTTCCATATACATGGTCAGCCATATAACGTTTGGTCGGATTCCAAAAGGTTTCGAGGAACGAGGCAGGGATTTTCTCAACCAGTGGTTCCCAATCATTGATAAACTGCTGATCGTTTGCCAAATGTGCCATTTCAATGCTAAAACAGATCGCATTATACCAGAGGGCATTGATTTCAACACATTTACCCATTCTGGGTGTTACCGGTTTCCCATCAACATACGCATCCATCCAGGTCAGCGCCATGCCGGGGACCCCGGCCGAAATCAGTCCGTCGGGTTCCATGGAAATACCAAAATCGGTACCATCCCGGTATGCTTCAAGGATCAATCTCATCGTTTTTCCATAAAGAGGCCATATTCCGCCGCGGGTACCCGTAAATTCAGCATATTGCTGCAAGGCCCAGAAAAACCATAAAGGAGTATCTACGGCGTTGTATGTGGCCGAATTTCCTTTGCCGGTGTTGGGAAAGAAAGGCCCTCTCATCTCCGAGATCATGGTATCGATCACCGCTTTACAGGTCTTATAATCCCCATGGATCAGTGTCAGTCCGGGTAAAGCCACGAAAGTGTTCCGGCCGATCCTGCCAAACCAGGGAA
Source organism: uncultured Bacteroidota bacterium (assembly GCA_937862805.1). Taxonomy (GTDB): domain Bacteria; phylum Bacteroidota; class Bacteroidia; order Bacteroidales; family FEN-979; genus CAIVAT01. The sequence goes on from CALMDO010000052.1 coordinate 31,153, forward strand.
AACCGGCCAGGATATCGACTTTTTTTCCGCTTTTCACAATGAACTGCATCGCAGAATTGATCAGGCAAGCCTTGAAATCGTTCCGGGGAAGCCTCGTCCGAAGCTCCGTGTCAAAGAGCCGCTTGATTTTTAAAGGGTTCAGTTCAGCAGTGCCCAGCGAAAGATAAATACTCTCCCCCTTGGCAAGTGCAAACTCGAAAAATCCGGGGACATAAAGATCTTCTCTGCACTCGTAGCCCCGGTTCATCTCCTCCTGGTATTCGATGTTATAATACCAATCGGGGACATGGGTGTATTCATCCGGTTTGGAAAACTGGATGAACAGCTCCGTATAACCATGGTACATCCTTAACTTGATTCCGTTAGGGATCTTCTCGTACTTTTTATCAGCAAATATGTTCTCTTTACTCAGTGAATGGATATTGCGGAAAGCCAGAAAAGGCCGGATACGGATTTGCGTCGGGGAGTGAGCATCTACCAGCGTGTAACGGATGATCATCCGATCTTCACTGTTAATGAAAGCAAGTTCCTTCGTAAGGATCACCCCCCCTACCCGGTACGTCAGTTTGGGTAAAGGTTCAGAAACAAAATCACGAATGTATTTGTGCCCCTTTGGATTGTAAACATTGTTCGGATACCGGTGAATGCCAAGGTTGAACTCTGATTCCATCTGGATGATGGTTTCATCGATCGCTGATACGAGTACATGATTTTCATGGTCCACTCCCGGTTGGGGGGTAATCAGCATGCCATGGTACTTTCGGGTATTGCAGTTGATAATTGTCGAATTGGCGTAGGCTCCGGAACTGTTCGAACGGAGCAGCTCCCGGCTCAACGAATACTCCAGGTTGATCAGTTGGGTCTTATCAAAATTGATGTAACTCATTGCTTTTGATTTTCATCAGGAAAGTTCAAATATAATCTAAACAACGGTGCAAAATTACAATATTATTGGTTTTTTCCGTTAGCCTTATATCTGGCCAATTTTCTTTACCTTTAAAACCAAAAACAGCGCATGCAAAGGCGTTTTTCAATCCACCACCTGATTCTGTTTGCAGCCCTGCTGCCCGCTTTCCTCTCCTGTTCAAAAAAAGACATGGTTGATGACAGTCCTGACATTCGCCTCGCGTTTTCAACCGATACCGTATTCTTTGACACCGTTTTTCCAACGGTCGGATCGATAACCAAGAGTTTGGTTCTATACAATACAAACAAGAATAAGCTACAGATTTCCAACATCCGGCTCATGGGAGGTGAAGGCTCCTGCTATCGTATCAATGTGGATGGAACACCGGGTGTTTATTTTACAGATGTAACCATTCCCGCAGACGACAGCATATATCTTTTTGTAAGGGTTACTCTTAACCCAAATGACCAAACTTTACCCTATATTGTTAACGATTCTCTTGAATTCCAAATCAACGGGAACATCCAGCGGGTCCAGTTGGTGAGCTGGGGACAAAATGCTTTCTTCTACCGGCAAGCCAACCTTCAGGGCAATGTGATCTGGGATAGTCTTAAAGCACATGTCATCTACGGATCCCTGCGCATCGATACCAATGCCAGCCTCACCATCCTTCCCGGAACCAAGGTCTATTTCCACAAAAACGCTTATCTCGCTGCATCGCAGGGTTCCTCCCTCAGGATCATGGGAACCCTTGATCATCCGGTACGTTTCCAGGGCGACCGGCTCGATCCATTTTACCGTGATTTGCCCGGACAATGGAACGGGCTCTTCCTGGAAGCCGGAAGCAGCAACCACGAGATCAATTACGCCATCATTAAAAACGGAATTTACGGCATTGCCATTGATGAGCCCCGGGGCGCCGCCGAACCGATGCTGACGTTAGACAACACGATCATTCAAAACATGACCGGCAGCGGGATCTTCGCTTACGGTACTACCGTCCGCTCAACCAATTGCGTGATCGGCAACTGCGGCCGTGCAGCGCTGGAAGTAGAATATGGCGGGAGTTACGATTTCCGGCAACTCACCATTGGAAACTTCTGGAGCAGCTCCGTACGACTCTCTCCTTCGGTTTACCTGAGTAATTACAGTTATGACACTACCGGTCAGAAAATCGTGAATCCTCTGAACAGCGCCTACTTCGGAAATCTCATTCTTTACGGTTCCAACGCCTCAGAGATGGTCCTCGATTCCGTCGCAGGGACGGCTTTCCATTGCTTCTTTGATCATTCCCTGTTGAAGACCACCCTGAACACCGCTGATCCGGCAAGATACCAGCAATGCCTGATCAACCAGGATCCCCGGTTCATCAACGGCCCGGCGATGGATTACCGGATCGACAGCCTTTCACCGGCTATTCAAAAAGGAATTCCCTTAGGAATTTTATTTGATATTCAGGGAGTTGAAAGGGGTGCTACCCCCGACTTGGGAGCGTACCAATACAAACCAAGGACAGAATGATCAAAAAGGGTTAACCCTTATTCCGGAGTGCCAGAACCATCGCTTTTCCAATATCCGCCGGGGAATCGACGACGATAATTCCGCAACCACGCAGGATCTCTTTTTTGGCTTCGGCAGTATCTGATTTTCCACCAACAATGGCCCCCGCATGGCCCATGGTTCTTCCCTTTGGTGCGGTAGCACCCGCGATGAAACTCACAACCGGTTTGGTACCGTGTTCCTTAACCCAATAGCCGGCATCCGTCTCCATGTTCCCACCAATTTCCCCGATCATAACAATCCCTTCTGAATCAGGATCATCCATAAAAAGCCTGACCGCTTCCGCGATGGTCGTTCCGGGAATCGGGTCTCCTCCTACCCCGATCATGGTGCTTTGTCCCAAACCGGTTTTGGTGATCTGATCTACCGCTTCATACGAAAGGGTGCCGGAACGGGATACAATGCCGATGGTACCCGGATGGTGAATGAATCCGGGCATGATCCCTATTTTGGTATCCGGAGGGGTAATAATTCCCGGACAGTTAGGCCCGACCATCCGCACATTGCGACTACGCAAATATTCTTTCACCAAGATCATGTCTTTCACGGGAATCCCTTCGGTGATGCAGACAATCAGCTTTATCCCGCCATCGGCTGCTTCAAAGATGGCATCCGCAGCCAGCGGAGGCGGAACGAATATAACAGAAACATCGGCTCCCGTGGCCTTTACAGCGTCCGACACAGTATTGAAAACAGGCCGGTCAAGGTGCACCAGACCCCCTTTACCGGGAGTAACCCCGCCGACAATGCAGGTACCATATTCAATCATCTGGGAAGCGTGAAAAGATCCTTCGTGGCCGGTAATACCCTGCACAATAACCCTGGAATTGTGATTGACGAGAATACTCATGAAGATTTTCCTTTTTCTATTGACCTCCCAAAGATAATCTCTTTCATGATTATATTTTATACATTTGTTTGAGAACGTAAAACCACAGCCATGAAGTTTCAACCTGCCCATGATACGATCTGTGCTTTGGCCACCCCTCCCGGAACCGGGGCCATTGCCGTGATCAGGCTTTCAGGCCCTATGACTTTCCCGGTTATCGGGAAGATCTTTCACCCTGTCGAAAAAAGAACAGACCTGTCGAAAGTTGCCGGTTTTACCCTTCATCTCGGAATGATCGGAGAGGGCAACAGCCTCCTGGATGAGGTGTTGGTGGCTGTTTTCAAAGCACCCCATTCCTATACCGGTGAAGACCTGGCAGAGATCTCCTGTCATGGTTCACCCTATATTCAGCAAAAGATACTGGAGCTTCTGTTACAGCAAGGATTGCGGATGGCCGGTCCCGGTGAATTCACCCTGAGGGCGTTTATGAACGGAAAATTTGATCTTTCACAGGCAGAAGCCGTGGCCGATCTCATCGCTTCGCATTCATCCTCTTCCCATGAACTGGCCTTACAACAGATGAGGGGAGATTTCTCAAAAAAGATCAGGGCACTCAGGGAGAAGTTGATAGAATTTACTGCTTTGATTGAACTTGAACTCGATTTCAGTGAAGAACAGATGGAATTTGCGGATCGTGGCAAGATGGATGAATTGCTGCGGATGATAACCACAGCCTTGCAGGAGCTCGTCGATTCTTTCCGCCTGGGCAATGTGATCAAACACGGGATACCGGTAGCCATCATTGGAAAACCGAATGTAGGCAAATCGACTTTGCTGAATGCCATTCTGAATGAAGAAAAAGCAATCGTGTCGGAAATTCCCGGTACTACCCGCGATGCAATCGAAGATACCATCGTGATCGGGGGATACAGTTTCCGTTTCATTGATACCGCGGGACTCAGGGCTTCGGTGGATGCCATTGAGACCATGGGCATCGAACGGACCTGGAAAAAAATAGCCGAAGCCACCATCATCCTCTATGTATTTGATGTAACAGCCCATTCCTTTGAAGATGTAATGGAGGCTATCGGAGAGTTACAGGAACTCACTGCCGATAAAAGCCGGCATCTTTTACTGATTGGCAACAAGACCGATTTGTTGGAAGAGTTGCCACGAGGGTTCAGGAATTTCGTGGAATATGAAACGATTTTTGTCTCAGGAAAACGTTCCGAAAACATACACCTGATCGCCGCTTCTCTTCAGAACCTGGTGCAGCATGCCGAACTTTCTGACCACACCCTGGTCTCTAATACCCGTCACTACGAAGCGTTGCAACGTGCGTTGGAAGCGATCCATTCCGTAGAGCAGGGATTGCACACCGGCATCTCCTCCGACCTGTTGACCACCGATTTAAGGAAAGCCCTTTATCACTTGGGAGAGATTACCGGTGAAATCACAACGGATGAAATCCTTAGCAACATTTTCAGCAGGTTTTGTATCGGAAAGTAA
>CALMDO010000053.1 GCA_937862805.1 uncultured Bacteroidota bacterium
CCATCTCCCGCTGATCGATTTCATGGGCTGGAAAACGGGTAATCAGGTCAATAAATCCATTGCACTCCCCGTCCAGTTCTATGTCACTTACAAAAATAAAAATACCGGGGAGGAGAAGGAATTTAAAGCTCCCGATTACCCCTGGAATGACTCGGTATGGCTTTCTACCTGGATCTTCAAAAGACAAAGGGTTGTTGATCCCAATGTCAACCAGGGACTGATCCTCCGGGTTGAAGACGCGCAGGGCAACGATTATACCTCCTCTGTTCTCGACAACCCCGGTTACCAGTTCATCCTCGTCGCTTATGACCTCGAACAGACGAACCCGGCTGGTTTCCACAAGGTGCTTCCTTTGTATAAAAAAGTGACGGAAGCAGGCCACTCGTTTGTTTGCCTTACCAGTACGCTGGATCCCCTGATCCGTCAGTTCAGGATAAAAAATGGAACGGCTTTCGATTACTATAACGCTGATGACGTGGTGCTTAAAACCATGGTTCGTTCCAATCCGGGACTGGTCTTGCTCCATAACGGAAAGGTCCTGGATAAATGGGCCTGGAGGGATTTCCCGGATTATCAGACCGTAAAAACTAAGTACATTCAAGAATAATATTTGCAGGTTGCTCTCCTTCACCTTTCACCGTCTCGGTTACGGGCTCCTGGTCGTTTTCGGGGTGATCGTGGTTATTTTCTTTCTCTTCAACGTACTGCCAGGCGATCCTGCACGGATGATGCTGGGGCAAAGGGCTGATATGGCATCGGTGGAAGCCATCAACAAAGACCTTGGAAGGGATAAACCCCTGCCGCTGCAGTTTTTAAACTACCTTAACGACTTGTTGCCCGTCTCCTTTCATAATACAACTGATGCCCAAAGCTATTGGTTTGCCGATACCGAAAAATATGACCGGTTCATCACCCTGATACCCCTGGGAAAAGACCATGCCCTGCTTCTCAAAGCACCCTACCTGCGGAAGTCTTACCAATCCAAGCGTGACGTAGCCGAAATCTTAGCCGAGGGTTTTATCAACACCATGGTACTGGCAATGGTCGCCATGCTTTTCGCGATCGTGACAGGGATCGCCGTCGGCATCGCCTGCGCCCTGTGGAAAAACAGTCTCTTTGACCGCCTTTCCCTTGTTTTTTCAGTGTTGGGAATGTCGTTGCCCTCCTTTTTCATGGCCATCCTCTTCGCATGGATCTTTGCCTATGTTTTAGGCGATTACACAGGATTGAACATGACCGGAAGCCTCTTTTCAGTAGATGATTTCGGAAAAGGGGAGTACCTTGATTTGAAAAATCTGCTCCTTCCTGCTATAACGTTAGGAATCAGGCCGTTAGCTGTCATCGTGGAGCTTACCCGCAACACGTTGCTGGAAGAGTTGTCGCAGGATTACATCCGAACAGCCCGGGCCAAGGGTCTGGGAAAGATGCGGGTGCTTTTTCATCATGCATTGAAAAATGCAATGAACCCGGTTGTAACGGCTGTCTCAGGTTGGATGGCTTCCTTACTCGCCGGGGCGGTTTTTGTCGAATTTATCTTTGATTGGAAAGGGATCGGAGTAGTGCTGGTCAACGCGTTGGATAAATATGATTTTCCGGTGGTTATGGGTGCGGTACTTTTTATTTCCGTGATCCTCATCATCATCAATTTTGTTGTCGATATCCTATACGGAATATTGGATCCGCGCGTTAGAATACAGTAGAAGAACCAAAGTTTTAAAATGGATGATACGGAAGGCTGCAATCGGTTGGAGGAGGATCAGAAGCGGCTCCGT
>CALMDO010000054.1 GCA_937862805.1 uncultured Bacteroidota bacterium
AACAACTATATCTGGGACAATGTCCTCACCTTTACCAAGAGTTTTAAAAACCACAACCTGACCTTGATGGCCGGAACATCTTTTAAAGATGAAGGATATACTTACCTGACAGCACAGGGCAAAAATTTCCCTACTGATCAGGAACAATCGTGGTACATCAGCCAGGCTGTGAACATCCCTGCTGAAGCGGTATCCGATAATGGTTTGCGCCAGTACGGAATGTCGGTCTTCGGAAGGATAGCCTATAACTTCAAAGAAAAGTACCTGCTCTATGCTACTTTACGTGCTGATGGTTCCAATAAGTATCAACAGACCTGGGGATATTTCCCGACAGTGGGTGTGGGCTGGGTGCTCACCGAAGAAAAGTTTCTCAAGAACAATGACATCCTTCCTTTCTTTAAAATCAGGGCCAGTTGGGGACAACTTGGTAACGACCGGATCCAGGCCAGCGATGGTGCATTTACCACCGCAACGGTGACCACCACCATGGGAGGTGTCGTTTATGGAGGTACTGTCGTCTCCAGCAGCTATTCTGAACTCAAATGGGAGATGACCCAGGAAACAGATATCGGTTTCACAGCAAAGTTTTTAAAGAACAGACTTTCAGCAGATTTTGACTATTACAACAGAGATACCAAAAATGCCGCCATTCCCGTATCCATCCCATTGGTTGGCGGAAGCGTTTTGAAGCCGGTAGGTGTCATCCGGAATTCAGGTATCGAATTGGCCATCAACTGGTCACAACAAGTGAATGAAAAATTCAGCTACAGTGTCGGTGTGAACTTCACGACTTTGAAAAACCAGGCGACCGACCTTTACGGACAACCCTATATTGACGGAGGAACTGCTGAATTCAGACAAAGAACTTATGTCGGAGAACCGCTCATGGCATTTTATGGATATGAAGTCGATGGTGTTTATCAATATGCTGACACGGTTTCGATGAAAACCGACCCGATTGTTATTGCCAACAAACTGGTTCCGGGCGATTTCAAATACGTTGACCAGAATGGTGACGGAAAGATCAATGACGACGACCGGGTCATTCTCGGCTCCTACTTTCCCAAATTTATGTATGGTGGAGACATCAGCATCAAATTCATGAATTTTGACTTCTCACTCAGTGTTTATGGCCAGGCTGGTAATAAAATTCTGAACCGGAAAAGAGGTGAAATCATCTGGACTTCTGATGCCAACGTAGATGCCGATCTGGCTTCTAACCTCTGGACACCCGACAATCCGACCAACAAATACCCGTCCTCAGCCGGCTTGCGCAAAGGATGGAACCAGAAAATGAGCGACTATTTTGTTGAAAACGGAGGATTTTTCCGGATTCAGAACATTCAATTGGGCTATACCCTGAAAAACAACAAGTGGTGGGGAGGTAACTTCCCGGAAACCAGGATATTCCTGACTGCTGAAAGACCATTGACCCTGTTCAAATATAACGGTTTCACACCCGAAGTTGCCAATGGCTGGGATACCCAAACCTACCCTGTGGCAGCAGTCTATACCATTGGTCTGAATGTTAAATTCTAATTTTAAAATGTCAATTTATGAAAACATATAATTACCTACTGTTCAGTACTTTTACAATCCTGTTCCTGGTTTCTTTTACCGGGTGTAAAAAGTACCTCAACGAACCTCCTGAAAACAGGACTTTTACCAAAACCACCGATTATACCATTACCAAGGATATGATCCTTCCGCTGATTGGTACTTATGCGGAACTCAACAATACCGAATGGGACAATTTCCCATTGATCTCTGTCAGGGGTGATGACGTCAACGCCGGCGGTCTGGGCGATCAGCAGGATTTTGCAGAAACCGACAAATATTCCTACAATAAGGATTTTTGGATGTACAATTCACTTTGGCAGAACTATTACCAGAATATTATCTCCGCTAATTCAGCGTTGGAACAAATTGCCAAATACAGCGAATATGCCAGCAAGACCCTTGCTGCACAGTACGCTTCGGAAGTGAAGGTGATGAAATCCTGGTGGCTCTTCCAACTCACCCGTACCTGGGGGAAATTGCCGGTTCCTCCCAACTCTGATCCTTCAGAATTGTACAATGTTCCACTTTCTACCAAAGATGAAATCATGGGGATGATCAACGGTTGGATGGATGAGGCGATTCCCAACCTCCCGGCCATACGGCCCAATGAACGCGCAGATGTCCCCGGCGGGGTCACTAAGTTCACCGCCCTGGCCATGAAAGCGTTAGCCAACCTCGAGTTGAAGAACTACCAGAAAGTTGCCGATGCCTGCGGCGAAATCATCAGTTCCGACCGGTTCTCCCTTGAACCCGACTTCTATAACCTTTTCAAAATCAAAGGGAAACTGAACAACGAGAATGTCTGGGAAATGCAGTATTCCGACCTTGGACAGGGTTCGGGTGACAACTACGCTTACCTGTTTGGTTTCTTCGGACCGCAGGGATGGACTCCCAAAGTTGCAGGTTCAGGCGACGGATGGGGTTTCTGGGAACCCAGTATGAAATACATCAAATTCATGCTTGACCGGGGTGAGACCGTTCGTCTGCTCACCACCGTCCTTTTCACTAATCGCGGAATCCTCGAGATTAAGAAAGACCCGAAATATGCTACCCTTCCTTCCTGGATTTCCAACACCACTCCTTC
>CALMDO010000055.1 GCA_937862805.1 uncultured Bacteroidota bacterium
TGAAGTCATGATCGACCGGATTACAACTTTAATGAAAGAATACAATTTGACTGCTTCCCAGTTTGCCGATGAAATAGGAATTCAGCGGTCAGGAATGTCGCACCTGTTATCGGGACGGAACAAACCCAGTCTTGATTTTGTGATGAAGGTGCTAAAGAGATTTCCTGAAGTAACAGCCGGCTGGCTGATTCAGGGTGTGGATACACCGGGAGAAGATTTTACTCCTGTAGTTGAACATCCGGTAACCACACAAAAGACACTTTTTGACGAACCCATGGCGGAGGAACCTCAGGAACTACCTGAAAACAAAAAAACCACAAGACTTGCCAGAAAAGAGCGAACGGAAAAGCGGATAGAGAAGATCGTGGTCTTATACAACGACCGGACCTTCAGGGAGTATGAATCAGATTAGGTTCATGAAAGTTCCAGGGAGGAGAAAAAGAAGGCAGCTTCCCTTGAGGCTGATTCATCACTGTCGGAGCCATGAACGGCATTTTCACCCATATTCTTTCCATAGAGTTTGCGAATAGTACCGGGTTCTGCGTTGGCAGGATCTGTAGCCCCGATCAGTAACCGGAAATCCTCTACTGCATTCTCTTTTTCCAGTACAGCAGCCACGATAGGTCCTGATGACATGAATCCGACCAGCCCTTCATAGAAAGGTTTTCCCCTGTGCATTTCATAGAAATCACCCGCCTGGCTTGTGGTCAATTTTACTTTTTTCAAAGATTTGATCCTGAAACCGGCTTTTTCAATCATCGACAGAATGGAACCCGTATAACCCGCTTCAAAAGCGGAAGGTTTAATCATTGTAAATGTCAGTTGTCCGTTCATAGCTTTTTTTTAGGACGATAAAAGTACGATTATATTTTAAATAATCGCTATTTTTGCACTCCTGAGAAACGATTGAAAAACTTGGAAAACCCTGATTTTAAGGCAATATCAGAACTACTTTCCCATCCCGGAACCATTGTCGTGATCACCCATACCAATCCCGACGGGGATGCTCTGGGTTCTTCCCTGGCTTTGGCTAAATATTTACAGAAAAAAAATCATCAGGTAACCGTTATCGTACCCGATCCTTTCCCTGAATTTTTATCCTGGATGCCGGGAAGCAGCGAAGTGGTGGTCAGTCGGCAGGAAAAAGACCGTGCTAAAACAGCCATTCTGAATGCCGACATAGTTATTGCTGCCGATTTCAACAACCTGAGCAGAGTCAATGATGCAGGTCATCTGGTAAAACAATCTTCAGCCATCAAAGTTCTCATCGATCACCATCTGTACCCTACCGATGAATTTGATCTGAAAATTTCAACCCCCGGAACATCTTCGACCTCCGAACTGGTTTATGACTTTATCCAGTCCGGTGGGGATGCAACACTGTTAGACAAAGAGATGGCGGAATGTCTCTATGCCGGTATCATCACCGACACTGGTTCCCTTAGCTATTCATGTAATTACGAAAAAACATACATCATCATTGCCCATCTGATCCGTCTTGGGGTTGACGGGGAGCACATCCATCGACTTATTTACGATACCTATTCTGAAAACCGCTTACGGCTCCTGGGCTATTCCATCAGCGACCAACTGGTGGTACTCCCTGAGTACCATACAGCTTACATCGTTCTTTCGGCAGAAGACCTCGCCCGGTTCGACTATCAGATCGGCGATACTGAAGATGTGGTCAACTATGCCCTTTCCATCAAAGATATCAACCTGGCCGCATTATTCATGGAGCGTGACGGCATTGTAAAAATCTCTTTCCGGTCAAAAGGCCATTTCTCAGTTGACAAGTTTGCCCGTAACCATTTTGAAGGGGGAGGCCACTCAAATGCCTCCGGGGCCAATTGCTGTACTCCCCTGACCGATACCGTTGAGCAATTCAGAAAACTTTTGCCCGATTATCAATCACAATTAAAATCAGTCTATTAACTTGGATCGCTTTTATTCACGGTTTTTCGGGATCTGTGTGAGCCTTTTCCTTGTTCCCGCAATGGTGGTTTTAACTGCCTGCAGGGAACATCGCGCACCGGTCAGCCCGTCGCGGAGCTTTTCCATGATGGATGATTCACTTATCCATTACAACCAACAGATCGTAGCAACGGAAACCCGGGAAATTGAAGATTTTATACAAAGGTATCGCTGGGAAATGAGAACAACTCCTACCGGTTTGAGGTATCAGATCTATTCAAAAAGTGAAGGACCTGCTCCGACCAAAGGATCGACGGTGACCATCAAATACAAACTGAAAAAACTGGATGGTACGCTGCTCACGATGACAAAAGAGGGAGAAACTATGGCTTTTGAAACAGGCAGACATGCTGTTGTGAACGGCTTAGAGGAGGGGATCCTGCTTATGCACTCCGGAGACAGAGCAAGATTGATCGTGCCGTCGCACCTTGCATTCGGACTGCTGGGCGACTTTGAAAAAGTACCAATGCGAACAGTATTGGTCTACGATGTGGAACTGGTTTCGGTGAAAAAATCCAGGTAAAATCCCATAGAAACCATGGTTAAAAAGATGTTGAAAAAAACAGACCGGGCATGGGTTTTGGCAATCAGGAGTTTACTACCTTTCTCATTTCATCCGGACCAGGAAAATTCTTTTTAAACTATAATTAAACTATTATAAACCAAATTGTTAAAAAGTGAAGTATGAAAAAAGTGTTTGTGAATTCGTTGGTCTTTGTAATGTTGTTTGCACTGACTTTTCTGGCTTGTTCATCAAAATATGCAGGATATGATAAAACTGCGACAGGCCTTTATTATAAATTATTTAAGGTCAGCAAAGATACCATCAAACCAAAAATCGGGGATTGGGTATCACTCACGATGAAATACACTTACAAAGACAGCACCTTATTCGACAGCAAACAAGCGATGGGAAGCCCCGTGCGTTTCCAGTTGCCGGTTTCTGATTTTAAAGGGGATATTTATGAAGGGATTGCCATGTTGTCCCCCGGCGATAGCGCCGATTTCATTATCAATGCCGATTCCTTGTTCAAAAAGACCTTTCGCCAACCAACCCGCCCGGCTTTCATCGACACCAACAGTGTGATTCATTTCTACATCACACTTCTCACTGTGGATTCCCCCGAAACCCTGATGAAAAAAGAGGTGGAATCTTTGAAGAAATATGTGGAAGAAAAGAAGATCACCGTTGCTCCCCTGGCTTCCGGACTCTATTTCGTTGAAACGACCGCCGGAAAAGGTAATAAAATTGATTCCGGTGTTTGGGTTAAAGCCCATTTTAAGGTATCTTTGATTGACGGGAAACAGATTTTCTCCTCCTATGACCGCGGAGAACCCATGCAGTTCGAATACGGTAAAAGGTTCGATACCCCGGGCTTTGAAGAAGGGATTTCCAAAATGACCAAGGGAGGTAAAGCCACGCTGGTTGTTCCCTCCAAAATTGCCTTTGGCGAAATGGGAAGAGGTGCCATGGTCCCGCCTTATTCGACCATCATTTATGAAGTTGAAGTCGTGGATGTTATGTCAAAAGCCCAACACGATAAACAAATCGCCGAAGAAAAAAAACAAGCTCAGATCAAAATGGAAAACGCTAAAAAACAAGAAGGAGATTTAATGAAGAAATACCTGGCCGACAAAAAGATCACAGCCAAACCAACTGCCAGCGGCTTGATCTATCAGGAAAAAGTAAAAGGAACCGGAGCCAGAGCTATTGCCGGAAAAAAAGTCAAGGTCCATTATACCGGAACCCTGCTTAACGGAACCAAGTTCGATTCTTCCCGTGACCGTAACGAACCATTCGAATTTACACTGGGCCAGGGCCAGGTGATCAAAGGTTGGGACGAAGGCATCGCCCTGATGAATGTCGGAGGCAAAGCTACCCTGATCATCCCGTCAACCATCGGTTACGGCGACCGCGATATGGGTACCATCCCTCCCTATTCCACTTTGGTCTTCGATGTTGAATTGCTGGATGTAAAATAATCTTTTAAACCCCGTACATTGAATAAATTTTTATTCATTGTCCTACTCTTTTTTGCCTTCCAGATCAGGATGGTTGGATTGACAGTCGACTTTAAATTCAATAAAGTTTGTCTGGGTGATACAACCATCCTGATCAGCCTGGCAACTCCACAGCCTAACGACAGCATTGTTGACTGGTCGTGGGATCTTACCGGCGACGGCCGGTTTAACGACGGCAAAGGAGATACCATCAAACACCTCTTTCAGACTGCCGGATACCAGAGTGTCGGTTTGAAAGTCATGACCCGCGACGGTGAAGTGAAAGCAATCTATAAGCTGGTGGGTATCGGAGAGGTCAAGGCCGATTTTATCATGGGGATGGGTTGTACCGGGCAGGTAGTCTCCTTTTACGATAAATCAGAAGTGAAAGGTGATACTGCCTTTTCCTGGCTTTGGACCTTCGGGGATGGTACCTCAACTTACGACAAAAACCCGACCCATATTTATTCAGTAGCCGGTGATTATTTCATCAATTTCACCCTTGTCACCAAAAACGGTTGTATGGATACCACCTCCCAACTCCTTACCATCGGTCAGGCCCCCGAAATGAACCTGGAATTTTCAGGGAGTACCACTTTTTATGAAGGTGACAGCGTGATCGTGTCCACAGTTGAGACTTTCGACAGCCTTTTATGGTCAACAGGTGAAAAAACAGAATCCGTTACTATCTATACAGCCGGAGAATTTTGGGTGAGAGGCTACCTCAGCGGTTGTTACAATGAGCAACAATTCACCACAAGCATCAAGGAATTTGAGAAAATCCCGGTGATCATGAACCTTTTTACCCCCAATGGCGATGGATTCAATGATCTGTGGGAAATTCTGAACCTTTCGGTCGTTGAACCCTGCGAGGTCAAAGTGTACAACCGTTACGGGGATACCATCCTCAACACCGATAATTACAGAAATGATTGGGACGGTTCATGGAAAGGAAAACAACTGCCCAATGATACCTACTATTACTTCATCAGGTGTTTCGACAACGTCCTTAACAAAGGAACTGTAAATATTTTAAAATGAGAAGGCCGGTTCTTAACTTACTATGGATCTTAGGTTTCTGTGTGGCGTCCGCGGCACAGCAACTACCGGTCATGGATAACTACCTCTTCAACCCCGTATCTGTATCACCCGCCTTTACGGGAAAATATTACAAATTTCAGACGGTATTGACCTATCGCCATGAATCGACCAACCTTGCCGGGGCCCCGATAACCGGAAACCTTCAGTTTGACGG
>CALMDO010000056.1 GCA_937862805.1 uncultured Bacteroidota bacterium
GCGATCCGGTCGATCTTCATCCCGGTTGTCCCATTGTACGAGGCGGTATAAAAGCAATTGCCGTCGGCATCGAAGCTGATGCCATAATCATTGTAGTTGGCATCAGGCGGAAAGTATTTTGTTTCAATGTAGCGGCCGGCATTGCTCCAGGAGGCAGCATAAATGAAATCGCCGGGGTGCTCCGTTGCGTCGGGCTTGAGTTGGTTAAGCCAGATCAGTTTCCCGTCGGGAGAAAATTTCGCCAGGAAAACGGTTGTCCCTGGCTTGGCCATGGTCATGATTTTGCCGAACGAGAGGTTCTCTTCGAAAGTTCCGCTGACAAGAATATTTCCGGAAGGGTCGAGGGTCGCGTTATAGCCCATGGAGGTTCCTTCGGAGCCCCCCTGGATTACCCAAAGCGGATTTCCGGCCGGATTGAATTTGGCCAGGAAGGCATCCATTTTGCTGTTCGGGTTCTTCAGCGTTGTTCCGCCAATGGTGAGGGTTTCATGGAAATACCCGGTGATGTAAAAATTCCCTTCCTTATCACTGCAGATATTTTGTCGGATATCGCCTTTCAAACCGCCGCCCGATTCACTTTTTTCCCACACAGCGGCCAGTTTCTCATCCTGGTTCTGCTCGTTGAGCAATTCGATGATTTCCGCTTTGGAGTTGACCATTCCCGGCATGGTAAGGCCAAATGGTGCATTGATATAGGTCGGATCGGCAATAAGGTATTTTTCTCCCTTGTAAAGAATAAAATCGCCCGGTTCTTCATTGGGGAACCTCACAGCGGTTGCCACATGCCCGGGATAGACCACCCCGACGACTTTCAGTTTCAGCAACTCTTTTACAAGGTACGAGAAGAAGACGGCCCGGTCGTCGCAGTCGGTATAGGGATAGTAGAAATCCTCCTCCGGGAAAAAGAACTTTTCTTCCCCGTTGAATTGTTCCTGATCGGTTTTATAAGGAAAGCCGTTCTGTACGAAATTCAGCAGAAAATCGACCGATTCTGATACAGAACGTCCGGTCAGTTGTGGTTTCAGCGCTTCCAATAAAGATTCTTTGGCTGTGGCGCTGAGGGATGCATCAAAATAGACTTTCAGTTCGCATAAGGGAAAATCCTTGAAGAACTCAACGGCTGAAGTGTTGTACTTTACTTTAAACTGGTAAGGTTTGTTCTGGAAGGTGAAATCAAAGGAGCGTTCTGCCGTTTGATCCCCGAAGTTAATGGGAGAATAGAGGTTAAGGTCAAAGACTTTGGATGCCCCAGGAAAATCTTTCTCGTATGTAAAGATTTGGTTATAAGCAAAATCCGGGGCGTAAAACCGTGTCTGATCGATCATGAAATAGCGCAGGCCGTAGATGGTAGAGGTAGCCGGAAACATCAGAGCGATCTGGTTTTCAGCGTAAGCAATCCGCACCCTGAAGCCTGATTTGGTAAGCAGGAACCACGTCAGAACACGGGAGTAGTTTTTAGAAGAAGAGATCTGTTCTGCTGTTTTTTTGACCATCAGGTAATAGGCCCAGTCGTTCAGGTTCATCCGGGACTTTGTCTCTGAGAAGTATTTGATCAGGGACTGGTAGTTGGTTTTATTGAGCCGGTCCCAGGCATCGGCGATGGTAGTGTTGTGGATTTCTGCCGGCAGGGTGCCTGCCAGGGCAGGGTCGGTGGTGAACTGTAGTGTTGAACCGTAAAAAACGACCGGAAGAACTGAGCCTGCGGGGATTTCAGCCACTTCCGGTTTCTGTTCAACGGGCATGTTCGGTATGGGGACAAGTACCGGTATTCCGCTGCCCTCTCCGGTTTCCACCCTGATCTCGCGGGGAACTTCACCCGGTTTGATTTTGTTCACTGCAGGGTTGTACTTGGGCAGTATCTTGGGTTTGGGAGTCGTGTCGGGCTTGATCCCGGCAAAAAGGTTGAATTCCTCCCAGGCTGTTCTCAGGTATTCCGAAAATTCCTTGTCAATCTCATCGACATATTGATCGAACTCGCCCTGGTTTTCATCAGAAAAGGACTCAATCTCTTTTTGCAACGCTTTCCGGGCAGCGTCGAATGTTGAATCAACCTGCGCCATCCCGCTGATTGCCATCAGAAGAAGGACAACCAGAACAGTGAGCCTGGAGGCCATAATTTGACTTATTTCGGGTTATCCATCAGAAGCTTATCGACCTGCTCATCGGTTTTCTGCAATTTTTCCTTAAGCTCCTTGCGGATCGCTTTTTTAGCGACGATCAGGCTTTGTTTAGTCTCATAAAAAATCCTTACCTGAACCTCGACTTTTTTGTCTTTCAGGTCACGGTATAGTTTGAAGGCAGGGTTGATATAACCCATCTGCTGGGCAATGATATTTTTTGAGGATTGAATGATCTCCGTTACAGAGGTGGCTTCTGTGGTTGATTCCTGGCTGTTGGCCAGATTTCCTTTGACGATGGAGGCAATGTTCGATTCAATGGTCCCGGCTAACTGAAGTTTTGCAAATTCAATGGCCTGAGCTTCAGCAACCGATTTGCTTTCGGCTACCCCGTTTCCATCGGCCATTATGTAGTTCGGCTGACCGTTTTCATCGGTGGCTACCTGCTTCATCCAGGAATTTTCCAATAATTTATCCATGGGGATCGATCCGGGCATCGTCTTCCAGCCTTCTTTGGAGAGTTTTTTTGCCTCCTGACGAGCTGATTTCACCGCTTTATCGGTTATCTCTTTTTTTTGCTCTTTTTCAGTGTTCTGGGCCGTAACAGCCATGGAAAAAAACACTGCAAGCAGGGTCAGAATGTAAATTTTTTTCATAAGACAGGTTTTTTGTTGGGTAAATATAGTTCAAATTGATGAAAAAACGACTTCATTATACAAATTTATATTTTTCCCCGATTTAAAACATAATTTGCCTCATTTTGATTTTTTATTAATTTCGTTACACAAAGGCATTACTTTACTCCCGTGAAATGGATTCGTAAATATCTGTTTTTCTGGTTTGACACTGATTATTTTCTTGTCACCCTTAGTTTGTTCGTATCCGTCACGGTGCTGGGAGTGGTCACTTTGAACATGACGGTATTCGACCCGATCAAAAAAGCCCTGACTGACTTCAATTTTGCCGATCTTCTTTATTCCCGCCTCAACACAGACCATGCGACCATCGATACCAACATTGTGCTGGTGAATATCGGTCACCTCGACCGCTCTCAGATTGCTAAAGCAGTGGCACGGGTAAGGAAAAACAATCCAAAGATCATCGGGTTTGACGGTTTTTTTTCTTCCCGCCGCGATCCCTTAATCGATTCGGTTCTCCGGCAGCGTTTCAGCGAAAAAGATGATTTCATCATGGCCTGTTTTTTAACAGGAAAAAATGAACTCAGCGGTCAATTTGACACCCTCGAAACATCTGATCCTTATTTCGACAACGGAAACCGGGGTTTCGTGAACCTGGGAGGATCCGACCCCGAAATATCTACCGTCAGGAGCTTCAGTCCCATGGAAATTTTCAGAAAAGATACCCTGTATGCGCTTAGCGGAAGGCTGGTTCATGCATTTAAACCGGAGGCTTTCGGGCGGCTCATTGAAAGAAGAAACCAGCGGGAGGTGATCAATTACAGGGGAAACATCCCCTCTTATGTCTCTTTTGATGTGTCTGAACTGCTTGATTCCACGACTGATTTTTCCGTGATCCGCGACAAAATTGTTTTGATGGGATACATGGGTGAATCGTTCGACGGCCCGCCCGACCTGGAAGACATCTATTATACCCCGATGAATAAACATATCTCCGGACGTTCCCGACCCGATATGTACGGCGTGGTGATCCATGCCAACATCGTCAGTATGATCCTCAAAGGAAATTATATCAATGTTTTACCAGGTTGGACCTGTACGCTTTTCTCTTTTTTCCTCTGTTATTTTTATATTGTTTTTATCACCTGGCTGAACAGACGGTATCCATTGCTGTTCAATGTGATCTTTCCGGTATTCCTGCTACTTCTTAATGTTCTGATCATCTATATCTTTTTCCTGATCTACAAATATTGGAGCCTGAGCATCAATTCGGGTTATTTCCTGGCTCCTATCCTTTTGTACAAAACGTTTCTTACCTATTATGAACGAATTTTGCTGGTAATCAACCGTCATAAAAAGATCACCAGCCGTTTTTTACCTTATAAATAACCGATATGAAACATTCAGTCATTATTTTGCTGGTTTTCATGGCAATGGTGGGGCGCACGCTGGCCCAATGCGATGAATTTACTGTGTTCCGCACAAAAGGCGAGGTAAAGCTGGTGAAAGGAGGAGTTTCTTCCGACGCCGAAAAGAACGTGAAGATTTTGCCAGGTCTTCAACTGCAAGTGGGCGTTGGTTCTTACGCGATCCTGATCAGCGGGAGCGATAAGGCGTTGCGTGTCACGACGCCGGGGAGCTTATCTTACGTTGATCTGCAAACCCTTTGCAGGAAGAATCAATCTTCCCTGACCAAAGAATACCTCAATTATGTCGCCCAATCGATCATTGAAAAGGAGGAACCCAAAACAGCCATGGTGGTCAAAGGGGCGGTTTACCGTACCCTCGGCGTATATGAAAAAACCGACATGATCCTGCCGGCTGATTCGTCGGTGATTACAAGCTATATGGTAAAATTTGCCTGGCTTCGGCACGCTGGCAATGACCCCCTTTACTTCTTCATATATGAAAACGGGGTGAATGAAATCTTTTCAAAAAAAGTGAAGGATACTACAGTAATGGTCCCATCCACTTTGTTCAAACCCCAGACCATCTATTTCTGGCTCGTCAGCAAAAATGAGAAACCAACTGACAATGAGCCTCGTTTCCATTTTGTTTACAGCGACACAGACTGGAAAGCAGAATTTCTGGATGATGAAGCGACGATGAAGGGCCTGGAAGACCAGATCCGTAAGGTAAATGTGAAGATCAAGGGAACGCAATCACCAGATCAGAACCTGGAGGACTCTATCAGGTAAGGCGAAAGTGTCAGGGAATCTGTTCCGGGGTTGGTTCAACGGGAGACGGTTCAACCGCTTCAGCTGAATCTGCCGATGGTTTCTCCTCTTCAACGGCAGGTTCCGTTTCTGTGAAATCCAGCAACTCTTTGTCCAGCAACATGTTGTACCAGCTGACCATTTTGCGCATGTCGGAAAGATAAACCCTGTCGGCGTCAAGATCAGGCACCATCTCCAGGAAGAACTTTTTCAACAACGCGGGGTCTCCTTTGGAATCCGGAGCGGGTTTTCCCTCTAACCGGGTATAAAATACCTTGAAGACCTCTTTAAGCGGGCGATCCTCGCCGGTGGTAAAAATGCTGATCTCTTCCAGCGAACTGATCTTTTCGTGTCCGAAAGCCGGGAAACGCTTGTTGTCGGTGAGGGATTCCACGATCACGGCGCTTTTTGCCTGTGATACAACCTTGAATAAACCGCTTTTACCCGAAATTGACAGGATTTTGGTTAAATCCATAATCTGTATTTTTCTTGCAAATTTAAAAAAAATCTATAATCTGTAATTCTTGTACTCGCCAGGCCGCCATCCGGTGCTTTTTTCGATCCTGTGAAGCAAGTCTTCTTTCATGGAATGTTTCCCTCGCGCGGGATTATAAGTGAATTCCCAGTCCATGGCTGCTATCCGCTCTTTCATGGTCAGTGGGTGGGTCCCCGTGAAAGGGGAGAGGTAACCTATTTCTGAGTAATCATATTCCTCCTGTCCGGAGACTTTTTTTTCAATCCAACGGTCGGAATGCCAATAACGATGAAAAGATTGTTGTTTGGCCTGCTGGGCAGCCGGTGGCTTGACCCAGCCATAATGGCAGACTGTCGCATTGACCGGAACGACCTTCAGCTTCCGGCCTTCCTTTCTGAAACCCTGGGCATCACGGTATGATCTGATCTTTTTATCATTCCGGATGATCCTGATTTCATTCCGGTACCATTGCCGCGAATCGCCCGTGTAATGATAAGACCCCCAGAAATGCAGGTAGTCGAAAAGCAGCCCCTGGATCTCTGACCGCCTGGTATTTTGCTCCAGGCACTTCTGAATAACGGGCAGATATTGTTCGTGGATGACTTCATCGGCCTGAAGGTAAAAAGCCCAATCATGATCCGGGTTCACTGCATCAAAAGCTTTGTTGGTCTCAGCCGCCAATACTTCACCGCCTTTCCTGAGGTTTTCGTCCCAAACAGTATC
>CALMDO010000057.1 GCA_937862805.1 uncultured Bacteroidota bacterium
CCAACAGTTTTCAGGTGATCAATATCCAGAATATCAATGTGAATTCCCAGACCACAACCATGGCGGCATCCAATTTCGTGCAGATCAACAACACAGGGGATAACAAATTCATCATTCAACTTCTCAACAAGAACAAACTACCTCACGACATTGAGTTCAAGATCTATCAGAATGACACCCCGGTCTACCAGAATTCAGCAAGAGTCAACAAGGAATAACAGTAAAAAAATCAAGGATATGAAAAGGCAAACAAAAATTATCATTGGAAGCGTCATCGTAGCAGCAGTTGTTATCATTGCCATCTCATTTATGTTCCCTTCAGTTTTTAAAGGAATCACCTCCGGAACTTTCGGTAAGGCAGATAAATACCGTAAAACCCAGATGACGGAACAGGATATCATGCTTCGCAGCGAATTGGTTTCGGATACTGGAAAACTCAGGTCAATGATCCAGGGTTTGATCTATTTTTCACTTTTCACAGAGGATCTGAGCGCCAAAATGGATTCCTGCGTGAACCTTTACAAGGCAGAGGGTATTTGCAATAACCCCGATCAGTGCGCGACGGTTTCGGCCATGGCCGACTTCTCAGATTTCATACGAAACAATAATAAAACTTTGCGTACCACCATCTCCATGCTGACCGGGTTTTACCTCAAAGACCAGTCGGATGAATCGGCTGATGTGGAGATGAACCTGCGTGCCTTCGGGACCTATGTAAGCCAGTTGAACGAGAAAGATTCCGTCCTGGAACAGGCTTTCCGTACGATGGACCATTTCTTGCTCTCCAGCAAGACCCTGAAATCTAAACAAACAGAGTTGGCCAACCTGAAATCCATCCGCGACCAGTTGTTGATCAGCGGGATCCAGTTGTCGGGTATGCTTCAGGATAAACCCATGTGTGCTACTTTATGTAGCTATGCCCTTTCTTCACAACAATCGCTCAATGTGCTCATGAGCCAGAATGAACTCCGGAGCGGAACCTTATCAGTGGGTTCGCAGGAGAATATTAAAAGTTTATTGAACGGGCAGGCACTGGAGAAGTTAATTCTCGGAAGCGCGTTGACCGTTGAATCGGCGGCTCAGTTAGAGCGGCAAATCAGTGGTGTGGAGATGGGGAGTGTCGTGAAATCAAAACTTCAGTCCGGCGCAATGATGAGTCAGTTGCAGGTTGTTGTTTATGACCGGCCCCGGATGCAGTTCCTGGTATGCAGCAAGCCTCAGCTTGAAAGAATACTTTCCAGGGAAGATTTGTCGGCGCTCTTATCAGGACAAACCATGGGAGTTATCGCCGGAGTTGGGGTGTTGTCGAATCAGGGAATGAACCTTTACCAACCGGCTATGCAATTGAACAATATGGTCTTTTCGCAGGCGGTTCGATCCTTTTTAAACTCCAATCCGCTTTCATCAACTTTATCAGCGGCCAATCTCGGTTCAGTGTCATTTGGCTCCATGTTTATAGGAGGCCGCCAGGAACTTAACGGCATGGTTTTAGGGACCCGCGTCGAATAATTTACAAACCAAAGGTTTCCCGGTTGTGAGTTACATGACAACCGATCAAGGGCAGTGATCTCCTGAAATAAACAGGAAAGTTCACTGCCCTTTTCTATTCGGATTTTTTTTTCAGACTTTTTCTTATCTTCGAATCGCATTTAATGCCTCTTTAAAATGCCGAACTTTCAGCGAATACCGGCTTTGCTGTGTCAAAAGGTTCTGGTTTCCTTGCTGTTTCTCTTTCCGGCAGCCCTTGCAGCACAGAAAAAACCAATGCTTCAGAAGTACCAGACTGACAATGTCCGGTTGGTTTTTCTGGATAAAAACACCTCCTACCTGGTTCCACACACGGTCAGGTCGTTTGAAAACGCTTTAGCCTTTCACAAGAATTTTTGGGATTATGATCCCACGGGGGAGACCAACATCCTCTTTAATGATTTTTCGGATGTAGGGAACGGCGGTACCATGGTGATCCCATGGAATTTTTTAAATATTGGGGTCTCTCCCTTTGATTATACTTATGGTGTGGTCCCTTCCAACGAAAGGATGCAGTGGCTGATGAGCCATGAGCTGACCCACCAGGTGA
>CALMDO010000058.1 GCA_937862805.1 uncultured Bacteroidota bacterium
CTTTGATCTTCACCGGGCTGATCCTCACCATGGCGCTCCTCTTGTCGGACTGGAACACCGTAAAATCGTTTTACAACGGGATCCTGGTGGTTGACAATACTTTCCTCTCTTTCAGCATGGTGATGGTGGCCTCCACCTTTTTGATCTTTTCACTGGCAGCTCATTATTACCGGGGGGTTCAACGACCTCTTGACGATATTTACGGGGTGATGATCTTTGCATTGACCGGCGCCGTGATGATTACCGGATACGGAAACCTGATCCTTCTCTTCCTGGGGATCGAAACTTTGTCGATCGCTTTATATGTTCTGGCAGGCAGTCATAAAGAGGCCATTACTTCCAACGAAGCGACCCTGAAATACTTTCTGATGGGTTCCTTCCTTTCAGGGTTCCTGCTTTTCGGCATAGCTTTGATATACGGCGCTACCGGATCTCTCCAACTGGAAACCATTGCCGTCTGGGTGAGCGCCTGTTCAGGGAATTATCCTCCCCTTTTCCAGGCCGGACTTTTCCTGCTGATCGTCGGACTCGCCTTCAAGATAGCGATCGTTCCCTTTCATTTCTGGGCGCCCGATGTTTATGAAGGAACCCCTACGCTGCTCACCGCTTTCATGGCCTCTGTCGTGAAAACAGCCGCCATCGTTGCGATGTACCGGTTCTTTCATCAGGTTTTTATGGGAAATCACGGGGTATGGGAAAATACGCTTTGGATCCTCGCTGTTTTGACCATTGTGCTGGGCAACTTCACGGGGCTTTACCAACCCAACCTGAAAAGGATGTTGGCCTATTCGAGCATCAGTCATTCGGGCTATATGTTGTTGGCCGTGGTGGCTTTCAATCCTGACTCCGGCAACGTCTTGTTCTTTTACGCAGCAGCTTATTCCGTGGCAACCATCACCGCTTTTGCCGTTCTGATCCTGATCCGTGAAGCGCACGGGAACGACCTGTTTTCCTCCATGAACGGGTTGGGAAAAACCAACCCGCTGGAGGCATTTTGTCTTACCATTGCAATGTTATCATTGACCGGTATTCCACCCCTGGCAGGCTTTATGGCCAAATATTACCTCTTTGTGAATGCCATCGGGCAGGGAACTATTTGGTTGGTGATTATTGCTATAGCCGGATCGGTGGTGAGCGTGGCTTATTATTTCAAGCCCATCATTGCCATGTATCTGAAAACCTCTTCATCCCCCGTGGTCATGAAGGTGGAAATACCGTACAAAATTCATCTGATCTTTATGACATTGCTCACCCTCCTGCTGGGGGTGATGCCCTTTTTACTCATCGGCAAGACTTAACGGAGGGCACCGTTGTACCGGCCTGCAGATGTGTTACAGAAATTTTTTGATCTCTGCCGCGTGTTCTTTTTCTTCATCGATGATCTGCTGAACCAGTTTTTTCGCGTCGGAACGGGCGTTCTTCAGCAGCTCGGTATAAAAAGCCACGCTGTCGTTCTCAAACTTGTAGGCAGCGTCAAGGCACTCCCCGGGGGTGGTCAATCGCTTGGCCAGCTCTTTGCCGGAGTCGGGTTTTCCGAAGATATGGGATTCAGCCAGGTGACTGATATAACCGGAAGCATCCTCAGCGCCGAAATCAAAACTGTCTGCGTCAAATTTTTCTGCCAGTTTCTGAAAGATGGAGATGTGCAGGATCTCTTTTTCGGCTAAATCGAGGAACAAACCCCTGATATCGTTTTTTTCTTCGATCATACCGGCGGCTGCCGTGTAAAACTCATTGCCGTTTTCTTCAATTCTCACGGCAATATCAATGATCTCTTGTCCGGAATAATACATAGCGGTTGATTTGGTTGAGCAAACTTAAAGAAAAAATGGTCACCTCTGATGTTCTGATCAACAGATTTACCGGTTTAATGTAGAATCATTTTAAATAATCGTAACTTTGCACCCGTTTTAGAAAAACATAAAGCATTAAACATGTCAACAATGGATCGCAAGACGCTTGAAAAGTACAGTTCTGCCTTTACCCTGAGCGATATGGAGATCTTTATCTTTCCTGAATTGCTCTATTCCCTGGTACTGGCCAATATCATGTCGCCAGAGATATGGAAATGGCGCGATGATCCTTGGTTTGAGGGGATAAAAAAGATGGGACTTTTGAAGAAGGTTCACCGCGTGAAGCAGTACATCATGGACCATTATAATTTCAACCTGGACCTGGAGACCTGGGGGCTTACCGACAAACAGACAGAGATGAGCCGCTTCAGTGATTTTATTGATCCGGCAACGCTTTCGCGCTCCAATGCTTTGTTCGGGTATGAAGGCGACAAATACTATTTCGACATGGACATTCGCCGCCATTTTGGTCTCGATCAATACGACAGTGATATCATTCCTTACTGGAAGACGGAGACGGTAGAGGCGATGAATGCTTTCCGTTACAAACCCGATCATGAAGCAGGAGCCGGCGAATGTGTCTCCTTAGCCTGTCTTTATGCTGCAGCGCTTTTCATCGTTGCAGGCGTTCCTCTTGAGAAGATTTTTCTGATGGGCACTCCGCTCCACTCCCAGAATTTTGTAATGATCGACGAGGGCGTGCTTACCAACAACCGGCGGATCGTGACCAAAGCAATGTGGTACAACGGGACTGAACTCTCCGCTTTAGCCCGGCGTGCACTGGAACACGAGCAGGTGACCTATGTGGCCCACAGCTCCGGCTGGATCCATACCCTATACCCGGAAGCAACGATTTGCGCGAATGACTTTGCACAGTTTCGCGATAAACTGGGGAAATACCTTGAAACACTGGTGGATTATGAGATTTTTATGAATTTTCTGCGTGATTACAGCCGCCACCAGAAACTCTTCCAGATATCCTTCCGATGCCAGGGCGCCCGTCATTACATCCGGTTGGAGAAAGCCTTTGGTTATGAACACGGTAGTAAGAACAGGCTTGGAGATAAGACCAACCACAAGCTTTTCTGTGAAATGGATGAAGAGGATCTCCAACTCTGCCCGTTCGATCAGCGCTTCTCCATTGAACCCGATGATCTCCTCTTCACTCCGCAACCTTATGACTCTTTTCTGACCAGCCTGAAACAAACGTTTCCTGCCGTCGTTGACCATCCGGAAATGATTTCCGACTTTAAAAAATTCGTGCATACCGTTCCCCGCCTTCCCTCCGCCGACAAAGCCTACATTCCTCACCCGGGAATTACGATTTCTACCGAACAGTCGCGCGAAGAGATCATCGATTATCTCTCCTCCCTGCGCAATTCCCCAACCGGGAAACGGATGGATTCAACCTGTTCGCATGGTACTGAAAGCGGCCATCCTCCAACACACGATATCAGCGAACCTGCCGCACTCGTGGCCGACCTGGCTTTTTATGCCGGGAGGTTCATGGATTCGTGCGACTGGCAACCTTTCTTTAAGGCTGCTTTTGAACGGAATCCGGTAGCTGCGGTTCATTTCAGGGAAGTTACCCTCGAAGAGGTATACAGCCAGCTTCAATCCTGGCCGGGCGAATCGATTTATGAAGGAAACAGGATGGCGCAGCCCGATGAGGTGGTCAACTTCAAAAGAGGCGACGGACTGGAAAAAGCGATCACCCTGGTCAACGTGATCAAAACCCGCGACCATGGTGTTGACACTGAATTGAAGGTGAACGGCCGGCAGGTAGTGGTGGTCTTTTCCGGAAAGCGTTTTGAATTCCTGACTGAAAAGAGGAACCTTTTTTCTAACTTCGCTGCCAAATTCTGATCCCTATGGCCAACAACGAAGAGCTCTTCAAAAAGATCATCTCCCACGCTAAAGAATATGGCTTTGTATTTCCTTCCAGTGAGATCTATGACGGTCTGAGCGCGGTTTATGACTACGGTCCTTTCGGGGTTGAGCTGAAAAACAACATTCGTGAATATTGGTGGCGTTCCATGACCCGTTATCATGAGAACATCGTCGGGATTGATGCAGCCATTTTTATGCATCCCACCGTATGGAAAGCATCCGGACACGTGGATGCTTTCAGCGATCCGATGATCGACAATAAAGATTCCAAGAAACGTTACCGCGCTGATGTATTGATCGAAGACCATCTCCAGAAGATAGAAGATAAGATCAACAAGGAGGTCGAAAAAGCAAGGAACCGCTTCGGTGAAGCCTTTGATGAAACCATGTTTCGTCAGACCAATCCCCGTGTGAAAGAAAACCAGGACAAGATCGATGCCATCAAACACCGGTTTTACCCGGCATTGGACCGCAATGACCTGGACGATGTCAGGAATCTCATTGGGGAGCTGGGCATCGTTTGCCCGGTTTCGGGAACCAAAAACTGGACGGAAGTCAGGCAATTCAACCTGATGTTCTCCACCCAGATGGGATCGGTCAACGAAGATGCCTCCGCGATTTATCTGCGTCCCGAAACGGCCCAGGGAATTTTTGTTAACTTCCTGAATGTGCAGAAATCGGCACGCATGAAAATACCCTTTGGCATTGCCCAGACCGGGAAAGCCTTCCGCAACGAGATCGTAGCACGACAATTCCTCTTCCGGATGCGTGAATTCGAGCAGATGGAAATGCAATTTTTTGTGAAACCCGGAGAAGAATTGAAATGGTATGAATTCTGGAAGGCAGAACGCATGAAATGGCACCTTTCACTGGGCATTCCGGCTTCGAAATACCGTTTCCACGACCATGACAAACTGGCCCATTATGCCAATGCTGCTGCCGACATCGAATTCGAATTCCCCATCGGCTTCAAAGAACTGGAAGGGATTCACAGCCGCACAGATTTCGATCTCAGCGCCCACCAGGCCCATTCCGGACGAAAAATTCAATATTTCGATACCGAAACCAATGAAAGTTACGTGCCTTACGTGGTCGAGACTTCTATTGGTCTCGACCGGACTTTCTTGGCCATCCTTAGCCATGCCTACCGCGAAGAGAAACTGGAAGATGGCAGCGAACGGATCGTACTTGGTATCCCGGCAAAACTGGCCCCCATTAAATTAGCCGTCCTTCCCCTCGTTAAAAAGGACGGGTTGCCCGAAAAAGCGCGGGAAATCATGGATGTGGTCAAATACGGTTTCCGTTGTTTCTATGAAGAAAAAGATACGATTGGCCGTCGTTATCGCCGTATGGATGCTATTGGTACGCCATACTGTATCACCATCGATCATCAGACCTTGCAGGATAACACCGTGACCCTCCGCGACCGCGATACCATGTTGCAGGACCGGATCAGCATACCGGAGATCCCATCACTTGTCCGCGAAAAGATTGGATAAAGGCTGGGAATTTTCATTAATTGCAGTGAAGGAAAAAATTCTGTCGCCAATATCAATTGGTCTTTTGGATTTTTATACTTTCTGCTATTTGTCCATCTTTTATCAGGACTGCAATGTATTCGCCAGGAGAAACAGGGTGTTTATTATTATCGTCGCCATCCCAAACCATATTGTAACTCCCTTTTGACAATTTTGCATCTGTTAATGATTTTATTTTCAAGCCCTGAAGGTCATAGACCACCACTTCAGCCCGGCAGGATGCAGAAAGGGAAACTGATATCAAGGTACTGGTAGAAAACGGATTGGGATATACATGCAGGAATGTTTTCCTTTTTACAAATATTTTATCCCTCACAGCAGTTGTCGTGTCCTGGTATTCATAGGCGCCCATATCCACCTTGCCCCCGACAATCCTTGGGTTCCCGGCTATATCAAATTCAGGTAAAGGGATACCGGGTATGTGGTTTTGTCCTGCATCAATACAAGGAGAATTGTTTGCCAATGAATAGGGATATTCACTTTCACCATCCCACATCGGAATGGTATCCATGTTCCCCTCACCATAAATAATGGTGTTGTCGCCCGTGTAATCAACGATTCCATTTTCACCGCCCTCAACCAGGGTGTGGTTGATGTTTAACACGGAAGGCGGATAATAATTATCGCCACGATGGACAAAAAAGGCAGGGGGTGTGTTGCCGGAAACTATAGAATTGTAAATATTTAATTCCGACCCGTTAGTCATAGAAATACCTCCTCCTACAGGCGAAGTGTTATCTCCTATGGTAGCATTAACAATATTGATGGAGGAACTTATAATTCCGATTGCTTCGGAAGCGCTGAGTGCGCCTGTCAAATCTTTTTGATTTTGCACCACAACAAGATTTTTAAATGTCCCCTCGACGAAAGGCGGATAAAATCCGTCCCCGGCAATTGAAATACCTCCCCCGTCATATGTTTCGGGGTCACCGTCAGGGAGATTATGTTGAATGAGACAATTCTCAACAGAGAACCTCTTTAAAGTATTTACGTTTCCTATCGACAAAGGTATTCCTGTATTATTGACTATTTGGATATTATTTAAATGCACTTTATCGCTATTCCCAATTGCAACAACTGCCGGTGAAATCACCCCGCTGCAGGTACTCCCGGAAATTAAAAGGTTCTCAAGATTTGCGTTGATACAATAATACAAATAAATGCTTCCTTGTGCAATAGGGCATAAGTCAGAATTGGCATAACCATTAATTAAAGAGAAATTTTTAATTAAAAAATCACAAACCAGATTGTTCCCCCGAAAATGATCAGAAATATGTTCCGCGTCCAGAATCGTACTGTCGCGGTTGTTGCCTGTTATGTTTACATTGCCCCTCAGGTTCAAGGGGAAATATTCGCCGGTAAGCGATGTGGAATAGGCGCCGTTGGCTACATATATGTTTTTAGGTGAAATGCTGTCGGGGGCAATCTTGGTAAGGGCAAAACTGAGGGAAAGCAAAGGGTCGCCGGGGGTTAGCCCGGTATTGTCGTTATTGCCCAGCGGGCTTACATACAGGTCTGCGTTTGCTGTTTGAACTTTAGCATGTAAAATATCCGTGGTAACATCATCAACCGGGAACCCGAATAAATCTACTGAAGCAATATAGTAGTTGTCGGGATTTTTAACGGTAAAGGTATCGGCCACCACATGCAGGGCAGGGCAGGTTGATGATTTAATGATTTCCGTTCCATTAGAGGAATAGTTCAAATACATGTTATTCCGGATAAGGGTATCGAAGAAAATGGTAGTATAGTCTATAAGCCCAATCCCTCCACCCCTATAAATCCCATGGTTATTGAAAATAGTATTACCGGACAAGAAAACCGTGGAATTGCTGCAAAATAACCCGCCGCCCATATCAGATTTATTGTCCCTGATGATACATTTTGTTATTCGTGGATTTGCGTTTTTGATCCCAATGCCTCCGCCACTTTTTGATGTCCCGTGAAATACCGACCCCGAACCATTTTGCAGGGTAAACCCACACAACAGCGTGTTTTCATTTTCGCCGGAGATTATCAGGACCACGCTTCCATTGTGGTAACCGTCAATGATCGTCTGGTGAACCAATGAATCGGCATGTGTTAATAAGTAAAGGCTGGCAACGGTAATACTCTTTCCATTAAAATTAATGTTTTCATAATAGGTTCCGGGGTACACCAGAACGGTGTCGCCATTGTACGAGGCATTGATGGCCTGTTGGATGGTAGTATAATTTCCTGTCCCATCCTGTTTTACAACAATTCTCACCCCATAAGTTGTAAAAACAAACGCAAATACAAAACATCCGAATACAATTAACCGCTTCATTGGATCATTTAATGAAAACCATTTTTAGCTGGTAAACAGTATTATCGGTCATCATTTTACATATATAAATCCCGGTTGGGACCGGAGTGCCGCTTTCATTTTTGCCATCCCATTCCATTTTGTAATTTCCCCTGGACAGATTGCCTTCGTTCAGTGTCTTGATTAATTTGCCGCCCAGTGAATATATTTTTAGTGAAACCATTGCTTCTTGCGGGAGGAAGTAACTGATGGCCGAAGTATTACTGAATGGGTTTGGATAGCACCTGATATTGACTTTTTCGGTAAAAAGCAATTCATTTTTCTCTTTAAATGAAACCAACTGATAATTAACCTGCTCGTTACATGATATTTTTCGTTTCTCTTTCGACATGGTATTAGGGTTATATACCCAGTAATCACCAGTTGAGACAGGGACCGATTTTGTTCCGTAGTATTTGACAAATTCAATTTGTTGATTGCTATTTGCCGAGTCCGGAAGATAGGCATTGACTTCAATCAGCGTATCTGAAACCACGGTAGCGCCAATGCATTTGTTGTCAACAAAAGCGCCTATTTCTTCAACGTCATCGTCAGGTCCCAATTCAATGTATATGGGAAGATAATCTGCTTTTTCCCGGAAAGTGAAATTCTCACTTGCAGCCGCCAAATAATCACCTGCCGGCCCCGGTGAACTGTTATTCCATTGGAAAGAGGCGTCGTTGGTACATTTTACAACAACCATATCGCCATATTTTAAAGAGATGTTGGAATTTGGCGTTACCCAGTTGTTGTTAATTTTTGTCATTGTCCAATTCCGGGTCTTGATCAGATACAAATTGTCCATTTGGTTTCCGAATGCCTGTGCAGGTGTTTGTGGCGTATTCAAAAAGTAACCAATCCAGTTCTCATGACCGGAAAACAGGTCAATGGAAGTTGCTGGATCAAGGATTGTACCGGAAGTCGGGATATGGCTTATATCCGGGTTGTCCGTATAAAGCTTATAACCTAAGGAGCTTTGAATGGTTGACAAATTATTATTAATCCATGTTCCACCAAAATAAGTTAAAGAAACCCCAGCACCACTCGAATTGGTTATCCCTAAAAAATCGATTTGACCTGGGAAAGGAGTTATGTTTTCCAATACCCCGATGGCATCAACAGGATTATTCCCCATTCTTTCAAGCCTCGGGAAAGATAACCAATTCCAACCTGGTTTTAAAGTACCATAGGAACTGGTTGTCGAGACATTATCTCTGATTGCAAGGTTGATTTGTGGATTTTCTCCATAAATAGTAGTCTGTACCATTAATAGACTATCCGAAGTGAGTAATTTTACCCGGGTGGTGTATTCATTCATGCTGTCATTAATCATAATTACACTTTCAGATTGCGCAAAACAGCAGGTGTGTGCAAAAAAAAAGATGAATGTTAACGGAAAAGCCGTAAGGATTTTCACAAGATTAATATCGGTTAAAGTTATGACTGTTTAAAGTATATCTGTTCATATAAAGAATCTGAAAAGCAAATATAAGGAAAACAATTTTTTTTTGCCACAAGTCCGTATCTTTGATCAAGTGAAGCAGATACAATTGACCGATAGTTTACAATCCGGCCGATTTCCCCATAAATCACTTCATAAAATTTGGATTTCATGAAAACAAAGGCTGCTTTAGTTCTTTTTCTGATCCTTCCGGCTTTGCTTCCCGCACAGGATCTGATTACGAACATACCGTTTAAAAAAGGAACCCCGGGGGTGAGGATCCTGCCGGTCGAACCCGGTCATTATTATCAACCCTTCGTGATGCGCAATGAAGCCGGAGCGGATGAGTTCATTTTTCTTCCCGATGGTTCAAGAAAACACCTTGCGACCCGTCACCTGGATGGTTTGACCCGCTCAAAGAGGCCGGCAGTTGACCGCACAGCCACTACGCTTCATCTGGTCTTTTCTTCGGAGCCTTACGCGTTTTTTCTTTCAGGAGATGACATCACGTGGTCTGTCTGGGATCTTACCTGGATTACGGGAAACACCGCCAACCTGAAAGTACCACCGGGTAACTATGATTACATTGCCTTTGTCTCTGCGGGGAATAAAGTTCTGGTTAAAAGCAACATCCGTATCACCGCCAATGACACAACCCTGCACTTCAATTTCAACGATGCGATTAACCAGGTTACTTTTCTGGGATTGGATGAAAACGGAGGTTCTTTAAACCTGACCCAGGGGTACAAAATAGCCAGTTGCAATGTCCGGTTTCCCGCATCCCGCGATATGGATTATTATACCGTTCTGACAGCCAATGGAACCCTGCGGATCAACAGTTTTGACGGGGGTTTTTCGTTGAACGGCGGATATTATCTTCATGATATCAGCGGATCGCGCAAGGTTTATTTTCCTCAATTTCCGGTTGTAAATGCTGTGAACGGGAACCTTTCCATTTCCAACGATCCGGGAGCGTATGTCATGGAAAACCTTGAATTTTATTGGAAATCAGGAACGCAATCGCCCAACCTGCTTATCTGGAACTGTATTAAAAACCTCAGGGAGACGGGGTGGTTCTATTTTGCTTTCGGACAGCAGAAGGTGCTCGACTCGACGTATTGGAAAGGCCGTCTTTTTCTGAACCAGGACGTGCAAAGCGATATCGGTTACACCACGGGCTTCACAATTCTGAACAGTGAAGAATTGATGCCCTCGTGGGATGAAACCTGGTTCTTCAACGTTGTTGAAGGGGGGCTCTGCAATACCTTTGATGTCAATCCGGCAAGGTACATCTATCCTGATGGCGCCACCATGATCTTTGGTGCCGGTAGCGCAGCATTCAGAAACATCCTGGTTAATAACATCGACGGGGAATCGACCTTCCGGTGTTTTCACGATATTTGTAGCTTCAATGAAGATCCCCGGTACGAATACTATTACGACGCGCTCTATCATCTTACTGACCAATCAGGTAGTTTGATAGGAAGCGGTCCTTACATGGATCTTAATACCGGGAACTTACCGCCGGCGCCTTACCAGTTGAAAGTTGTCAATCCGGTTTGCTATTTCGCCGACAGCCTGGGAAGCCATCAATTGATCACCCGTTTCGATCTGTCAAAAAAAGACCCCGATCCGCCACAGCTTACCTCTTTTAAAATTTTCAATGCAGATCATCTCCCGGTCTTCACTATACATCAAAACGAACAAGCAAAAATCCACTTCTCCATGGGAGATTACCTGGTGGATACGGTCATCTATTATCCTGATTACCTCGAAATCCACTGGAATTACGAACCGGTAGTTTTGGATTCGGTTCATGCCTGGTCAAGAATTCATGGCCTCACCGAATGGCAGGAACTGCCGCTGGAGGTGGTGGCTGAAGATTCAGCTTCCGGGCTTCATTTCGAAGGGGACCTCTCTTCCCTGACCATGGTTCGCAATTCACGCCTGGATGTAAAGCTCTCCGGATATGACCGGTCGGGTAATCTGACCGAACAGATTTGGGAACCGGCAGTCTTCATCAACGATCCCGCGGTCGGGAACCTGATATCTCTTCAGGAGCAGTCGCCTGATCGGGTCAGGGTCTTTCCGAATCCCGCTTCCGGGGAGATCAGTTTTGAAATTGAGAGCGACAGAGAACAAGCGCTGATCCTGAGATTGACCGATAACCTGGGAAGGGAGGTGAAGGTCCTTTGTGAAAACCGCATCCTGCCGGGAAAACAAATCATCAGGGTGGATTTTAGAAATGATACCGGCACGGGTTTTTCCCCTGCGATGCTGTTTTATCATTGTCAGTTAGGGGATCAATCCTTTAACGGGAAAATCGTCGTGGTACAGTCTCTTTGAATTTCACCTGTTTTCTTTATCTTTGACCGTTCTTCATTCTCAAACCCTTATGAACCTTCAGGATTGCATCACTTTTACCAACGAAAACCCGGTCTGTTTTCTGGCAACGACCGAAGGAAACCAGCCCCGTGTAAGGGCTTTGGGTTTCTGGTTTGCCGATGAAACCGGCTTTTACTTTCAGACCGGTACCATGAAAACTTTTTTTTCACAACTCCAAAAGAATCCAAAAACGGAAGTCTGTTTTTACAGACAACAAGGGATGATCGGAACCATGCTCCGCATCAGCGGAGAGGTTGAATTCATTCACGACCGGAAGATGAACGAAAGGGTCTTAAATGATCGGCCGTTCCTCAAAGGATTCGGGTTAACACCGGATAGTCCGGAACTGGTTCTTTTCAGGATTCCGCATGGCGAAGCTCATTTCTGGACCATGGAAAATAACCTCAAACCCAAAGAAATCATCGGGTTCTGAAGAAAATACATCCCCTTAACGTCTTTTCCTGACAACGGGATCATTTTTTACCCTCAGGAATGGAAATGACCTGTAAGGGGAGTGATTAAGCGATCCGATAAATGCCGCTTTCCTCCCTGGAAAGAGAAAGATTGTAAGGGTTACTTTACCTTCACCTTGTCCTTTACCGCATTCATGAATTCCTTACAAGGCTTGAAAGCCGGAATCATGTGAGCCGGGATGTTGACCGTGGTTCCTTTGGAGATGTTCCGGGCTTTTTTCGAGGCCCTTTTCTTCAGGATAAATGAACCAAATCCACGGAGAAAGACTTCATTTCCGGCCACCATTGATTTTTCCAGGTTATCCATCAGGGATTCAACCACAACGGTTACTGCAGGTTTTTCAATTCCGGTCTCGGCAACGATCCGGGCAATGATTTCAGCTTTGGTCATGAAAGTAAGTGTTGAATGATAATTGCTTCAAAATTACATTTTTCCAAAATCCCTGCAAGGGTCTCCCGAAAATTTTTTTTTGTTTGATCAGCGCCGGGATAGAAGGGCCTTCCTGTGGTTTAAAGAGGTCATGCTTTCTGTTTATCATCCGGAAAAGCAGGCAAAAGAGGCTTAGGAGCGTGATGTTACTTTGCCCAGGCAGGCAATTGGGTTTCCATACCGGTGATCACAAAAACCAGGAAATAGAGGATCAGGGGTAAAAGAACCATGCTGATAAGTTTGAGCGGGGTACCGCACCGTGCCATATCGGGGACTGTCAGCTTGTTGCTGGCAAAGATCACGGTGTTGGGACCGGTTCCGGCTGGCATAATAAACACGAAGGAGGCGGCGAAGGTAGCCGGGATCATCAGCAGGAGGGGGTTCATGTTTCCGGCGAGTGCCATGCTCGCGAGGACCGGCAGAAAGATGTTAACCGTAGCGGTATTGGGGTTCATCTCGGTAAAGAGCAATACAGCAGCAACAACGATAAAGAGAACTACCATTGTAGGGAACCCGCTGACAAAGGCAAGTTGGTTGCCCAGCCATTCAGCCAGGCCTGTTGTTTTAAAGCTTTCAGCCATGGCATAGCCACCGCCCACAATGATTCCAACGCCCCACGGGATCTGGCCGGCTGTTTTCCAATCAAGCAATCGTTTGTTTGTTCCGTCAGGCAGAATAAAAAGCATCATGGCTGCAAACATGCCAACGGTACTGTCGGTGATGTAATCTTTCATGCTGAAAAGATTGCTCCAGCCGGGAATGACCAGGCGATCGATCACCAGGTTATCGCGGAAGATCCATCCCAGCGTTGTTATAATGAAGATATACATGACCCTTTTTTCGCCTGCTGACATCTTTCCAAGCGTTTGTAATTCTCTGTCAATCATAGCTTTATTTCCCGGGATACTGCCCGAAACCCGGAAAAACCGGATCAGGTAAAACCAGATCAGAGGCAAAAAGATGAGCAGAATCGGAATCCCGATCTTCAGCCATGCATAAAAACTGAAAGAAGGAGCGTGCGGAAAGAGTTTGGCCATCATCCCGGAAAAAATGAGGTTGGTGGGAGAACCGATCAGGGTTGCCGTGCCTCCTATGCTTGAGGCATAGGCAATGCCCAGCATCAGTGCGGTGCCAAAGCGGCTGCCGCCTTCGGTTTGCGATTCTTCCTGGGTTATGATGGCCAATCCGACAGGCAGCATCATAAGTGCCGCAGTGATGTTGGCAATCCACATGGAAAGAAAAGCGGTACCGATCATGATGCTGAGGAGGATCCTCGGACGGCTGGTGCCCAACGCACGAATCAATACCAGGGCAATCCGTTTGTGCAGGTTTTGTGATTCGATGGCTTTGGCCAGGAAAAATCCGGAGATCATCATGAGGATCAGGTCGTGACCATAATTAATGGCCGTTTCACGGGCCGGAAGGATCCCCAGAAGCGGAAAAAGCACCATGGGTAACAGTGCGGTGGCGTAGATCGGGATGGCTTCCGTTATCCACCAAAAGGCCATAAAAAGGGCTACTGCGCCCGCGTTCCAGGCAGCAACACTTAACCCGGCGGGGGCCGGAAGCATCAACATGACAATCAGAAACGCAGTTCCGGCTAACAAACCCCGGACTTTAATATTTTTCATGGAAGGGTAGTAGGGACGCCAAAGATTCCCGAGGGAGAGAGAGGGCTCCGGAATTACCGGAGCACCTCTTCAGCCTCAGGGGCCAATCCTCAATCAACTAAAAAGCGGATAGGCCTTAACACAAATCAACCAGTATGAAAGTTGGAAAGTAATAATGGAATGAACAAGGTTTATTCGTAGTAGGAGTAGGTGTACACTTCCTGCCAGCCGTCACCTACGCGGGTAATGGTGGTCGGGCGGTTTTTGGTATCGAAGACGTAGTTGATGGTAGTCCGTTTAACCACGATCGGAGATTCGCGGGGATCCCAGTACTCTAAGTAATCCACCAGCTTTTTGCTGGGCTTGCCAAAGAGGTTGCCAATGGGTTTGGTGTTGTTGTCCACCATGGAAGCCTGGAAAATGTCGTTGACATTATCACCGTTGGTATAGTAAAAGATCTTGATTTTTTTGGCTGTTACACCGTCGTCATCGTAGGTAGTGTGTTTAGTGATGTTGCCATTGGTGATCTCAGCTACCATTTTCAGGTGATCGGCATCACCCCAGTGTTCAGTGATTTTCACCAGATACCCGTCGGTATTGTACTCATAGAGCGCATATTCACCGCCGCCCCAATCTTCTTTTACGACCATGTAATTCGCGTTGATATCATACACCGTTACATTGGTACCTGAAGTGTAGGTCAGCTTTCCGGCCGTTGTCCAGTCATAGGTAATGGTCTTGTCTAAAGCGTCGTTCCAGTAATCATCGATTTTCTGGATACGCTTGTTGGCATCATAGGTGATATCATACCGTTCAATCCCGTCGGTATAAACCACCCCGATCGATTTGATGGGTGAGGCGGTTACAACCACCGGATCGGAATCATCACTACTCTTCTTGCAGGAAGAGAAAGAGGCGGCCAGGATCAGTGCCAGCGCCAGTAAAGAAAGTTGCTTTTTCATTGGTAATTGATTTAGGAATTAATGGTTATAGATGAATAATAAGTTTACAAAAAGTATTATTGGTTTCCGGCCATGATGATCATAACCAGTCCGGAAATAAAAAAGAGGAACATCAGTAGCAGCAAAACATTGACCGGGCGGTTGGCTCCCCTGAACTCTTTCCAGATAAAGACACCCCACAGAGCAGCCACCATGGTGGCTCCCTGACCCAGGGCATAAGAGATCGCCGCTCCGGCAACCCCCGCGCTGATATAACTGAATAAAGTGCCCAGTCCCCAGATCAGACCGCCCAGCACCCCCACCAGATGGGTTGAGAGATTGCCTGCGAAATAGGCTTTGTAAGCAACCTTTTCCCCGACAAAGGGTCTTTTCATCAAAAGGGTATTGAAGAGGAAGTTACTGATGAAAATTCCCAGGGCAAAGATGAAAAACGCGGTATAAGGGGTCACCATTCCTGCACTGGGCGCTTCCAGGTTCCCGAGATCCATGGCAGCAGCCACGAAACGGTAAAAGAAAGCCATCAGGATACCGGCGGCAACCGCAACCCAGATCCCTTTCCGGGCAGTCGATGACCCGCTGTTGCTGTTCATCTTCCCTGAAGCGATACCATTGAAGATCAGAGCAGCTACGATGAGCCCCACCCCCAGGAAGAGAGTCACGGGATCACCCGCCGGAGTACCGATGTAATTGACCAGAACCCCCAGCACCAGCGCCAATCCTACTCCTACCGGAAAAGCAACTGCCATCCCTGCCAGCGAGATCGATGAAGAAAGAAGGATGTTGGAAGCATTGAAAATGATGCCACCAAGGAAAGCGCTCCAGAAATTACCACTGCTAACCTGTAACAGATCAGGAATAAAACTGCGCCCCTTTTCACCGATGCTTCCCAGGGTGAAACCCATTACGAGAGAAAAGAGGAGGATCCCGATTACATAGTCCCAGTAAAATAATTCGTACCGCCAGGTACGCGCGGCCAACTTCTGGGTGTTGCCCCATGATCCCCAGCATAGCATGGTGACAAAACAAAATACAACGGCCAAAGTGTAACTACTTACGATGTACATGGTTGATTGGATTTAATGGAATGTTATTTAATTATTACGATCATACTTTTTGAGTTTCTTCTTTACCGGTGAAACTGTCGGGCCGCAAAGCGGATCATTTCAGGAAATCCACCGGTCAACCAATTCCCGCTGCCATCTCCTTCCCTTACCCGGTATTCGTGGTAGATTTCGCGATCACGAAGCAGCATGTGCAAAGTCCCGTTGCCGCCAGTGTACTTCCCGTGACAAGGTGCATCCACAAACAAAGGAGTCCTTTTCATGGTTTCCCGCGTGATTCCGTTCAACATGCCCGTTACTTGTTCAGGGAATAAAGTTCCACCGGTAATAAGGCAGCCACCGAAAGATTCCGGGATCAAAGCCATAGAAAGCGCTATGGACGCTCCTTCACCGGTCCCGGCCACCACTTTCATGCGAAAGCCGCTCCTAATGCGAAATTGATCACTTGTTTTCCGGATCAGTGAAGCCATGCTTACTGAGTCAGTGACCGGGAGAAAAGCCAGGATCATCGGACCGACGACGTTATCTGCTGTTGCCCGGTCGGTCAAGGCTGCAATGTTTTCCCGTTCGGTCTCATTCAGGAAACCAATCAAAAAAAGGATCGGATAACGACGATTGGTTTCATCATAATCTTCCGGTACCACCACCATAGCCTTTTCTTTCCCTTCCGCTAAATGACGGATCCTGTCACGGGGAACCGGTGGAAAGGAAACCTCCGGCCGGAAGTCACCCCTGTAAGGTTTCTCTTCAAAAGCATCACTGATGAAACGAAGAGCATCAGGCAATGCTGAACACCAGTAATCGAAACTGTGACCCCCTTCCCGGACCCTGAATTCGTGGGGTATTTTCTTTTCTTCCATCAGGATATGAAGGGTCTCATTGGCGCGGCAGAGGGTTTGCTCTTTATCGCCGTTGTCCATGTACAACCGTATTTTCCGGAATGCGGTCGAATCAGCCCCATAGGGAATATGGAAGGGGCTGTTTTGAAGGTACCAGGGAGTAAGCCTGGCTGAATCCTTCTTCCCGGGTGTTCCGAAAAGACGGCCCCACTGTTCATCCCACCCGCGGGGATCCTCCGTCATGTATTGGATGTCGGTTCTGACCGACATGCTCAGCGGAACCGATACACCAAATACCTCCGGATGCCTGACAGCAAGGTTAAAGACCCCGAATCCTCCCATCGAATAGCCCATCAGGGCACGTTGTTTGTTTTCTTTCAGGGTTCTGAACTGTTGATCGATGTATGGAACGAGCTCTTCGATAAACATGTCCTGATAGCGGAAAGATCCCTTGTAATCATTCACGTAATAGGTCCGGAAACCCTGCGGCATTATAAAAATCATGGGGACAATTTCGCCGTCTTCCTCAGCCTTGTCGGCAAACTGACTGATGCGGCCATACTCCAGCCAGGAGGTTTCATCATCGCCCAGACCGTGTAACAAGTAAACCACCGGGTAAGAGTGATCGCTTTGGTAATAACCAACCGGTAAACTGACTGAAAATCTTACCTCCTCTCCCAGGATCTTGCTGGGCATCGAGAGGCTTTCAATGATCCTTGGCGGATCTCCTGCATAAGAAACCGTGGTTATAAAAAAGACCAAAAGGGTCATACCAATCATCCTTTTGCTCATAACCGGGTATTTTTTAGGTGATCTTTCATGTACAATGCCGCTGAACCGATACCGTTCAGGAAGGTATCATGCGAAGGGGTTCCTTGTCTGACGCGGTATTCGTAAGGAGTTGAAGTTTCACGAAGCTGCCGGTAGAAGTGGTGGTAAGGATGGTAATTGACACCCTGGTCCGTAATGTCCAGATAGTAAAAGAGGTCGCGGGAAGCGGGTTGCGCACCGGGGTCCAGCGCAGCATCGAAGAGAAAACAACTCCCGACTGTAGAGAAGAACCCATGCATCAATTCAGCGGCTATACGTCCACCCTGGTCATTACCCAGGATCAGGGTATGTGCCCGGTCGTTAAAGGTCCTGTATTCCGATCTGACCAGAATGAGTAGTTCCTGCATGGCTGCGGAATCAATGAACGTGTCTTGCAACGGAACCTCGACCACGATCGATTCCGGTAGTTTGTAACTGTTCATCAGGGTGTTGCAAAAAGCAAGCAGCTTTTGAGAGTCGGAAGATTCAAGTCCTTTGGTACGGTCGTGGATTACCAATATCAATGGATATTGGGTAGTACTGCCCGCGTAGGTACTGGGAACGCATACCGTGTAATTGATTCCGCTTTTCGGGAGCTGTTCATCAAAAATCCTGTCGGCCGGTACCGGTGAACCATAATCCGGCGGAGCCGGGTCAGAAGGATAGGGCATCTGCCTGACGGCATAAGCGATGAATTTCAGGGCTTCAGGCAGCGAATGGTGCCAGTAGTCCCAGGAGTGCCCTCCGCTCCGTACCCTGTAAAGATGGGGAATACCCGCTGATCGCAAGGTATCGTGAAAAGCATTGTTGGTGAAGGAGAGGGTTTCTTCATCATCTCCGCAATCGATCAGGAGATTGATGCCCTCCATGGAAGATCCGCCAGGCTGACCCAGGAAATGAAAGGGGCTGTATGCCTTGAAATAATCGGTGAGTCTTTGGTTTCCGGTGGTTCCGATTCCTCCGAAAACTGTTCCCCATTGGTAATCGAAAACCCCTTGAGGTTCGGCTAAATATTGTTCGTCCGTCCGGAACGACATGCTTAACGCCACTCCGGTTTTAAAGAGATCCGGGTTTTTAACCGGCATGATCATAGCGCCATATCCTCCCATGGAATAACCCATGACAGCCCGGTGAATGGCATCTGGCACCGTACGGAACAGGGAGTCAATGGCCGGAACCAGTTCCCTGGTGAACATGTCCATGTAGGGGTAGTTTCCGTTGTATTTATTGATCCAGTATGTATTGAAACCTTCAGGCATCACGTAGATCATCGGTACTGTTTCGGAGGCGAACTGGTCGGAGTAGTACCTGAAATTTCCCGATTTGTACCAGCCGGTTTCCGATTCCCCGAAACCGTGCAGCAGGTAAACCACAGGAAAACGGGTCTCTTTATCAGGATAAGTTTCGGGTAAAAGGACAGCATAATGGATCGTCCGGTTCAGTATCCGGCTGTTCAGGGTCTGATGTTCCAACAATCTGACGAAAGGAACGGGTTCGGGTTCCGGTACGGATTCACGGCTGCACCCTCCGGAGAATGCCACAAGAAGGGGCAGTGCCCAAAGAAAAAGACCGGTATGTGCAAAACTATGATTCACCGTGTTGTTTCTATCGTTTCATTACTGTTTTTTCATCGTTTCCGTTGAACCGGGTGCCTCCTTGTAAACGACATAAGATTTCAGCGTGATCCGGAAAGCCGGGTCGGGATTTCTCCACCGTATCTGCACCACATGATCGCCGTTCACCATTCCGTATTTATGCCAGATATCGTATTTCCGGATGATATAATCGAAGGGCATTTTCACCTGATCGATCATTTTTCCATCCAAATAGACATCCAGCAGTGCACAATAGTCACTTGTTGTTTCGCTGCACTGGCTTTTGACATTTCCCAACACCACGATTCCGTTGCCGGTAAAGGGAATGGTGATGGGTTCATTCAGGAAATCCTTCCGGACCAGCAGCTCTTTCGCGGGTTCCATCCCTTCAAAGGATTGTTCAAAACGGAGAAGCTGAGGTTGCTGAACCGCCAGCAGGATCGAATCGCCCTTTACCACTCCGCCGTTGTTATTGATCAGCGTCAGGGTTTGCCTGAAGTTCATCTCACAGATCTCGTTCAGGGAATAGAGGGAATAAGGAAACTTCAGATCCATCACCTTTTCGATGGCGGGTTTATAGTTTGCAGGCAAATGGTCATAGCCCAGGATAACGCCCAGGATACCTGCGGCTGTAGCAGGGTTGCAATCTGAATCTTGTCCGCAGCGAGTGGCAATCTCCATGGTTTTAGTGAAATCTTTTTCCCCGTATAGCAGACCGATGACCACGTAAGCGGCATTCACGCTGGCATCGATGTTAAAAGCGTTGAAGACGCCTTCAGGACAGCCCTTTTCGGAGGTATGGTTCTTTTCGACTTCAAACCAACATTGCTTCCAGTCGTCGGGATATTGACGGTGCCAGCGGATGACATCGCTGATCACCTGGTGAAATTTGCTCCGGGGGGGAATGGGCTTCAACCCCTCTTCGATAATTACCTCCAGGTCGTCGGTGAGAAAGGCGGTAGCATACATTCCGGCCATGAAGACCCCGCCGTACCATCCGTCACCATAATTGGTTATGTGTCCGATCTTGTCGCAGATAGCGGCGGCTGTATTGATCATTCCGGGCGTCATCAAGCCGGCGAAATCCGATTCGATCTGAAAGTCGATATCATCGGCATGGGGATTGTTCATCCAGTGGCCGGAGGCGGGAGGCATGATGCCGTTAAGGATGTTGTAACGAGCGGCCTGGTTGGCATGCCAGAGTTTATAGTCTTCATGCGCGAAAGCAAGGGCAAAGGAATCAGCGGGGGCATCCAAACCTGCACGCTCCATCACCTCCACAAAAGTGAGATCAAGATAAACATCGTCGTACAATCCCGGATCGGCCTCAAAGGTTTCGCGGATATAATCATCATACCAGACAATGGGTTGATAATCCTGGATCATGGTTCCTTTGAACCTGAATTCGGTGGGACCACCGTAAGTACACCCGATGGTTTGACCGGCCCATCCTCCTTTGATCTTATCGCGAAGGGCCTCCTTTGTCAGTGGAAACTTCACCGGGAGCCTTTGCTTTTCATCATGGCTGCACCCTGTAAGAAGGATCATTACCAACGCAAAGAGGAGATAATATGGAGGACGTCGGGTGTTCAAAATGTTGCGGTATTGGGAATATTTCCGGTGGGTTTAACAGAGGAATAGATGACCCGGTCATTGATCCGGAGCTCGTACCCGGGATCGGGATTGAGCCAATCGATCCGGACCCTGTAATGTCCTTCGGGAAGCTGGTATTTCCAGGCCGGTTCAAGCCGCCGGGCGCTGTTTTTCATGGGAAGCCTGACGGTTTCATCCAACCGGTCATTGATATAGATTTTCAGTTCGGCTACGTAAGGATCC
The DNA here is from genome assembly GCA_937862805.1 of uncultured Bacteroidota bacterium. Taxonomy (GTDB): domain Bacteria; phylum Bacteroidota; class Bacteroidia; order Bacteroidales; family FEN-979; genus CAIVAT01. The sequence continues at coordinate 21,050 of CALMDO010000058.1, forward strand.
TCTGGTTCCGCCAGGCCGAAAACTTCGGTACCAAGCTTTTTGGCAACCCGGTCAATATAGTTCGTGTCGATTTTTGAGCGTTTGATCAGGTTTCCATAGAGGATATACCCGTTTCCCGTGAATTCAAAAGAAAAGCTGCCGGTGTAGGATTGATCGATCTTCTCGCGGGAAATGGGATAGCATTGATCGAAGTTCTGTTCGAAGGCTACAGGCACAGGTTCAGTGACCGGAATGGCGAGGTTTGCAGCAGCGGTGTCCACACCTGCTTTTTGTAAAATCCCCAGTGCATGTTTATAACTCAGTGCATAAGCTTTTTCCAATGACATGCTTGTACCTTCAAAATTCAACGGTTCGATTTCGCTGAGGGGTTTGGACCAAAACTCGGGAATCCCCGAATAACCGTGCATCACTCCCAACACGCCGCCCACGGTGGCCGCGTTGCAATCGGCATCCTGTCCGCACCGTGTGGCAATATCCACCGACCTTGTGAAATCTCCTTGCCCATACAAGAGCGCCAAGGCTACGTAAGCGGAATTGATCTTTGCATCGATGTTAAAAGAGAGAAAAACGCCTTTCGGACAACCCACATCGCGATCCCATTTTTTCTGGAGTTCAAACCAGGTAGCTTTCCAATCACCCGGATGTTCCTGATGCCAGGATAAAACATCCGCAATACACTGGTGAAAAGTGGTTTGCTGCGGAATGTTCTTCAGCGCCTGTTCCACTATATCTTGCGGGTCGTCGGAGATGAAGGCAAGAGAATAAAGCGCGGCCACGAAAACACCTCCGTACCAACCATCTCCGCTGTTCATGATATGCCCTGTGCGGTCGGCAATCTCAGACGATTTGTTAACCAACCCCGGGCACATCAACCCGATAAAGTCAGCTTCAATTTGAAAATCAAGATCATCGGCGTGGGGATTGTTTTTCCAGTTTCCGGAAGCAGGGGGCATGATGCCGTTGAGGATGTTATACCGCGAAGCCTGGTTGGCATGTGCCAGATGATAAGAGGTCCTGGCCCAATGGGCAGCAATGGTATCACGGGAGACATCCAGCCCGTATTTTTCAAAAGCCTCCACAAAGTTGAGATCGGTATAAACATCGTCAAACAACCCCGGCTTTTTGTCCCACCAATATTTCACGTAGCCATCGTTCCAGGGAATATTCTGGTATTCATTGATCAGTGAACCCTGGAATTTGAATTCAACAGGAGCGCCGTACACCACCCCTATGGTTTGTCCGGCCCATCCACCGCGGATCTTGTCGTGCAACTTTTCTTTTGAAAGTGTGACGGTAGATCCCGGACTGTTTCCCTGAGAAGACTTACGGAGGCACCCGCTCATGAAAACCATCAGCAGGAGCATCGGAAAAAGAAAGAACAGGCGTGTGTTTCGCATACGGTTTGGCTTAAGGGTAAACGCTGAGTTCTGTGATCGAAGTAAACCCGGATACGTTTTTAGTATATTTATTCCAGTGATCCTGGATGACGGCATCGCCGATAATACGGATGGCGCTGGTTTCAATGGCAGGGAAAGAGAGGATGTATTCCACGAAATGGGGCTGGAAAAAAACGGGTTCGTTGCCCGGCAGTTGCGGATCGACGGAGAGCTTTTCAACCGGTTTCCATTGCCCTGTCGAATCCAGGTACTGCACATTCAGGGAAGTGAACCATCCTCCAAACTCCTCCATTCCGCCGGTATGGAAAGCAATCCGGCTGATGTGTTGCGGCGAATCCCACCCGAAGCCGTAATAATCTATTTTAGGGATTTTCGCCTTGGCTGCCAGACTGTAAAAAACTGATCCCGGGCCATTCACAATGCCATCGTTGATGACATTTACATTTTTCGCATACATCGACTTCCCAAAGGTGTACCAGCACGAATCGAGTACCGCTTCATTCAGGTGCCGTATATTGGCCAGAAGGGTATCGGCAGAAAGGGCCAGGTTTTCTCCGCGGACCCAAAGTTGGAAGCTACGGGTGATCTTATCGCGGCCGTTGTCCAGTTGCAACACGATCTCCGAAAAGCCAGGTTCAATAGGAGTTCCTGATAACCTGCCCTTTACGAAAGTCATTCCCTTTGGAACTGACCCGGAGACCAGGCTCCAGTTATAATGCTGGTTGGCAGAAGTATAAAAGGTATAATCAACGGGTCGGTTAACCTCCATCCGGGGCAAAGGCCCCAGGTAAAATTCAAGCGGAGGATTGTATTGGGCCTCCGTATTAATAGTAAGTGTCTGATTCCCTGGTTTTCCCGTTAACGATCCGCCTTTTAAAAGTACAAGGTCAAGGGCTGCCTTCACGGTTTTATCGATGATGGAAGAGATTTTGGCATCCGGCAGATCGTACCGGGTGATGTTGATATAGGTATCGTTGAAGGGTTCCGTCCAACCGGCGACAGGAAGGTAAAGGTCTGCAGGAAGCCCCTTCATCCCATTGATTACCCCTAATAAGCCGCCTAAGGTGGCAGCCTGGTTATCGGCATCGAAACCCATGGCACAAGCCAGGTCGAGGGTTCTTTGAAAATCTCCCTGACCATACAGCAGAGCAAGGATAGCACAAGCGCCGTTGAGGTTGGCATTCCAGATGGTACGGGTCATATCTGGTTCCACGGTATAATAAGTGCGGGCCATCTCCTGCCGGGCCGCTTTCCAGTCGGATGGATGTTTCTCGTACAGGGCGATCATCTCCTTTACCGTGGCGGCATAGCGTCCTGTTGCAGGAAGCGATGAAAGTCCGATATCGATCAGTTTACGGATATCTTTTTCAAAAAAGGCGGCAGCAAACATCGCCCCGTAATGAATCGTAGGCTCCACTCCCCAGTCGTCGCTCGTGATGCGGGCAACCCAGTCGGATTTGGCTGCTGCATAATTCACCATTCCCGGAGCAGTAAAGGCCCAAACTTCATTGATGAGTTGCGGGTCGATCTGGTACCAGTGGGGATTCAGCATTTTGCTACCGGTAAAAGGCGGGGTGTATCCAAAGTGCATCAGTCCCAAAGCCCCCCGGTTGGCCAGCCATACCCGGTCGCGGATATGGTACATCCAGGCATCCCTCAGCCGGGCATAGGTCGGTTCGGGCCCCCACTTTTCCATTTGCAACACGTACATGTACTCTACATCCGTATCATCATCTGAAAAAGCGCCATTGTATTTCTTCAGCTTGTCAAGGTTCTTGGTATAGCCATAAGGCCATTTTTCGGGACCCGGTTCCGCGACATACTTGTTTTCATGAGGAAGTCCGTAAATGTTCCCGACCATCTGCCCGATCCACGCCGCCGCGATCTTGTCATGCAACGTCTTCACACTGATGGTACGGTACTGACCGCCCGATGCTTTGGCTGAAAAGGATGACAGTAAAATTCCGGCTGACAAAACACCGGTGATGAGTAAATTTTTACAAATGCGATCCGCGACAGCAGGCTTCATGGCATTGTTGTTATTGAGGATTTTGCACCAGGTTGTGATTAGAATTCAATACTGTTTGCGGGATGGGAAAGAGTTTGGCATTGGGACCCGAAGGGGGTTTGTTCCACCATGCTTTTCCCCATTCACCGAAACGGATCATATCCTGCCGGCGGCGGACCTCCAGGGCGAATTCCCGGCCCAGCTCATCCAAAAAACCATCGTTGGTCAAATCACCCACCTGAAGCGGTTCCAGCCCTGCACGGGTACGGATCTTCTGCAACCCTGCATCGGTGATCATCTCCCCGGCCCTGCCCAGCCTCCAGAGCGCTTCCAGTTTGGTGTAAAGCACATCGGCATAGCGGAAAATCACAAAATCGTTTTCCATGTCGGTCACATAATACTCAAGCCCATCCTGGTAAGCATATTTGCAAATCCTTGCGCCTTCCCATTTTTTTCTGGCCATGTAATTGTCGATGGTATAAGTATAGATAAAGGGCTCCATCTCACCGGTACTCTCATTTTTAATGTAGATATCAACCCCGTTCTTATCTTTTTGTTGTCCGACCAGGAAACTGTTCCTTCGGAGATCATTTTCGGCATATTTGGTATAAAAATCGGGCTGGATCACAAATTCATCCCACATCCCGCCTTTGAAATTAAAAGTGGTACGGCTGGCGTCATTCAATGACAGGGTGTACCAGTAAAAACGGTCTTTGGTAAAGATCGAATTCATCGGGATGACAAAAATGTTCTCCCGGCTGTTCTCGTTGTGGACGGCGAAATTGTCGAAATAATTGTCCTCAATCATGTAGGCATTCAATGCGATCACCTGGTCGCAGGCGGCAACGGCGGCTTCAAATTTGTTTTCACCGATCCACTCCTGGGCATTCAGGTACAATTTGGCTAACAGGGTGTAAGCTACTCCTTTTGTAACCCTTCCGTAATAATCGGCAGTGGGCTGGTCCTGCAATTTATCGATGTTGGCAAGGATTTCGCTCTCAATGTATTGGAATACATACTGTCGGTTTTTTTGTACCGGCAACTCCTTATCGGTGTAGTCAACCGTAAAGGGGATGTTGCCCCAGTTATCGATGGCCAGGTAATAAAAATAGGCCCTCAGAATTTTTATTTCTGAAACAACCCGCTCTTTTTCGGGGAAGGTGATGGTCGATTGTTCGGTTTCATAGATCACTTCGTTGCAGGCGCTGATCCCTTCGAACACGAAGCCCCAGGCCAGGGTCAGAATTTTATTGGTAGGGGTGAGCTGGTGTTTCTGGATCTCGTTCCAGCGCCCGTTGTCCCACACGAAACCATCATCACGCGCCGGGGCTACCATCACATCGGAGGCCATCTCATCGAGCGTCCAGAGACTGAATTCTTCCGGAAATTTCTGTAATTTGGTGTAAGCCCTTCCGGCATTCATCAGGACATCTTTCTCGGTGTGGAAAAAGTCATCGAGCGGAATATCCGAATAGACCTTTTCTTCCAGGTTGGTACAGGAAAAAAGGGTCAGCATCAGGGTTATGGCCGGGATCAGGATGGAAAATCTACTTGTTTTCATGGATCATTTATTTCTTTTCATCATTAAAAAGCAAGATTAACCCCCAGGGTAATGGTGGTGGTTTTAGGATAGTAGTAAAGGTACTCAATGCCCGGAGTCAGGCCGCTCAGGCTCACTTCGGGATCGAGCCCTTTATAGCCGGTAATGCAAAAAACATTCTGGGCCGTGGCGAAAATCCTCAGGTTGGAGATGTACTTGCATATTTTTGGGAAATTGTAACCCAGGGTAATGTTGTCGAGTTTGAGGAAAGAGGCATCTTCCACGTATTTCGATGAATACTGGCCGGTACCGATGAAATCGGGATTATCCAGTTGTGAGTGGACAATGTTCCTCCCCAGGCTTTGCCAGTTTTCGTAATATAGCCGGTACATGTTGAGGACATCCCCTCCGATCTGCGCACGCAGCGCGAAGTTGAGATCCCATTGGCGATACTTGAAGGTATTGCTCCAGCCCAACATACAGAAAGGATTGGCATTGCCGATCTCTTCCCATTTGTCGGGACTCACGTGGCCGACCGGGTCCTGGTTTTTGAACTTGTCGTGACCGCTTTCGTCCACTCCCAGCCACACAGGGCCATAGAAGGTACCGATGGGTTGTCCCTCTTCAAGCCGTTGGCAGTTAAGCGGGAATGCGCCTCCCAGCCAACCGATCTCCACATATTTGGAGGTAAACTCCTCATTGGAGAACTTGACCAGCTTGTTGATGTTTTTGCTGAAGGTCAGGG
>CALMDO010000059.1 GCA_937862805.1 uncultured Bacteroidota bacterium
TTGTGTTTTTATTACTCCATCATGGATTGGCACCATCCGGATTATCTTCCCCGGCGTGACTGGGAAAAGGACCGTCAGACAGAAGGCGCCGATTATGAGCGCTATGTGCTGTACATGAAAGCGCAGTTGAAGGAATTGCTCACCAAATATGGTGACATCGGGGTTTTGTGGTTCGACGGGGAGTGGGAGAATACCTGGAACGAGAAAAGGGGAAAAGACCTTTATGCATATGTCCGGATGCTGCAGCCCTCGATCATCATCAACAACCGGGTGGGCGCCGGAAGGATCGATTGGGTGGGTATGACCCGCGAAGGGGCTTTTGGCGGCGATTTCGGCACTCCCGAACAACAAATTCCCGCCACCGGGATTCCGGGGTTGGACTGGGAAACCTGCATGACCATGAACGATCATTGGGGTTATAACAAAGCGGATAAAAACTTCAAAAAAGCCGGTGACCTCATCCGAATGGTGGCCGATATTGCCTCGAAAGGAGGAAATTTCCTGCTTAACGTTGGTCCCGATGCAGAAGGGAATTTTCCCCCGGAAGGTATCAGGATTCTCGATTCCATCGGTCAATGGATGAAGACCAACGGCACCGCCATTTACGGTACGCAGGCCAGCCCTTTCAAATCGCTGCCCTGGGGTCGTTGCACCAGAAAAGCAGAAAACGGGAAAGATTTTTTGTACCTCCATGTCTTCGATTGGCCGGCGACGAAGGAACTTGTCCTCAGCGGACTGCTCAATGAACCCTTGTCGGCTTACCTGTTGGCCGATCCTGCCGGAAAAAACCTCCCGGTGACACGCCATGAAGATGCACTGACCATCCGGCTACCGGAGCAGGCCCCGGATGCTATCAATTCTGTTATCGTTCTGGAAATCAAAGGTAAACCCGACATGACCGAACCTCCGGTCATCGATTCCCGCTTCGGGATTTTTACCGATTCGCTGAGGGTTCCACTTTCCACCGACCGCGACCACGTTGAAATCCGCTATACGTTGGATGGCTCTGATCCGGTGCAAACTTCCCCATTGTACTTTTCACCGGTACTAATCCGTCAGTCGGTTCTCCTCAGTGCCCGCTGTTTTCGCGATGGTAAACCGGTCAGCGGCACGGTAAGAAAGGAATTCGACCAAGTGATGCCCCAAAAAGCTTCTGCGCTTTCTTCGAACCTTAATCCTCCGCGTAAAGGATTGAAATACAGTTATTACGAAGGGTCTTTCGATGCTGTATCCGGGATGACCGGCCTTCAACCGGTGAAAAGCGGTGTTCTGTCGGATTTCCTGTTCGACCCCCGCAACCGGGAGGATTTCTTTGGTTTCGACTACTCCGGTTTTATCCTGATCCCGGAGACCAACGCGTACCAGTTCACACTTCGTTCGGATGACGGCAGTTGTCTTTATATTGATGACCAACTGGTTATTGATCATGACGGACTGCACAGTTCCTCGGAAAAATGCGGGACCGTGGCGCTGGAAAAAGGATTTCACCAGATCAGGGTGCTTTTTATCGAGAGTAGCGGAAGCGATGGGCTGGAACTCTTTGTTCAAAGTCCGTCGGGCGACCGGAAAAAGGTTCCCGGCGACTGGCTTTTTCAACCCTGAGTCGCTTTAGGATTTAAACGCCAGGATCATACT
>CALMDO010000060.1 GCA_937862805.1 uncultured Bacteroidota bacterium
TGCCGAAACGGTCGGTTCCCATCAGAAAGTTTCTTTTGATGGGCTGATTTTCAGGGAGATTCATGATCCACCCGGCCTGGTATGGGTTTCCGGGTTGTGAACCATATTCCATGTAATACAAACGCGGACCAATAGTGATACAGGAACGGACAGGAATATACCGGGAAGAACTAACCTGCCCATAGAGCATGGTTTGAAACCAACCTGAGCGGAGGTTCTCAACCTGTTTTTTGACCGGGACCATCATTACTGAGAATCCCGGTTTTTTTAGCCCCAGTTCAAGGTATTGGTCGTTGGCATAAGGTGTGGGATCGGGGGTGATCAGGTATCCCAGGGCAGCGATTAGTGTGAAAAGAAGGATGAACACCAGCGCACCTGTCCCGAGCCTGTTTTTTTTAAACCGAATCCAGGCCATGGAAGAGAGCGAGAGAGAGGTATAATTTTTTTGTTTTTTAAACAACATTTTTCTTAACTTTGCACTCCCAAACATGGTGGTCGTAGCTCAGTTGGTTAGAGCGATAGATTGTGGATCTATAGGTCGTGGGTTCGAGCCCCATCTTCCACCCCTTCAAAGGCTGCTTAAGCAGCCTTTTTTATTGTACTTTTCCTTTAAATCCCTCCGAAAACTCTTCCCATTTCATTTTTTCCCAAGCTCCGTCACCAAAGAAATGCAGCATGGGTTCAAATTCTTTGGGAGGATGAAAACCGGGGACGACAGTGATCATTTCTCCTTTCTTATTAAGAAACACATAAGAAGGGTAAGACATCTTTCCTCTAAGCAGTTCAACAGCCAGGCGGTGTGAACTCCTTTTGTTTTCCGGGTTGGGGTTGACGAAGACCACACTGTCGAGTACCACCGTATCTTTACGCTCCGCATCGAGTTTTACACAGTAAAAGGTCTTGTTCATGTAATCGGCAATTTCAGGATTTGAAAAAGTCTGGGAATCCATCTTTTTGCACCATCCGCACCATTCGGTATAAACATCAACAAACACCATTTTGGGTTTCTTTTTGATGCGTTGGTAAGCCTCTTCAAAAGTGAGCCATTCGATTTTCGGTCCCTTGTCTGCAGCAAGGGGTATCGTTTGGGAATGTGAGTTTGGGATCCTGTAAAAAACGCTGAGCAGTAAAACCAGGCCGTAAATTCTAAAAGAAGGGATCATGGTCATTTCGGTTTTATTGAAAATGAAAGTTAACGATGCCGTTCTATTTCCCGCTGAAGGTCTTTTTGGCGAAGGGTTTCGCGTTTATCGTAAGCATGTTTTCCGCGTGCCAGGGCGATGGTCAGCTTGGCCAGTCCCTCGTCATTTATATATAGCACGATAGGAATGATGGTGAAACCTCGTTCTTTGACTTTGATTGCCAGTTTTTTAAGCTCTCGTTTTGTGAGCAGGAGTTTCCGGTCGCGTTTGGGATCATGGTTATAATGGGTGCCCATGGAATATTCGGCAATGTGCATGTTGCGGACAAAGAGTTCATTGCCGGTAAAGGTACAATATCCATCAGCAATGGAAGCTTTCCCGTCGCGGATCGATTTTATTTCCGTTCCTGTAAGCTGGATACCAGCCGTAAATTCCTGCACGAGGAAGTATTCATGGGCGGCCCTTTTATTCTTTATGGATACCTGTTTCTCCACCTATTTCTTTTCGGGCATCAAAACAACACGGACATAATTGCCCGGGTCCAGGAGGGTTTGATAAGTTGCACGGAGGGTTTCCACGGTAAGGGCACTCACCTCCTCTTTAAAATTCACAATGGAAGAAACCGCAGTGTTATCGAAGTATAACGATTCCAGTTTTCCCTGCCAGAAATCATTTTTTTCAAGGTTAACCTCCCGATCGCGAATCAGGGATTCCTTTGCCTTCTGCAAATCGGCTTCAGTGGGGCCTTTTTTATAGATTTTTTTAATTTCGCCCAGTACCGCTTTCGAAAGTTTTCCCGTGGTGGAGGGTGAACAACCGAACATCACCATCAATTGGTATTGGGATACGGGATAGTGGTCCGGGTTTATCTGGATCTGCGGAGAATAGACACCGCTCATTTTTTCACGGATAACTTCCACCAGTTTAATGGACAGAATTTCTTTTAAAATACTGATTGCCAGTAGATTATTCTGGTTCCAGTCAAATTTTTCAGAGAAGATCATTCCCACCATGCTCTGGGGATCGGTTCCTTTGTTGAAAGTGACATCGGTAACTCCCTTCGGGAACTGTGGCGAACGGTCCTTGAACTGGTCTTTCCGTCCGGGGGCAGGGAGTGAACCCATGTAACGGGTAATCAGCGGCGTGATGGAGTCAATGTTAAAATTCCCGACAAGGAAGAAACGGGCTTCACTGGCATCAGAAAACCGTTCGCGGAAAATTCGGTAAAGGTCATCCAGGCGAATTTCGCCGATCTGTGCTTCACTTGGGAAGAGCACGAGACGTTTGTAGCCGGGATAGGAGACTTTGAACAGGGTATCATAGAAGGATATGATGGGATTGCTTTTCATGAACCTGACCTGGTTAGTCATTTGTGAGATGAAGGCTTCAAAAGCCATGGTATCTTTCCGGGGACTGTCGTAATAGAGATAGAGCAGTTGTAAAAGGGTTTCCAAATCTTTGGGGGTGCAACTGCCTTTGAAACCCTGCCTTACCTCATCAATGTAAGGGTTAATGCGGAGATTCTTTCCTTTCAGTTTTTTTTCAAGCTGGATGTTATCGAATGTCCCGGCACCACTGAGGCTGATGACTTGCGAGGCATAGTACGCTGACAGATAATCAGCATCGGGGTACAATGAATTGCCGCCAAGCGAATAGCCCGAAAAGAGAATTTCGTCGTTCTTGAATTCGGTGGGTTTTAGCACGACTGTTACGCCATTCGAAAGTTTAATTTCGGTGAAGCCCAGCTCCTTGTTCTCTGTACGGCTGACAGCGCCGGAAGGGGTGAGCTCTTTGCCAACCAGGGCCTCTTCTTTGAAATTATCGACATAGGGAGTCAGCGAAACACGCTGTGCCTGGGCGACTACTTCGAGCAACTGATCTTTTGCAGGGACCTTCACAGATTCTTTTTCAGGAGCCATAACAACCATGGCCATGTTGGTATCAGTGGCCCAGGAACCGGCCAGGGCATTGATTTCTTCCAATTTGATATCAGGCAACAGATGAATTAAGTAAAGCAACTTTTTGCGAGCTGTGGGGTAAGCATCACCGGTAAGAAAATGATCAATATATTCGCCGGTTAACCGGGAGGATTCCGTTTTATCGAATTCGCGGGAGGCTTTTTCATAATTACTCATCATCTCCTCTTTTTGCCTTTCAAATTCTGTGGGTGTAAAACCGAATTGTTTGACCCGTTGGTTCTCTTCCAGGATGGTCTTGAGACTTTCGTCGATCCGGCTCTCTTTCGAAAGGGCGGTAAGCATGTAAGCATCATTTCCGCGAGCCAGGAAATTACCGTAGTCGGCGTTGGCGAAGATGTATGGAGATTCCGGTTTCTGGGAAATTTCATTCAGCCGGTTGTTCAGCATTCCTGTGAAAAGTTCTGCTGTGATCTGCTGACGAAAATCAGCCAGGGTGTTGAGTT
>CALMDO010000061.1 GCA_937862805.1 uncultured Bacteroidota bacterium
GGCTGGAGCGCCGGAGCCAACGTGGCCTGTCCCACGATGAAAACGACCAATGATATGCCGATTTCTGAACCCCCTTCCTTTAATTGTCTGAATCTGATTCCTTTCCAGATCAACCCCCACTACCTCGATGCCAGTCCCACAGGTCATGCCGGGGAGACCCGCGAACAACGCATCCTCGAATTTCTGACAGTGAATCGTGAAATGACCGTGGCCGGACTGCGGGAAGGTTGCTTGCTGAAGGTGGCCGGTGATAAAATCACTCTGGAAGGGAACCGGTCACTTCGGATTTTCCGCCATGGAGGTGATCCGGAAGAATATAAAAAAGAAGACGACCTGGGTTTCCTTTTGAAGTAGCTATTGCCGGATGAACCTTCCGACACCGGTGCCACCGCCGGTTCCGAACACCCGCAGGAAATAGATGCCGGGCGCCAGTGACTCAACCGGAATCCTGACGATACGGCTGCCGGGGTGGTCGAAAACCATCACGGCGCTTCCCGTCATAGAAAGAATTTCCAGTCGCTCAAGGCTCTTTTTCGTTTCTATGATAAGGTAGGAGGCAGCCGGGTTCGGAAAGAGCCGTGTGATCATGTCATTTTCATCGATCCCAACCCCGCCGATCGGTGTAACAGCAATCGTTTTTACAGAGGTACCCACTGCAGAATCACCATAAGCAGCTTTCGGAGTGATTTCAAAAATTAACCATTTCCCGATGTCAAGGGTATCGATGGTGTAGGTGATCCGCCAGGAAGTATCGATGGCAACAGGATTCAGACCCTGCGCATTGTCGCACCGGTACCATTGGTAAGTGCTGATCCCTTCAGGGATTCCATTGACATTTTCGTACTGGTAAATCCCGCTGAGGATCTGTTTATGAATCAGCGTGCCCTGAATGGCCACATCGTAAACCCAGGGCGGGGTGGGTACATCGGGATCGAGATCATTGTAGTAACAGGAGTAAATGTTGGGGTTCCCCTGGAGCGTATCGTGAAAAGTGTAACTTCTGTCTGGTTTACCATCAAGTTCAGCCGATTCCCATGCACCGGAAATCCTGAATTTAAAAGCGAGAGGCCCCGAATGGAACCACGTTGTGTCGATATAGGTCGTAAGGGCATATACCGAATCTCCGGTCTGATCGAACAGGATATCATTGGCTCCCCATCCATTGAAATTGCCCGCCACATCGACAAAACCGTTTTCCGGATCAAAATGGTGGGCTTTGGCATAATATTGCATATTGCACAGGAAGGTCATTGCCCTTTTTGAAGGGTTGTAGTTGTCGAAATCTGCTGCCACGGTAATCACGGTATCGGGAACCCTGTATATTCGCGCGGGCAATCCCTGCAGTTCCAACCCCGCTGAATCAGCATTGATCCTGAATTTGTACTGGTGGATATCCCCCGGATCAAGGCTGTATACCAGGGCGTAAACCAGGGAAGTATCCACGCGCTGCATCGCCCGTGAACCGTGTACATCTGTCATCGTACCGAGCAGGGTTACCGAATCGGCAACAGGATCAAACAAACCTTCAGCGGCTGCATATTTCATGTTGACCGTGAACCGTGTATAATTGAGCGATTCGTTGTTCCACCATGTACTGATGTAAGTTATTCCCGGTGAGGCTGTCAGCGAGCGGTTGACCGTTTCCCAGGTGACATCATTGATCCGGAATTTGTAATGGTAGGTAACACCTGAGTCGAGCTCATCAAAGAGGGTACAAGAATAGGTGTAATCGGGGCCTTGTACCAATTGCATCGGAGCAATGCCCTGGTCGACGATCAACCAGACATAATCGGAATCGGGACGGAATTGTTGTTCCTTGACCATTTTAGTCATGTTGAGTTGGAAAGCAACAGTGCAAGAGTCAGCACGGTTAGCCCATGAATGTTCAGGAGCGAAAAAAAAGATCATGAAAAGGAAGATCACCAGGATTTTGGAAAAGGCAACCCTGTGAAAAGTCGGAAAGCGCATGGGAGGTCGGATTAAAAATAAAGCAACGACAAAGATAAGAAAAATCAGGGACCTCATCGTATGCGCTCAAATACCATGGCGCAGCGGCTGGGGTTGTACACCAAAAGGTGATGGGTGCCATCCGTCTCATCAAAGTTGGTGGTATGGGTCATCGTTTCATCCACCCTTCCGGGACCGCCGAAGACCGTGCTGTCGGTGCAGAGTACTATCCGGTAATCTCCCGGTTCCCTGACCTTAAAATCATAGCTGAAAATGGAATGGAAGGGATGAAAATTAAAGACAAAGAGCAGGTTTTTCCTTTCAAATACGAGGGTTTTGTTTTCAGGGTCGGTATGAAGTAAATCGGCATAAACCTCGCTGAAAAGGTGGTGATGGATCACCAGGTTGAGCATAGCCCGGTCGAAAGCCGCCAGGAATCTGTATTTCAGATCGGGGTTGAGGATCAAAGACCACTGCCTGCGCGCATACTGAAAGCTCCAGTTGTTTCCTTCACGGGGGAAATCGATCCAATCGGGGTGACCGAACTCATTTCCCATGAAATTCAGATAGGCCTGACCGCCCAGCGCGATCGTTATAAACCGGATCATTTTATGCAACGCGATTCCCCGGTCGATGATGTGACTTTCATCATTCCTGCTCATTTTAAAGTAGATCTCACTCTGCATCAGCCGGAATGCGATGGTCTGATCACCGACCAGTGCCTGGTCGTGCGATTCGCAATAGGCCACGGTTTTCACATCGGGCAAACGGTTGGTGAGTACCGTCCACATTTCACCAATGTCCCAATCTTCGTCTTTCGACTCTTTCAATATTTTGATCCAGTAATCAGGAATACCCATTCCCAGCCGGAAATCAAATCCTAACCCTCCTTCATGGATGGGGCGGCAAAGACCGGGCATTCCGGTGACATCCTCGGCGATCGTGAGGGCATGGGGCCGGGTGGTATGAACCAGTTTATTGGCTAATTGCAAATAGATCAACGCATCCCATTCCACTCCCTCTCTGAAATACCCGTCGAGATCCCAGTTACCCCTATATCCATGATCGAAATACATCATGGAGGTTACGCCATCGAAACGGAATCCGTCGAAATGAAACTCACGCAACCAGAACTTCAGGTTGGATAGGAGAAAACGCAGGACTTCCCGCTTGCCGTAATTGAAGCATTTTGAATCCCAATGGGGGTGGTTACCACGCGGACCCGGATGAAAATACTGATCATCTGAACCGTCAAACTGGTTTAGCCCTTCCAGGGTATTCTTCGCGGCATGGGAGTGAACCACATCCATGATCACGGCGATACCTTGTTCGTGCGCCTTCCTGATCAGGTATTTCAATTCCTCCGGCGTTCCAAAGCGTGAAGATACAGCAAAAAAATTGGTAACATGATAACCGAATGAACCATAATAAGGATGTTCTGCGATGGCCATCAGTTGCAGCGTGTTGTAACCGGAATTTTTTACATAAGGAATGATGTATTCGGCAAATTCGGTAAAAGTAGCTACCCGGTTTTGCTCCATTGCCATGCCAATATGACATTCATAGATCAGCAGGCTATCGAGATCGCGAATGGAGAAACGGTCGCCTTCCCAATCGAAGGGTTTGGGTGGCGCCCAGTGTTGCCCGGTGAATTGAACCCCTCCCGGTTCCTGTACCACCCGGCGGATATAGGCAGGGATCTTCTCATGCCAACCGGCTTCCGAATGAACCAATACCTTAACCAGGCTTTCGTGGGTGAAACGATCATGATACTTTTCATCAGGAAGAAAAATTTCCCATTGCCCGTTACGGTTTGGTGTCAGACGGTGCGAATATCGCTGCCAGTCATTGAAATCACCAAAAAGATAGATATCTTGCGCATGGGGTGCCCACTCCCTGTAATACCACCCCTTTTTCAAACGGTCGTAATTGAAACCGTAAAACTTCCACCCATTGGCGAACTCACTCAAACTTCCCCAGTTCTCCTCTATTTCCGACAGGGTGTTGCGATACCGTTCATATCGACCGGCGATCTCTTTTGCAGCCGGTTCAAGCCATGGATCCTTTTTAACCAAAGGGAGGATTTTCAGACCTTTTTCTTTTTCCATAAAACCTTTTCCAGTAAGGGCACCGTTACAAATTTAACAAGAATTCAATGATTATAAGGGAAATCAGAAATAGTTTTATATCTTTGAAAAACCAATTCTCGTTTTCTTTATGACCCGAACCCGGAACGGTCTTCAGAAAGCAAAGTGGATCATTGCCTTGATGACAGTGGTTGTGCTTGTTTTGCTGCTGGCATCCCAATTCTATTTTCGCCTCGTCAGAAACGAGGAAAAAAATCAACAATACAAACTTCTTTCCACCATCGCTGCATTCAAAGTCAATGAGATTTCGAAGTGGTTGTCGGAACGCAAAGCAGAAGGGGTTTTCTTTTCCTCAAGTCCCAGTTTTGTCGCCATGATGGATGAACTGAACACCCATCCATCATCGACTGCTACGGTGGAGGCCATGAAATCATGGCTTATCCCGGTTAAAGAGAACCATCTTTACAAACGGGTTTCGGTCTATGACCCTTCCGGAATTTTGCTTTTTGAAATAGGCAGGAAATTTACCTCGGATCAAGGATCAGAACACACGAAAAACCTGATGTCACATGATGCTATTCAATTCTCACAAATAAAAAAAGAACCCGGAAACAATGATTTGATTCTGGATTTGATCGTCCCGGTTCACCAGAAAACCCGCTTGCTGGGATGGCTCGTATTTTCAATCGATCCAGCCGAGCACCTTTTTCCTCTGATTGAAAGCTATCCCGTCCGCCGTCTATCGGCAATCAATTTCCTGGCTCAGTATTCAGGTGATTCCGTTTTGACCTTCCCTTTTGAAGCAACTCCTGCGACACAGGGAGATCCTTCCCGATACCTTGCCGGAAACGATACCCTGGCAAAGACCGTCCCTATGAGCGGCACCTTCACCAGGATTGAAATCCGCGATTCGAGAGGCGTAAACGTTTTAGCCGATGTGCGGGTCATACCCGGCACAAGGTGGAACCTCATCTCACGGATCGACATGGATGAGGTCTTACAACCCCTCAGAAAAAGGGCGTTTAATATCTTTATTTATATGCTGACTTTTTTATCCCTGATCGGTATCAGCATCCTTCTGATCTGGAAAAATCAGCAATTACAACAGTTCAGATCACAACTGGAACTCGAACAAAAAGCTACCCGGGTTCAGGAAAAA
>CALMDO010000062.1 GCA_937862805.1 uncultured Bacteroidota bacterium
GGCGTATCCCTTGAAAGACTTCATCCCGACCGCCCCTCCTCTGACCGTACCAACTGGCATTCTGCCTCTGAAACAGCTGGTTTTGCGACACCGGGGTATTTGAATTCCCATGGGAATGACCAGGGAGAAGGAGAGGGCATTTTAACGGTAGAACCTGCTTTCTTTTCACCTGATAATGACGGAAAGGATGACCTGGTGACCATCCGGTTTGAGGGAGTAGCCGCAGATGTTGCAGTTACCCTGTCGGTTTATGATGTCACGGGAAGACTTGTCAACTTATTGGCCAACAATGTTTTGGTCTCTTCTCAGGAGCTTTTTTCCTGGGATGGGACTACAGCGGGGCATCTCAGGGCCGCAACGGGGTCCTATGTTATCTTTGCAGAATTGATCAGTGGGGGAGGCAGCGTTACCCGGGAAAAGACAGTGGTTTTTCTGGGAGGGCGCTTTTAATTTTACACCCTTGCAACGGCAATGGATGCGACGCTCACTTTGCATCCGGGGATCGCGGTGAGAAGCAGCGCACAGGCTTCAACGGTTGCACCGGTTGTAATGACGTCATCGACGAGTAAAACGTGTTTCCCATTCAGGGGCTCCGGGTTGGGGATTGTAAACACCGCATTGACATTCCGGAACCTTTCGAAGCGGGCTTTACGGGTTTGGGTAGCAGTGGCTTTTTTTCTGACCAACAGCTTTTTGCCAACGGGGATCTTCATCACTTCAGAAAGGCCCAGCGCGAAAAGTTCACTTTGGTTGTATCCTCTTTGTTTCTCTTTTTTTTGGTGAAGAGGCACCGGTATGATCAGTTCGGGCTGTTTATAAGAAGCTGTTTCGGCCAACTCACAACCGTATTGATGACCCAGGTAGCGACCGATGTCCTGCCGGCCTTTGTACTTCAATTGATGGATCATCCGCTGCACTTTGCTCCCTTTGTTGAAGTAGAGAAAGGAAGCAGCATGTTCGACCTGAACCCTTCCCCAGAAAAGTCTGGTTACCGGGTTATCCGCTTCCGTGTGAAAATGGGTCAGGGGGAGATGGTACTCACACAGGCGACAGAGTATCTCTTCATTTTTCCAAAGAGCGTTCCCGCAGCACACGCAAATCCTTGGAAATGCCAGAGAAATAAAATCGTTCAACCATTTCATTTTTTTTCTCGTTAATTCACCATGTATCGAAAAAGTAATCTGTCGGACCCGAAAAATCACGCCGGAATGACTACATTTGTCAGTCAACCAAGGGAAAAGAAACCGATGGCCAGATTACCATTGCTGGAAGTAAAAGACCTTTCGATAGAATTTATCTCCGGTAAGGAGCGGATCTGCGCAGTAGATCACATCTCTTTTGATATCATGCCCGGCGAAACGTTGGCAGTGGTCGGAGAATCCGGAAGCGGAAAGACCGTTACAGCATTATCAGTGATGCAACTGGTTCCTTCACCTCCGGGGATAATCAGGGAGGGAGCCCTCCTTTACCGCAACGGTAAAGGGATTGTGACCAATCTTTCAGGCTTAAGCGAGGAGCGGTTAAAGGGGATCAGAGGCAAAGAAATATCGATGATCTTTCAGGAGCCCATGACCTCTTTGAACCCTGTTTACACTTGTGGTGACCAGGTGGCGGAGAGTCTCGGCATCCATTTGGGGATCAGAGGTAAAACAGCCCGTGCCAAGGTAATTGAGCTTTTTCGGGAAGTGTTGTTGCCTCAGCCTGAGGAGATCCTGAAGGTTTACCCGCACCAATTATCAGGAGGACAGAAACAGCGGGTCATGATCGCCATGGCAGTAGCCTGCAATCCCGGTTTACTGATTGCTGATGAACCCACCACTGCCCTGGACGTAACTGTTCAGAAAGCCATTCTGGGGTTGATGAAACGGATGCAGGCGACCCGGGGGATGAGTATTTTATTTATCACGCATGACCTTGGGTTGGTCGCCGGGTTTGCCGATCGGGTAGTGGTCATGACAGGAGGGCGGATCGTGGAACAAGGACCTGTCACTAAAATTTTCTCTGCTCCGGAACATCCTTACACCAGGGGGTTATTGGCTTGCCGGCCACCTTTGGACCGGCGATTAGAGCGTTTGCCAACCCTGGATGATTTTGTGAACACGACAGGGCTTGACGTTCCTGCAGAAATCACGACCGTTCAAAGGGAAAAGGCGCATGAAAAGTACTACGCACAGCAACCTGTTCTGGTTTTTGAGGGGATCTCGAAAAAGTTCGCCTCACGGGGAGGAATTTTCAGTTCCGGGAAAAACACATTCACTGCGCTTGAAAAAATCACGCTTGAGATCTATCCCGGAGAAACACTTGGAATTGTCGGGGAATCGGGTAGTGGTAAGACAACCCTGGCCCGTGTGGCATTGGATCTGATCCCTGCCACAGAGGGGAGGATACGTTTCAATGGCATCGACATTACACGGCTGTCCCGGGAAAAGTTGAAAGCATTGCGCAAATCATTGCAAATCATTTTCCAGGATCCCTATTCCTCGCTCAATCCCAGGATGACAATCGGCAATGCCATCCTTGAACCCATGGTTGTTCACCGGATGCATGGTGACCCCAAAACCCGGAGGGAGAAGGTTGTGGAACTACTGGTACGTGTCGGCCTTGCTCCTGAACACTTTAACCGCTACCCGCACGAATTTTCCGGCGGGCAACGGCAACGGATCTGTATTGCAAGGGCTTTGGCCACAGAGCCGCACCTGATCATTTGCGACGAATCGGTATCGGCCCTGGATGTTTCCGTTCAGGCACAGGTTCTCAACTTGCTGAATGACCTGAAAAGGGACTTTGGGCTAACGTATTTATTTATTTCCCACGACCTTTCGGTGGTGAAATATATGGCCGATCGCCTGATTGTCATGAAAAACGGAAAAATCGTCGAAGCCGGGGAAGCCGATGCCGTTTATGCTCATCCCCGGTCAGAATATACCCGAGCCCTGTTAAACGCCATCCCCGGCCAGGCCGACTCCCGGTGGACCTAAGATAAGCCTATGAAAAACAAAGCCAGGAACCTGAAAAACCAGGACAGCCTTTTGATTAAAAAAGTCAAGACCGTTTTTGAAAACAATCCTGAGAGTAGTTTTAATTACAAACAGGTCGCCGCGCGGTTAGGCGTCGGTGACCGGTTGACGCGCGATTTGATCCGGAGAATTGTGGAACAACTTTTCATGAGCGAAACACTGGCTCAGAGTAAAAGGGGTAAATACCGGATCAGCGGGGAGGATATCCCGTTCCGGAAGCCGGTCAAGACACAGATCACCGGTAAGGTTGACATGAAACAAACCGGTAAAGCGTATGTCATCCCGGAGGATGGGTCGGAAGACATTTTCATCGCCGCTACCAATACCCATCATGCCCTTCACGGGGACACCGTAAAAACCTTTCTTTTTCCGGCCAGGAAAGGGCATAAAAGAGAGGGAGAAATCACAGAAATAATCAAGCGAAATAAAAGGCAATTTTCCGGGATAATAGAGACTACGAAAAACTTTGCTTTTTTAACTCCCGACAGTTCCAATATGCCGGTGGATCTCTTCATTCCCTTAAACAAGCTCAAAGGAGCTAAAAAAGGGCAGAAAGTAGTTGCTATCATTACAGACTGGCCGGAGCAATCAGCAAATCCGTTTGGCGAAGTCATTCAGGTACTCGGGAAACCGGGCGAAGATAAAGTGGAAATGAACGCCATTCTGGCAGGAATCGACTTCCCGTTACAGTTTTCTCCCGCGGCGGAAAAAGAGGCGGCAGAAATGGATGAAAAAATACCAGAAAATGAGATCAAAAAACGGCGTGATTTCAGGGATGTTTTTACCATCACGATAGACCCGGAAGATGCCAAGGATTTTGACGACGCACTCTCGCTTAAAATTTTGTCAAAAGGCAGGTACGAAGTGGGAGTGCACATTGCCGATGTTTCTTATTTTGTACAACAAGGTTCGGCCATTGACCGCGAAGCCGGTGAAAGAGGAACTTCGGTATATATGGTCGGGCAGACCATCCCGATGCTACCGGAAAGATTATCCAATGATCTCTGTTCTCTTAAAGAGGGGGTGGACCGGTTATGTTTTTCGGCTGTTTTCACCCTGGATGACGATGCCCGTGTACTCGATTCCTGGTATGGAAAAACCATCATCCATTCCAGGAAAAGGTATTCCTATGAACAGGTACAGGTTGTCATCGAATCAGGTCAGGGAGAAAATGCTGATGAGATTCTTCGCCTCAATCATCTGGCCTTGCGGTTGAGAGAAAAACGCTTTCAGAAAGGTTCTTTCAATTTCGAGACCCAGGAGGTCCGGTTTAAACTGGATGAACAGGGAAAACCTTTAAGCATTTATATCCGGGAAATGAAGGAGGCCAACAAGCTGATCGAAGATTTTATGCTGTTGGCCAACCGGATGGTAGCTGAACACATCGGAAAGAAAAAGGGGGGGCAGCCGGCAAAGACCTTTGTTTACAGGGTTCATGACAGTCCCAACGCGGAAAAGCTCGAGACCTTCACGCAGTTTGTAGCCAGGCTGGGATTTAAATTGAAAGTCTCTTCCAAGAGAAATCTGGCAGAATCGTACAACCAGTTATTCCGGGATATTAAGGGGACCGGGACAGAGAACATGATCGAGACGATAGCCATCCGCACCATGGCAAAGGCCTACTATACGACCAACAATATCGGTCATTATGGTTTGGCTTTTACCTGGTACACTCATTTTACCTCACCCATCCGTCGTTATCCCGATCTGTTGGTTCACCGGTTGTTGTATGCCTATATGCAAGATGCGCCCGGGGTAGCGAAAGAGGAGTACGAGATGTTGTGTGAACAGGCTTCTGAGATGGAGCGTCGGGCGGTTGACGCGGAACGCATGTCGGTCAGGTACAAGCAGGCGGAATACATGCTCGACAAGGTGGGGCAGGAATTTAATGCGTTGATTTCCGGGGTCAGCAAATGGGGGATTTTTGCAGAGATCACGGGGACCAAATGCGAAGGAATGATCCGGTTACGAGACCTGGAGGACGATTACTATTTTCTGGATGAGGAAAATTACCAGATTCTGGGGCAGCGGTATGGCCATTGCTTCAAACTGGGCGACCGCATCCGGATCCGGGTGAAGCGGATCGATCTGGCAAGAAAGCAAATGGATTATGAATGGGTTGGTTAAGGATCAACCGATCTTTTTCCGTTCGATAAGGTCGAAGAATGTTTTGTGATAGGTATCACTCACGGGGATGTATTTATCACCGATTTTGATCCGGTTCCTTTCTATCGATTCAATTTTATCCAAGGCCACAAAGAAGGATTTGTGAACCCTGCAAAAATGGGGTTCGCGGAGGACTTCTTCCAGCTTTTTGGCATTCATCAGGGTCATGATCCGCCGTGTTTTGGTGACGATCCGCCAGTAATCGCTCATTCCCTCCACGTAAAGGACTTCATTGTTTTCAATACGCTCCATGCGGGTTTCGGTCTTTACAAAGAAAAAGGCCGGTTCCTGAGCGGGGTGTTTGGCGTTGTCACTGATCCCCGTTAACCCTGTTTCCATCTGCATCCGTTCACACACTTTATTAACCCCTTTGATGAACCGCTCGAAGGAGATCGGTTTCAGCATGTAATCCACCACGTCCAGCTCAAATCCCTGGATAGCGTAATTATCGTAAGCGGTGGTAAAAATCACAAAAGGCTTGGTATTTAACGAATTGAGAAGCTGGATACCATTCAGCTCTTCCATCTGGATGTCGAGAAAAATCAGATCCACTTTAGCGGTACGGATATATTCGATGGATTCTATCGCGTTGACAAAAGTTTTCGTAAGGTCGAGAAAGGCAACCTTTGAACAATAATCCTTGATGATTTCCAGGGCAAGGGGTTCATCATCGATGGCGATGCAATTGATTTTCATAAAGGTTTCCGGTTAATGCCAGAGGATTAATAAAACGCTGTATAGCTCGGAGGTCTGTGAAATTTCAAGTTTGTGCCGGCCGGGGTATAACAATTCGAGGCGGCGCCTGATGTTTTGTAATCCGATTCCTCCCACCTGGTCTTTGTTGATGGTTTCCGATCTGTTGAGGTAATTGATCACTTCGAATTGGATCCATTGCTGGTCCATGAAGAGATTGATCCGGATGCCCGGGTTTTCACATTTTTTACAGCCGTGTTTGAAAGCATTTTCCACGAATGGGATCAGGATCATGGGAGCGATGGTACGCGATTCGGAGGAACCGGATACGGTGAGTTCCACGAAATCTTTTTGCCGGAGCCTGATGTTTTCAAGTGCAATGAAACTCTTCAGATATTCGATCTCTTTTTCAAGCGGGACCACATCGGCGGTGGCGTCATAAAGCATATACCGCATGATGGCCGACAATTTCACTACTGCTTCGGGGGCTTCGTCTGATTTGGTATAGACCAGCGAATAGATATTGTTAAGGGTGTTGAAGAGGAAATGGGGTTTGATTTGTGACCGGAGCAAAGCCAGTTCGCTCGCTTTGGTCTGAACCAGGAGTTCGGTCTTCATCTTTTGGGATTCGTACCAACGGATGGCCAGTTGAACGAGCAGCGAATAGATGCCATAGATGATGGTTAAACGAAGCGAGTTAAACCACCATGAGTTGTTTATGATCAGTGATTTATACGATGGCAGATGGGATGCTCCGATATAGTTCCAGAAGAGGTACTCCAAACCGATCCGGGTTGGGATGAGGAGCAGAAAAACTGCAATCAGCATAAGAACAGGCAGAATTTTTTTCCGGTAGTTGAAAACTCTTCCTATTGAAAAGTAGAAAGCATAAAAGGTCAAAAAGCTGGTCATCGGATAGATGGTTATCTCACCGAAGGGGTCGTATTCTTTTCCTTTCATCATGATGATGCTGAGGAAGATCTGGTTGAAAATATATACCCAGAAGGCAAGATGGACGAGGATTTTATATTTCAGTTTCATATTTCTGACCAGAATTCTTCAACGAAATTAAGGATAAAAGTAGCAGTTGTAAAGCGAAAAAGGGGTTTAATCGACGGGCCGGCCCTATTACCGGGCAGCCTCCCCGAAAAAAACGGTAAAACAGGGAAATGGCTGTATATTGTATTTCAGTAATTTTACGGATCATCAGGTGATTGACTTTTGATACTATTCCGGGCCATGAACAGCAGTTTCAGTCACATTTGCCGGTTGTTTGTCGCAGGGGTTGTTCTCTGCCTCGTTTTTCCTGCTGCGGGTCAGGGGCAGGAACAATTTGCTTTTTTTTACGGCAAGGTGCTCGATCAGTCAACAAAGAAAGGGCTTTCCAATGTCAACCTTTCGATTGCAGGAACCAGGACCGGAACCGTTTCAGGCAAGAAGGGGGATTTTTCATTTTTCGTTGATTCAGTTCCCTGTATGTTGATGGTCAGTCATGTGGGATACAAGACAAAAGCGATTTACCTCGACAACACCTCCTATTCGTTGACGCTTTACCTCGAACCGGCGGCAGAAGAGCTGCAGGAAGTGGAAATTAAAGCCAGGCAGCAGGAGTTCTTTTTCAAAGATGAATTGTACTCGGTAAGGGATTATGAGATCGACAGTGGGAACATTTATCTTTTGGTTTACAAGACCCGATTGCTTTACACAGAGATCCTCTGTAAAAGGCCCAACGGTGACACCCTGGCCCGGTCACCAGTCATCCGGTTCACTCCCGACCGGTTGTTCAGGGATTGCATGGGGTACATGCACGTGCTTAGCAATGATTCGGGGTTTCAGATCAACAGAGTCGGACCTCGCCTTGAATTGACCCATCCTGTCGGATTGAAAAGATTTGATAATGTGCTGAAAGATTGTATCATTTCAACACCGGAGACTTTTTACTTCCAAAAGGTGGTCGATAAAGGCCAGCAGGTCGAGTACTATGGCATCGACCGGAAAACCCTGATAAGGAAAAATATCTCGAGTGTCACCGATGAAAAAAAGGCCAGGATGTTACGCAGAAACCCGGGAGATGTGGGTTTGTTGTGGAGTACAAAGCCACCTGATTCAAGGGAGGATTTTGTCACTTGGAACTATGTTCATAAAATCCTCTATCGACCTATAAAAACGGCGCTGTTCAGGATAGGGGATTACCTCTGTATTTTCAATACCCCGGAGAAGCAGATCGAATTTTACGACATGCAGGGAAATTATTCTTACAAACTTTTGTTGTACCCTGATATGGTCCATGATGGAAGGTGGACGCAGGAGGTGTTGATCGATGAGGCAACAACCAAGGTCTATACCACTTTTTTGCGATCAGGGATTTGCACCCTATACCGGATTGACCTCAACAATGGCAACCTGAAACGGGTTATGGAGTTGCCCCATCCTTTTCCGCAGAAAATAAAAATTTGGAACGGAGAGGCTTACTACCTGTACGATGTCCCCGGAACTGCTGATAACAAAATGTTGTTCAGGCAGGGATTATAGCTCTCCGAAAAAGGAAACTGCCCGGGATTCCAGGCAGTTTCACAACATCACGTAAACAGGAAAAGTTATTTTACAATCGTCAGTTCGTTAATGAGGTTGGTGGCTCCTGCAAATTTATCGATGATAAAGAGCACATAACGAATATCGACATTGATGGTTCGTTGCAGATCGGGTTCGAACATGATATCCCCGCTCATGGCTTCCCAGTTGCCGTCGAAGGCCAGTCCGATCAGTTGACCGTCGCCGTTGATCACAGGGCTTCCCGAGTTTCCTCCGGTAATGTCGTTGGTGGTCAGGAAGCAAACGATCATCTCTCCGTTCTCGCCATAAGGGCCGAAGTCTTTCGCTTTGTACAGGTCCTTCAGCTTCTGATCGACTCTGAATTCATCATTGGTGGGATCTTCTTTCTCCATCACGCCTTTCAGGGTCGTGACATAGTCATAGTGAACTGCATCGGCGGGATAATAATCCAACACGCTGCCATAGGTCATACGCATGGTTGAGTTGGCATCGGGATATTTAACCAGGGCAGGATTCATCTGTCGCAGGCCGGCGATGAAGAGGCGGTTGGAAACACTGACATTGCCACGGGCCACACTGAAGGCGCCGGCATATTTTCCAATGGCTTCTGACATGGACTCGTTCAGTTCCCATCCCAGGTCTTTTTTGAAGGTTTTCAGAGAGGGTTTATCAATAAAGGCGTTTGCTTTGGCCGGGGTGGCAAAAGCCGAAGTAGCATAAACATCTGCAGCAAAGGCAGTAAAATCGTTGTTATAATCTTTTTCAATGCGTGCGAAGATGGAAGGCAGTTCTGATTTATTAACATCTGTTGCATACATTCGCAGTAATTCAGCCAGGGTTTTCTGAGCGATGGCCTGGTCGTATTCTTTGAAATGATTTTTCACTGCTTTTTTCAGATCTGTTTTCGTTTCCTCGATAAGGGTCTTGTTTTTCTTTTCCAAAGCGCTTTTCAACACATCGAACTGGCCGGCCATCTGTGTCACATCGAGTCCCATTCCGGCGAGGTTGGCATAGAAGAAAGGAAGGGCAACTTTTTTCATTTCGCCGTAGTTGACTTTCAGGTCATCCAGCACCTTTCCGTATTTTTTCTCAAGCTGCGGGTCTTTACTGTACCAAGCTGTAAAATCGTTTTCGATTATCCTCTTCTTATCTTCGACCTTGTTGCGGACCAACATGCGCGACTGTCCGATAAAATTCTTCCAGGTATTGGCGATTCCTGCGTAATTGGCTGCATAAGCAATTTTCACGGCCTGGTCAACGTCCATTCTCTCTTTCATGATCTCGAGTTCTTTCCCGAAAATTTTAATGATGGTGGGATAAAAAACGCCGACGTTGTAATCGATACCATACGAAGTCAGGTAACGGGAGGTACTGCCAGGATATCCCCAAATCATCGCAAAATCATTTTTCTTGATCCCTTTAAGGCTGATGGGCAGGTGATAAGGAGCGTTGAGCGGAATGTTGTTTTCGGAGTATTCTGAAGGTTTTCCATCCGGGTCGGAATAGACGCGGAGAACGGTGAAATCGCCGGTATGGCGAGGCCACATCCAGTTGTCGGTATCTCCGCCAAATTTTCCCACGGAAGAGGGAGGAGCGCCTACCAACCTTACATCTTTATAGGTTTTAAAGACAAAGAGATAATATTCATTCCCTCCGTAAAAAGGTTTTACAGATGCTTCAAACTGGCCCCCTTCTTCAGCCCTTTTCCTGATCCGGGAAGAGATCTCTTTTACTTTAGCAGCCCGGTCTGACTCTTTGAGGGTATCCGGAAGGAAGGGAATGATTGAATCTGTAACATTCTCAATGCGTTGCAGGAAAGAAGCACACATTCCCTCGTTGGGTAGTTCCTCTTTGAAAGATTTGGCCCAGAATCCGTTGGTCAGGTAATCGTTTTCAGTGGAACTGAGTTCCTGGACTGCGCTGAAACCACAATGGTGGTTGGTAAAAAGCATTCCCTGGGCAGAAACCATTTCTGCAGTACAGAAGAACCCGCCGGTGGCGCCTCCGCGGGATAGGCCCACGATGGCATCTTTCAGGCTGTTGTGATTGATATCGTAAAGTTCCTGGGGCGTAAGGTGCAACCCCATTTTTTGCATGTCAACATAGTTAAGCCGTTCGAGAAGCAGCGGAAGCCACATGCCTTCATCGGGAGGATTGTCGGCATACGAAAAACGAATGGAAGTGAAGACCAGGAGCAGAAGTAGCAATCCGGTTTTGAGATGCAGGAGTAGTTTTTTCATATTTTAAATAGTTTAGGGATGGCGAGGATGAAGCTAAGATGAAACTACAAAGTTAACAACTCTTTTTTTTCAGGATCCGTTTTTTAGATGAACGGGTGTTTTTCTCGGTGACTTCCTGATTTTTGCAGATTAAAACAGGTCAATTATCTCACCGATCCCTGCCTTTAACAAGTATTTCAGCTGTTACGTCAAAAAAGGTTGGATTTTAACCCGATGCTTCTCAATTTTGCTGAAAAATGGAAAACCATGAGAAGACTTCTCGACAGGAACAGCCGGAATCCGGTTTTAGCTCATCTGCTGTTCTGGTTCATCAGTATTGTTCTTTTTACGGTAACCCTGTTTTACACACGGGGAGATTTCAGCCTTTCCGTTATCAACATGAAGTGGGCGGTCAACATCCTGGTGACCATTGTTTTTCTTGCTGTTTCGGTTTACATCAATTTGCTGTGGCTCATCCCTTTCTTTTTCGATCGCAGGCGTTATCGTCTTTTTTTTCTGCTCGAACTGGGGAATATTATCCTTTTTATCATTCTGAATTTTATTGTCTCTTATTTCTTCGAGGGAGGACAACACATCAACATCGTGTCGGAAGTGATGGCGGAGCTGATCCTGGTATTGATTTTTCTTACGATTACTACCTTGTTGAAACTGATGCGCGATTCGGTCAGGATGCAGGATGTTGAGCTGCGTATGAAAGAGGTTGAAAAACAAAAAATAGAGGCAGAGCTGAGGGCTCTTAAAGCCCAGATCAATCCCCATTTTTTCTTCAACACTTTGAATGGGTTGTATTCTCTCACCCTGGATAAATCGGAGAAAGCCCCTGAACTGATTCTGAAACTTTCTGACCTGATGCGGTTCGTGATTTATGAATCGAAAGACGACCAGGTATCGATGGGGAAACAACTGGAATTTTTACAAAACTATGTTTATCTTGAGCGGATCCGTTTCGATGAAAGTTTAGCTGTAGCTTTTGAGGTGAACGGAGAAAATCTGCAGAACAAAACAGCGCCGCTCCTGTTTATCGCTTTCATTGAAAATGCCTTCAAGCATGGCGCCAAAGCAAGGGATACCAACCCGTATATCCATATCCGGTTTGACCTTGAACGATCCGACCGGGTTCTTTTCACGATAGAAAACAACATCGATCCGAGGGCTCAGCGCCCTGCCGGATGGGGAATCGGGCTCGAGAATGTAAAAAAACGGCTGGAACTACTCTATCCTGACAGACACACGTTAACCATTAACGAAGACCAACGCTCATATCGTGTTCAATTATTAATCAACTTGTTATGAACATCCGATGTCTGATCATCGACGACGAACCGCTTGCTCAACGGGTCATTGAAAAATACGCCGGGGAAGTGCCTTACCTGGAGATCGTCAGGAAATGCAACAATGCCCTGGAAGCCATCGAAATACTACATCAGGAGGAAATTCATCTGTTGTTCCTCGACATCAACATGCCCCGTCTCAGCGGGATGGATTTTCTGAAGACCCTGAAAAAACCGCCGCTGGTCATCATTACGACAGCCTATGCCGAGTATGCTATCCAGGGCTATGAAATGGATGTGGTGGATTACCTGATGAAACCTTTTGCTTTCGACCGGTTTCTGAAAGCGGTCCAAAAAGCTGCCGATTTTTTGCGGAGCAGGGAAACAAGTCATGGCGAATCGCAGGAAGCCGAAAATCCCGAAGAGCGTTTCATCTTCATCAAATCAAGCAAGAAAACCTACAAGGTCAACCTTTCGGAAATCCTTTACATTGAAGCGCTGGGAGATTATGTCAAGATCTATACCGACGACCGGATGATCGTCAGTTATCAATCGCTGAAAAACCTTGAAAGCCTCCTGCCTGCCAAATCATTTCCTCGGATCCATAAATCCTTCATCATTGCTTTATCGCGGATTGATATGATCGAAGGAAACCAGGTAAAGATCAGGGACCGGATGATCCCGGTAGGGACCAATTTCAAAACAGAATTTGAGCGGTTGATCCGGTTTATTTAGTGATCTTCGGGGCAGCCAATTCTCCTTTCATCACTTTTCGCAACACAAAGGAGAAAATTATCAGCAGAATACCAAAAAGAAGGGCCAGCACACCGATCATTTTCACCAGGAAAATCGCCCAGCTGAAAGGGTCAAAGAACAAGGCGATTCCCAGTCCAAGGGTTAGCAAACCATTGATCAACAATCCGTTCTTAAACTTTGGAGCTTCACGGAGAGTGGCCAGTACGGCCAACTGGATAATTCCCATGATCACGATCCAGATTCCGGCCAGGATCATGAAAAGTTGGATGGATGCTTGCGGAAAAAAGCCCAGGATCAGTCCGATAGCAATCACGGCGATCGATTCAAAAAGAATAAGGCCCGCCTGTTTATCCTTTCTGAAGTTATTGATGCCGAAGATCATCACCAGGATTCCGATGCCCAGCATTGCATAGCCGAAGATTTTGATCATTGCTTCGATGGCTTCACGGGTGTTAAGGATCACCAGAATCCCGAAAAGGAGGAAGAGGATCCCGTTCACCGCCAGGAACCACCAGTTTTTAAAACGTGCTATCGCCATAATATTGAGTTTAGTAACCGGTTTAAAATGATTTATGGAACTTGTATGGAGACGCCCCTG
This sequence comes from uncultured Bacteroidota bacterium, assembly GCA_937862805.1. Taxonomy (GTDB): domain Bacteria; phylum Bacteroidota; class Bacteroidia; order Bacteroidales; family FEN-979; genus CAIVAT01. The sequence continues at coordinate 13,295 of CALMDO010000062.1, forward strand.
AAATATTCGAGCAGGGAGCCGGTAATGACAAACACACCGATGATCAGGAACAACAGTCCTACAATGCGGTTCATCCAGAGTTTGATCTGCGGGTTGCCGGCTATTTTAATTTTATTGGCCAGGACGACTTTCAGGATATCGGTGGTAAGAATAATCCCCAATGAACCGGCGAAAAAGAGTGCCACATTTTGTTGATTGCCTCCATAGGTGGCGGTAATGGCAACAACAGAGGTGATCCAGAAAACCCAGAGCATCGGGTTGGCAATGTTGAGGACGAACCCTTTGATAAAATAGGCCAAAACGCCTTTCTTTTTCACCCGGATTTCGTTGATGGCTTCCACCTGTTCGGTTTGCGGAACTTTTTTAAAGAAGGTATAGAGCCCGTACAGACACAGCACTACTCCTCCGATGATACCCAGCACCAGGTGGTATCCCGGATCTGTGATGACCTTGCTGGCGCCGAAAGAGCAACCCACCACCAGCGTCAAATCGCTTAGAAATATGCCCAATGCAAGAAAAATACCCGTTTTGACGCCATGTTTGATGCTTGTCTGCAACAAAGCGAACAGGGCCGGTCCCAGGGTGATGGCCACCGTAAGACCGAGGATCATCCCTTCAAAAAGCGGATGTAAGATAGAGACCACAGCAAACCGGGGTTATTGTTTGTTATACGATCGGATGTGCGTATTCCACTGTTCCAGTTGTTCATTTTTCAGCACTCTCGGGAACTTATGGGCGCCGCCCTCCTTTCCTCTGATCCTCATCCAATCGTGAAAGGCTTGCAAAGGTAAAACTTCCACAGAAATATTACGGATTGCTTCAATCCGTTCGACCCGGTAGTCATCGTTGAGGATTTTCAGGAAAGCGTCAAGTTTTTCAGCTGCAACGACCGGATCCAGGGGTTGGTCGGTTCCCAGGTACCATTTGTGGGCAAAGAGGTTGCCATAGCGAATACCAGCTATGGTAAACTCATTGATCTTCACGTTTGTATCATCCTGTAACATCCGGATAGCCCGGTTCATGTTGTCCTGTGACAAATGTTCACCGCAGAGGTTCAAAAAATGTTTGGTGCGGCCGGTCAGGACGATCTCATTGTTGGCGATGGATACGAACCGTATCGTATCACCGATCAGGTAACGCCATGCGCCGGCACAGGTGGTAAGCAGCAAAGCATACTCTTTGTTCTCCTCCACCTGCCCGAGGGTAAAGGTCTCCGGGTTGGACCGCAATTCTCCTTCGCTGTCGAAATTTGCGTTGTTGTACGGAATGAACTCGTAAAAGATACCGTTGTCAACAATCAGCTCCATGCCCTTTTTGTTTTCGGGTTTCTGGTATGCTATATAGCCTTCGGAGGCAAGGTATGATTCGTTGTACAATACCGGTTTGGAAAAAAGGTTTTCAAAACTCTTCCGGTAGGGTTCGATGGAAACTCCGCTGTGAACGTAAGCAGCGAGGTTGGGCCATATCGCGTGAATCGAGCTGACTTTATAATGAGCAACAATTCTCTCGAGGATGATCTGAATCCAGGCCGGGACCCCCACCATGATTCCGATATCCCAACTGGCCGCTTGCCTTACGATTTCGTTCAGCTTGATGGTCCACTCCTGCTCCCTGGAGATGGCCTGTCCGGGTTTATAAAAATGCTGGAACCAGAAAGGAATGTTACTTGCCGTTATTCCGGAAAGATCTCCCTTGTAATAGGTACCGTTGTATTGAAGATGGGTGCTACCACCGATCATCAGGACTCCTTTTTCATAAAAGGTGTCGGGAAAACCATATTTTGTGGCCGTGATCAGTTGGCGGATGCTGGCCCTTTTAATGGCACGGAGCATGTGGCTGGTGACGGGAATGTGTTTGGAAGAGGCTTCCGATGTTCCTGAAGTGAGTGCGAAATATTTCACTTTGCCGGGCCAGGCCACGTAAGCTTCGCCATTGAGACTCCGGTACCACCAGTTTTTGAACATGCCACCATAATCATGAAGGGGTATGGCCCTCCGGAAGGCAGTCACAAAATCCGGAGAAGTTAAAATGGCGCCAAAATCATAGAATTCACCAAAAGCGGTATTCTGAGCGCTCATCAGTAGCTTTTTCAATACTTTGCGTTGTTTCACGACAGGGTTCCTGACAGTCATGTCGAGAGGTAACTGCCTGATCTCATAAGCTTTTCGGATGATTGAACCCAGTATTGGCATCGGAGAAGGTCAATTGACGTTTGAGAAGGTAAAATTAACAAAAATGTGTAATTTCGACAGTTTATAAATCCGGCCATGGTGCCCTTGATTCGGAAAATGCTGAAAATTATGGGATGGGCGCTATTGACATTTGTGGTGGTTATAAGCGGATTTCTGCTTTTTATGATGCTGACGGAGTACAATCCCGATCAACCTTTTAAAGCGGAGATCATAGGCAGGGCGACAGAGACCGCAAAAGCAAAACGCGATTTCACGCTGCTTTCATGGAATATCGGCTATTGCGGGATGGGAGCGGAGATGGATTTTTTTTATGACGGGGGGAAGCAGGTGATCCCTGAAGAATCCCGATTTCAGCGGTATTTTAATGGAATAACAACGTATATCAGGGAAAGGGATACCGTTGACCTTTTTTTGTTGCAGGAGTTAGACATCCGGTCAAAAAGGGCCTATTACACGGACGAACCCGATGCTGTCAGCCGGGTCCTTCCCGGCTATTGCCATGCATTTGCCATGAATTACGATTGCCGGTTTGTCCCTGTTCCGCTTTTTCGTCCCATGGGTTATGTGAAGGGGGGATTGGCCACCTGGTCAAGAATGGCACCGGAAACGGCGATAGGAATTCCGTTCAAAACGAACTTTCCCTGGCCTGAACGGTTATTCAGCTTGAAACGTTGTTTTCTTTTAATGCGATTCAATTTAGACAATGGCAGGGAGTTGGTTGTGATCAACACCCACAACAGTGCGTTCGATGAAGAAGGGGATTTACGCCGGAAGGAGGTGGCCATACTCAGTCAATACATGACGCAAGAGTACGCCCGTGGTAATTTTGTCATTGCCGGTGGGGATTGGAACAGCAACCCCAGGGGTTTTGATCCCACTTTGGTGACATCGGGAGACAAAGTGGTCAAACTGGAAGTTCCTGTCGATACCGCTTTATTCCCTGGATGGCACTTTCTTTATGACCCGAAGCGTACCGGCAATCGTTTTGCCGATATGCCTTATATAAAAGGAGAAACCCGCACTACCCTGATCGATTTTTTCATTGCCTCTCCCAACCTGGAAATCAGGGAGGTGAAAACCCTTGATTGCGGCTTTGCTTATACCGACCATGAACCGATCATGGTTCGGATCCATATTCCCGACGAAACATTGTTGACCCATGAAGATTAATGTACAAGAAGAACAATTGCTTGCCGAAGTTTTGCATAACGCGTTCGGTGAAGCCTCGAAGACAACCATCAAACAATGGATCACCCATGGCAGTGTGAAAATCAACGGGCGACTGGAGACCAATCCCGCAAGAAAGGTAAAATCGGGGGATGTGGTTGAGTACAACCGTCAGAAATTGAAGAAGATGCGTCATCGTTCCCCCTTTCCATTGTATTTCGAAGATGAATTCATTGTTGTAGCTGAAAAACCGGCCGGGTTGCTGACGGTTGGCGAGCGGGGAACGGGTGGTACTTCCTTTTACCAGCAGATGCTCAATTACGTAAAAGAGAACTCCGACGGGAAAGAAAAACTGTACGTAGTTCACCGGCTGGATCGCGAGGTTTCAGGTTTGCTTGTCTTTGCCAAGACCGAAAAGGAACAGGAGCAGATGAAAGAACAGTGGAACAAGGTGATCAAGCGATATTATGCGCTGGTAGAGGGAGATCCACCGAAAGAGCGGGATACCATTGTCAGTTGGCTGATGGAGGGAGGTGACCAGAAAGTGCGATCGGTCAGGGAGCAGGAGGGGGCTAAAAGGGCGGTGACACACTACCGGGTGATGGATCGTACGCCCGGATTCTCTCTGTTGGAGGTAGCGCTGGAAACCGGAAGGAAGAACCAGATAAGGGTTCATCTTTCAGAAATGGGTTGCCCGGTGGTCGGCGACCGGCGATATGGCGCTGATGCAAGGTTTGTAAGGCGGATCAGATTGCATGCTTTTTATTTGTCATTCCCTCATCCGGCCACCGATGAATTGCTGGAATTCAAGAGCAAGATGCCGGCAGGCTTTCTCACCCTCCGCCCCGAGGATGAAAAATATAAATAAAGATTAATGTGAAAACCCCCGCTGTCGCAACGCTTCAAACACAACGATGGCTGCGGAGGCTGAAACATTCATGGAGTCGATTTTTCCCAACATGGGAATCCTGATCAACTGGTCGGCCCCTTCCAACCATGCATCAGAGAGGCCATAGGCTTCAGAACCCATTACAATGGCACAGGGGATCGCGTAATCAGCGTGGTGATAAAAAGCTGTTGCCGTCAAAGCGGTGGCGTACGAACGGATCCCCTTTCCCCGGAGCCATCCAAGGGTTTCTGAAGTGGTGGCAGTGACGATGGGTAAAGTGAATACACAACCGATCGCCGACCGGATGGTGTTGGGATTATAAAGGTCGGTTTGCGGATCACAGATAACCACAGCATCCAGCCCCGCTGCATCAGCCGTGCGAAGGAGTGCCCCCAGGTTACCCGGTTTCTCCACTGTTTCGAGGATCAGCAACAGCGGATCATGACGGAGGGCCAGGTCGGTGAAATGGAGCCTGCGCGGCCTGGCAACGGCTATCGCTCCTCCATGATCCTTCCGATAGGCCAGGCGATTAAATACATCCCTTGTTACCTCCAGGATCTCCGTCGACCTGGTCAACTTTCCGAAAAGTTCATCACGCACTGCAGGAACAAGCAAATCCGGGCAAAAATACAGCTGAACGATATCGAAACCAGCCTGCAAAGCCAGTGAAATCTCCCTTGTCCCTTCTGCCACGAAACGCTCCTGCTCTTTCCGGGCACTTGCCTTTTCTTCCAGCAACAAAGTGTTTTTAACCCGAGGATTCTGAACACTCGAAATCATCATGTACATTTTCGGCATCTGTTTTTTTACCAAAAGTAATTTTTTTTCATTTTTCCTTGCCAGGTTAAAAATTATACCTACATTTGCGTATTCAAATACCTAATAGTTTAATGTCAAAAATCTTTGCGTTATCAGAAGCAGCTTCCATCGCGATCCACAGCATGGTCTTGATTGCACGGTCACCCGATGGCATCAATGCAGCGAAAGTGTCGGAAATAACAGGGTTTTCAAAAAACCATATTGCAAAAGTGCTGCAGCGACTGGTCAAAGAAGATATGCTGCGTTCGGTACGCGGACCGGCCGGAGGATTTTCCATGAAGCAGGATCCCAAAAACGTAACCCTGCTGGATATTTACCAGGTCATTGAGGGAACCCTGGATATCGGCGATTGTCCTTTGTCGTATGATGTTTGTGGCTTTGACCGGTGCCTGATGGGCAACGTGGTCAACAAGTTGACAGCAGAATTCAAAAAATTTCTTCAGGATCAGACACTTCAGAAGTATCTCTGATATTTCTGATCTTTTTTTATGTTAAAAACAGTAAAAAAATACCTAATAACTAAAATAAAGTTGTTTTATGAAACGACAGATCATTGTCAGCATCACCGGGGAGGTACCGGAAGAAGAAATGCTGTGATCAATTCAGACATAACAAATTGAAAACCAAATAAAAATCAAATAATTATTAAATTTTTTCATTATGGAAAGAAGTATTTTCGAACACTCCAATGTGTTCAGGTTTCCCGAAAACGTGGAATATTCCGCTGATGGGATCATCAGCAAACGAGTCATTGATCGGCCTTCTGGTACCGTAACCCTTTTTTCTTTTGATAAAGGCCAGCGCCTGAGTACCCATTCTGCCCCTTATGATGCCATGGTCCAGGTGGTGGAGGGGAAGGCCGAGATCGTGATCAATGAGCAACCTTTCACCCTTGGCACCGGCGATAGCATCATCATGCCTGCCGGGATTCCCCATGCCGTCAATGCGGTTGAACGTTTTAAAATGATATTAACCATGATAAAAGGATAAAAAGATGAGCGAACTGATCAATAATTCACAGAACAGAAAAGAGTTACTGAAACACATGATTCTCCAGTTGCATGAAGGAATTGCCCCGGAGGCGATACGTGCCCGGATGGTGGATCTGATGGCCAGGATCCCTTACGCGGAAGTGGTAGAGGTTGAGCAGGAGTTGATCTCTGAAGGGTTGCCCGAAGCGGAAGTTCTTCGCCTGTGCGATGTCCATACCGATGCCCTGAAGGGGCACATCGACCTTGCGGGGATGAAAATTGTTCCTCCGGGTCATCCGGTGGATACTTTTAAACAGGAGAACAAGGAACTGACCAGGGTGGCCGGTGAGTTGGATTCCTTGTTCAGTCAGGCAGAGACGGCTTTTGCCGACGGAGAGGAAGCATATCTAAATAAAGTTAAGACCCTGTTCAACAGCCTGATGGATGTTGACAAACATTACCGGAGAAAAGAAAACCTTGTATTTCCTTTCGTGGAAAAACATGGGATAACGGGACCTCCGAAGGTGATGTGGGGCAAGCATGATGAAACCCGCGATCTGCTGAAAAACGCCATCGACGCACTGAACATGCCAGGCAAGCTGACCCCCGAGATGATGGAGATGAAAATCGAGTTTTTCCTGAAACCAGCGGTGAAAGCCATCCGTGACATGATCATGAAAGAGGAGGAGATCCTCTTCCCGATGACACTTGATAAACTGACCGATGCAGAATGGTATGATGTGTACCGCCAAACCAACGAGATCGGCTATTGCCTCTACGATCCCAAGATAGCCTGGCGTCCGCTCGGGATCGAAGTGGAAGAATCGACCTCCGCTGAAGAGGGCACTGTCAATCTCCCCAGTGGAAAATTTACTTCGGAGGAATTAATGGCGTTGTTGAACACCCTTCCTATCGACATCACGTTTGTCGATCGCAACGACAAGGTGCGTTATTTTTCCCAAGGGAAAGAGCGTATTTTCGACCGGAACCGGGCAATTTTAGGGCGGGATGTCAGGATGTGCCATCCCCCTTCAAGCGTACACGTGGTGGATCAGATCGTTGGGGATTTTAAAAGCGGTAAAGCCGATAGCGCTCCTTTCTGGATCCAGATGAAGGGAAGGTTTATTCACATTGAATATTTCGCCCTCCGCAATGAAAAGGGAGAATACCTTGGTACGGTTGAAATGTCACAGGATCTGACCGAGAAAAGAGCTCTGGCCGGTGACCAGCGGTTGCTTTCGTACCGGAAAAAAGAGGAAGATTCTATACCTGAAAAAACAGATCAGGAGATGAAGAAATCCTATAACATAAAAACAGTGCTGGATGCCCGTCCATTACTGGCGCAGGGTATCCATCCGCTGGAACGTGTACAGCAGGAGTGCGCTATGCTTCAGCCCGGTGAGGCTTATGAGATCATTACCCCGTTCCCGCCGGCGCCGATGATTGATAAGATGGCTGCGGCCGGGTTTGAGACTCAATCAGAAACATCTTCCGACGGTTTGTTCCATACTTTGTTCATCAAGCGGTAGCGACAGGTATAATTTTCCCAAAGGGAAGAGGTTGCGGGTCGTTGCAGCAGGTATCAAAGCGGCCGGCAGGAGGGAAAGCGGATTAAGGGGTATTCCCGGCGATCGGTTCCGGGTTTTTCTCTTCTTCCAGCCCTTTCAATATCTGGTTCACATCTGCTTCCGTTGTGGTTAGTTTTTGACGGCAGATTTTGATCAGGGTTGCGGCCCTTTTTACTTTTTCTGCCAACAGATCGACGGAGATCTCTCCCGATTCAATGTCGTTTACCAAACGTTGAAGTTCCTCAAACGCTTCAGTATAGCTCATTTTTTCACTCATGGTCCTGATTATTTTTCAGTTCAGGCCGCAGGGCCGTTACCCGGCTTTCGACAGCTCCTTCCTGTAACAGGGTGGTCAGGAGATCGCCGGGTAATAGTTCGTCACAATTTCGGAGCACTTTCCCTTTTTTCAGGGTGATCGAATAACCCCTGGCCAGTACATTCCCCGGATCAAGCAATGATATTTGTTTTTCTGCCAGCGTAACCGATTTTTCGCACCATGCGAGAATTTCCTGAACTGCGTGTTGAAGGTGGGAAAAAGTCCGCGTAATTTCGGTATTGTCAATGAACACCAGGTTTCTGATTTCTTTTTGAAGACCGGAGACAGTCCGGGCCACGTTCTCCCTTCCGTTTTTTAAATAAAACCCGCTGTGGGACTTAATGCTCCCGGCCATCGAAACCACTTCGAACTGCTGTTCCTGCAACAAAGCGCCGGTAAATTTTATGAGATCGGATGAGAGCAGCCCGGTTGCCTGCTTTTCTTTGGTGAGGAGCCGGAGGGCGGTTCCAGTGATGGTTTTCCGGGCTTCATTGACTGGGACTGAAAAATCGTGAAATTTCTGGATCAGAAAACCCGCCAATTCGGTCGGGGTTATACCGTTTTTGTAAGCGACCATTTCGGCCACGGTTTCATTCGTGGCATGTCCGATTCCGGTCATTACCGGTAAAGGGAAACAAGCGATGGCTTTGGCCAGTTCAAAATGGTTGTATCCTGAAAGGCCTACATCGCCACCTCCTCCGCGGATGATCGCTACCAGATCAAAATGGTCTTTGACCCGGGCAATCAGGTTCAGTTGAATCATGATTGATTCAGCTACTTTATCACCCTGAAGGAGGGAAGGAAAGAGCCAATGGAAGAAGCGATATCCCCAGGGGTTATCGCGGAGCATGGTCAGGAAATCTGCATATCCTTTACTGGTTTCGACCGAGATCACCGCGATGCGTTGCGGAAGGAGCGGGAGCGATAACGATTTGTTACGATAGAACAGCCCTGTTTCCCGCAAACGGGTAATGGCAGCCATTTTTTCCCTTTCGAGTTCTCCCAGCGACCAGGAGGGATCGATATCAAGGATCCTCAGGCTTAAGCCATACACCTTATCAAATGTAATTTTCGCACTGAAAAGGATGTTGATTCCATCTTTAAGCGGAGCTTTCAATACACGAAGGAACTGTTCGTTGATCCGCTCGTAGTCCTCTTTCCAGATCAGTGCTCTGATTTGGGCTACCAGTCTGCCATCCCTTTTTTCCAATAAGTCAGGATAACAGTGACCGGATTTCCCGTAATAATTCAGCTTGTTCATTTCAGCTTTGATCCAGAAGGCCGAAGGATATTGATATTGAAAGGTTTGCTTGATTTTTTCAGCAATCTCCGACAATGAAAAAACGGTTTTATTGGCAAGGGATTCTGGCATCGTTTGATCCGGAAGATTTGGACTTTCTTCCGGATCAAAAGTACGGAATAAAAATTTTTCAGAACAGAAGTCAGCTGGTTGTATAAAACGAACATTTTTTCCTTAGTTTTGTTAGAAGATAAAGAGAATAAGGCTCATGAAAAGAATCATACAGTGGTTGATCCCTCCGGATCAATGGAAAACAGTAGTGGTTGTATTGATGGGAATTTTTTTTGGATTGGCAGCCTATGTGTTCTACATTTCTAAGGCCCCCTCTTATTTGTCGGACAATCCGGAGACGTGTATCAATTGTCATGTGATGAATCCTCAGTATGCCACCTGGGCTCACAGCAGCCATCGCAGGATCACCAACTGTAATGATTGCCATGTACCCCACAACAATGTTTTTAGCAAGTACCTGTTTAAAGCCGAAGACGGATTAAGGCATGCAACCATTTTCACGCTTCGCAACGAGCCCCAGGTGATTTTTATCCGCGAAGCCGGGAAAAAGGCTGTACAAGCCAACTGTATCCGGTGTCATGAACAGGTTACCGGGATGGCTTTCGTCAAACCGGTACAACCCCGGTTTCACAATTACCTGCAGGAAAGACAATGCCTTGATTGTCATCGTGAAACCCCTCACGGCCGGGTCAACGGACTGGCCTCGACCCCTAACGCGTTGGTGAAGACCAAGATAGAGAGTCGCACAGAGCGGGAAAAAGGAGAGTGATTGGATAAAACAATTTTCAGATAATCAGAATTTCATAACAAAGCATTAAAGCATCAAAAACAATAATATGACAACAGAAAAAAAACGCGCTCCCTGGGTCAATTGGGTGTTGTTCTTCGGCACCATGGTAATCGTCTTTTTATTGGGTTTGCTGGCGTCTTCCATAACGGAACGGCGGGCAGAAAGTGAATATGTTTTCAAACCACGGGTTGAGTTATCGGAGTATGAGCCACGGAATGAATTGTGGGGCGAAAATTTCCCCCGCGAGTACCAATCTTACCTGAGGACCGGTGACACCAATTTCCGTAGCAAATTCAATGGCAACGCATGGATCGATGAATTGGCTGAAGACCCGCGGCTGGTTGTTTTGTGGGCAGGGTATGCTTTTTCGAAGGATTACAGTTCCAGCAGGGGTCATTTCTATGCCATCACTGACATCCGGAAAACGTTGCGTACCGGTACGCCGAGGTTACCCGAAGACGGTCCCCAGCCGGCCACCTGCTGGACCTGTAAAGGTCCCGATGTTCCCAGGCTGATGGAGAAGCTGGGCCCTGCCGGTTTTTATAAAGGACAGTGGGGCGCTCTGGGGCACGAAGTGGTTAATTTTATTGGTTGTGCCGATTGCCACGATCCCAAAACCATGGATTTACGGATTACACGCCCGGCCTTGACTGAAGCTTTCCAGGCGATGGGGAAAGATATCTCCAAAGCTACTCACCAGGAGATGCGTTCATTGGTCTGTGCCCAATGCCATGTAGAATACTACTTTAACAAGAAAAGAGAAGATGCTCCCGGGGTTGCGTACCTGACTTTTCCCTGGAAATATGGCTTCTCTGCCGATTCAGCTTTGAAGTATTACGAAGAAGCGCAATTTGCCGACTTCACCCACCAGATCAGCAAAGCCCCGATTCTAAAGGCACAACATCCTGATTATGAGTTGTACCTTACCGGTATTCATGCTGATCGCGGCGTTGCCTGTGCCGATTGTCACATGCCTTATATTAAGGAAGGAGGACAGAAATTTACCAGCCACCGGATCACCAGTCCGCTGGAAAACATATCCGGTACCTGCCAGGTATGTCACCGTGAGCGTGAAGAAACATTGCGCGAAAACGTCTATGAAAGACAGGAGAAGGTCAAAGAGATAAGAGACAAAGCCGAAATAGAACTGGTGAAAGCCCATGTTGAGTCAAAAGCCGCGTGGGATGCGGGAGCAACGGAAGCCGAAATGGCCCCGGTTTTAAAACACATCCGTTATTCACAATGGTATTGGGATTACACTTCGGCCAGCCACGGCGCCTCTTTCCATTCACCCATTGAGGTTTCAAGATTGATCGGCAACGCGATTGACGAAGCCAAGGAAGCACGGATACTGCTGGCTCGCGTCCTGGCTTCCCATGGGAAAAACCAACCAATCTCCTATCCCGATATTGCCACTAAAGCAGCGGCCCAGCAGTTCATCGGACTGAATATGGCGCAACTTTATGCCAAAAAAGCAGAATGGATACAGACGGTCCTTCCGGAATGGGATAAAAAAGTCAAACACTGATTTGGTTGCTTGTCAATTAAGAAATCCTTATTCCGATGAATAGGTACGCATCTTCGCATTGGACAGAGTACGCCTTGATCGACTCAGGCGGGCTGGAGAAATTGGAGCGTTTCGGAAAATTTGTTTTGGCAAGGCCCGAACCTCAGGCAGTCTGGAAAAAAGCCCTTCCTGAAAAGGAGTGGGAGGAGCTATGGCATGCCTGTTATAAACGGAACCGTGGAACCGATCCTTCCCGGAGCGACAGTTTTGAGAAAGGGACGTGGATCCGGAAGAAAAACATGCCTGATCAGTGGAAAATCTCCTATTCTTACCGGGAAATGAACCTTCACTTTCGTTTGGGGCTGACGGCATTCGGACATATCGGAGTTTTTCCTGAACAAGCTGAGAACTGGGATTTTATTTATGATACGATCCGGCCGGCACGCTCCGGCTCCACCCTTAAAAAGCCGGTGAGTCAGCCCAGGATATTGAATCTTTTTGCTTATACGGGCGGGGCTTCCCTTGCAGCCAGAGCGGCAGGCGCAGAAGTAGTGCATGTCGATTCGGTCAGGCCCGTGATTAACTGGGCACGGGAGATGATGGAATTGACTGGATTGGACGGGATCCGCTGGGTGGTGGAGGATGCCTTGAAATTTGTACAGCGAGAGGTACGGCGCGGGAACCGCTACGACGGCATTATCCTCGATCCGCCCGCCTATGGCAGGGGCCCTGACGGCGAGAAGTGGATGCTTCAGGAGGGAGTGGATGAAATGATCGGGTGTTGCCATCAGTTGCTCCATCCCGGGAACTCTTTTTTAATCCTCAGTTTGTATTCCATGGGTTTTTCCACCCTGATATCGGAAAACCTCATCAGAAGTCATTTCGGGAGTACGGTTCCGTTACAATCAGGTGAACTTTGTTTTACCGACAAGGCCAACCGGATTTTGCCACTGGGGACCATGGTAAGGATGCTGCCGGTCCACTGAGCTGCTTCTTATAAAGAGCGATCTCTGTCGCTGCTCAAAAATAGTTCAGCGGCCACCCCGTCGGCCAGCAGTTGTCCCTCGTCTGTCAGGAAAAAAATACCGTTTTCTTCCCGTAACAAATCCCGTTCAATCAGTTTTTTGGTTGCTTTTTGAAAACGACTGTTCTCTTGTGAGTGGTCTTCCGCTTTCCTGAAGGGAAATAAGTCGCTCAGTTTTTGGCTGTCGCACCCCTTGCTGGTTCTCAGGGAGGTCATCACGTACTCATTGTATCGCTGTTCGGACGTAAGGGTTTCGATCTCAAAACAAGGTTGGCCGGTATGGTTTTTGGTCAGGTAATCATCCAGCCGCGATACATTCCATTGACGGCTGATCCCGTTGAATGAATGAGCCGAAGGCCCCAATCCAAGGTAATGGGTTCCGTTCCAGTAATTGCTGTTGTGCATTGATTCAAAACCCGGAAGTGCAAAGTTGGAAATCTCATAATGGAGGTATCCGGCGCTTTTCAGCATCTCCCGGATCATTTTGAAATGGGCAATCGACGCTTCTTCGGAGGGTCTTTCCAGCTTTCCTTTCCTGATCAGGATGTCCAGGGCGGTATAGGGTTCCACGGTGAGTGAATAGGCGGAAATATGCGGCACTTTCAACGCCAATGCCCGTTCAACGTTCTTTTCCCATTGACCCGGGTCCAGGGAAGGGATGCCGTAGATCAGATCGATGCTGATGTTGTGATAACCCTCATCCTGTAATCGATAAACAGCAGATTCAGCTTGCACGGCGGAGTGGCCGCGGTTCAGCCATAAAAGGTCTTTTTCAAAGAAGGATTGAATCCCGATGCTGAAACGGTTAAAACCGGTGTTTTTTAAAGCTTCCACATACTCTTTAGAAACATCTTCCGGGTTTATTTCGAGGGTGATCTCGGCAGGTTGAGCCGGGTGGTTGACAAGGATAGTTTCCAGAACCTCCTGGAGTTTTTCGGCGGGGTAGATGGTCGGGGTCCCGCCACCGAAATAGATGGTATGAATGAGTTGGCCGGCTAAATACGACCGGGACCTCTCCGCCTCTTTTTTCAGGGCTTCTAAAAGCTCCGATTGATTTTTCCGTGAGGCGAGGGAAAAGAAGTTACAGTAATGGCATTTTTGTTTGCAGAAAGGGATATGAATGTAAATACCAGCCAAAACAGTTATTTCTTTAAGACGATCCGGAAGGTAGTTCCTTTGTTAAGGGTTGAGGATTTGACGAAAATTTTTCCGTTGTGGTAATTGCTGATGATGCGCTGGGAGAGGGTCAGTCCCAAGCCCCAGCCTCTTTTTTTGCTGGTATATCCCGGATGGAAGATGGTTTTGAATCGTGATTTGGGAATTCCTTTCCCGGTGTCGCTCACATCGATATGGATATGGTCCGTATCTTCGGTGATGTCAATATTGACCTCTCCATTTCCTTCCATGGCGTCCACAGCATTTTTGCACAGGTTCTCGATGACCCATTCAAAGAGATGGAGGTTGATCGGGACAATGATTTCCTGGCCGATAGTGGGGGAAATATTGAAAACCACGCGTGGAGAGGTTCGCAATCGCATGTAATTCACCGTTTCATGGATTACACGGGTAATGTTGGTTTTTTCGAGGTGGGCGGCAGATCCGATTTTTGAAAAACGATCGGTAATGGTTTCCAGTCGTTGGACATCTTTTTCGATCTCTTTAACTGTTTCGTCGTCCAAACCTTTCAATTTCAGCAACTCAACCCAGGCAACCATCGAGGAGAGCGGGGTTCCTAACTGGTGAGCGGTCTCTTTGGCCATCCCGACCCAGACCTGGTTTTGTTCAGATTTTCTTGCATAACTGAAGAGAAGGTAGGCGATTAAAAGAAAAATAGCGATGACTCCGAACTGGACGACCGGGTAATATTTCAAACGGGTCAGCAAAAAGGAATCCTGGTAGAAAATGTAATGGATGCCGGTATCGGCCAGGTCAATTTTTATGGGTGTATTTTGCGAAGCCATGCTTTCAAGGGTCGATGCCACCCACTTTTTGTCGTTCATTTTTTCCTTCGGGATATTCCCGTGAGCGAACGGGATGGTTCCTGAGCTGTCGGTAATGATCACCGGGACTGAAGCGGAATTGAGCACAACTTCGGAGAAAAAGGAGCGGATCAGGTCGTCGAGCACTGCTTTGAGCTGGGCGAACATGTTGGAGTCCTTGTAATAGAGGTAGATTTTCTTGTTGTAAATGTACTGTACTACGATGGGAGGATAGACTGAATATTCCCGGAGCAGGCTGCCGTCGAGCCTTCTTACCGAGTCATCCAGCCGGGTGTTGCGGGAGGTCATGATGTTGCCCGAGTCATCGGTAACAATAACCGGAATGGTGGTGTTTTCACCGATGATATTGAGAAAGAAATTCAGGTCTTCGTTGGAGGTAGCGGTCAGAATGCGTCGCTGGGCTTCTGCAACGATGGAAACTCTTTTTCTTTCTTCAGTTTTAAGTTGTTCGAAAAGGTTGTTGGTATAGTTCACCAGATCAGCTTTCTGGTGGATGGCATCGGCCCAGATCTGGACATTTTTTCTTTCATCTTTTCGGATTTCATCCACCAGAATACTGGTGTAGTAGAGCGAAGCGGCGACGATGAATACTGCGCCGGCAAAGAGGATGAATTTCCAGCGTTTTTTCCGGAGATAGAGATCCACAGGCAGGATTTTTAACATAAACGGTTTAGCGCCGGAAATATTTTAATCTGGATATCAAAGATATAGGAGAATGTCAAACAAATTTTTCTCCTTTTTCAAGCATCACGTCGTTGACATATTGCCGGATTTGCTGTTCGTCGGCTTTGCGGCATACCAGCAAGACGTTGTCGGAATCCACTACGATGTAATCGTTTAAACCTTCGAGCACTACCACTTTGTCGTTGGGCATATTGACAATGCAATTATTAGATTCGTAAATCATTACGTTTTTTCCAATGACGGTATTGCCTTGGTTGTCTTTGGCCCGGTTTTCATACAATGAGCCCCAGGTCCCGAGGTCGGACCAGCCAAAGTCGGCAGCCAGGACGTAAACGTTGGAAGCATTTTCCATGATGCCGTAGTCGATCGAAATGCTTTTGCAAATGGTGTAGGTTTCGGTGATGAAAGCTTTTTCTTCCGGGGTACCGTATTTCCCAATTCCTTGTTTGAAAAGGGAATCGATCTCTTCGAGGTGTTCCCGGAAAGCATTCATGATGCTTTTGAGCGACCAGATGAAAATCCCGGAGTTCCATAGAAAATCGCCGCATTGCAGGAAGGTGACAGCCAGTTCGCGGTTGGGTTTTTCGGTGAAGGTTTTGACCTTTTTGATGTGTTGTTCTTTGGGATAGACAGGGACTTTTTCTTCGAGGTATTGTATGTATCCATAGCCTGTATCCGGCCGGCTGGGGCGGATGCCGAGGGTCAGCAACCAATCGTTTTCGCCGGCAGCGTCGAGGGCCGATTGGATATTTTTCAGGAAGAGGCTTTCATTGAGGATGATATGGTCAGAAGGGGCTACCACGATGCGAGCTTCGGGATCACGAGCAAGGATGCAGTAGTTGGCATAAGCGATGCAGGGGGCGGTATTGCGGCGGGAAGGTTCGGCCAGGATCTGGGCCGGTTGTACCTCCGGGATTTGTTGTTTTACCATTTCAACATAAATCTCATTGGTAACGATATAAATATTTTCGCGCGGGCATATTTTTGTGAAACGATTGTAGGTTTGCTGGATCAGGGTTTCACCTGTACCCAGAATATCAATGAATTGTTTGGGGTGGGAGGTTCGGCTCATGGGCCAGAAGCGGGCGCCGATGCCCCCTGCCATGATCACGCAAAAATTGTGTTTCGACTTTGCCATGTCAACAGTTTTTTAGGAGTACAAACATACGAAAGTATGGTATAATGTCGGTATTTCAAAGAGGGGTAACCGGGGCCATTCTGCTGACCAGGTACAGGCGATTGGTTTTCATACAAATACAACGGTACCGGGTCCTGATCTTTTCTTTTTTCCGGAAGATACGTTTTCCATGAAGGGTAAAAAGAGCTTCGGATGGTATATCCTCTAACCGGATCAGCTTGCTAACGGGATCGTATTGCTGTAAACATCTTGAAAGTTGATGATCAGAAGCGGTGGAAGCCCTGGGGTTGACGAGGTAGCCGGAGAGGGCTTCGAGTATTTCAGGTGGGAAGATGTCCGGTTCAAGAAAAGATTTCATGATGAGCCGGAAATTCTTCTTCCATTGCGTTCCGTGAGGTTGAGGCCGGGGATGGCGTCGAAGGGAGAATAATTTGTTGTTTTGTTGATAGTCGCTCCAGGTTTTAAAATGAGCCATTTCATGGAGGAGTGTGATAAGGAACGCGTAGGGGTTAAGGCTTTCGTTGATTGTGATACAGGCGGGCCGCTCACCAAGGGCCGGACGGAAATCCCCTGATTTAGAGATCCGGTGACGGGTCATTTTCAGTTTCAGGTCAACGCCTTTTACCAGGACTAAGAAATTGGGTACGGCCGCCTCCGGGATTTTTTGGCAGAAAGATTCCAGGATCAAACGCTTTTCATGGGAATCAGTGGTCTGTCGGAGTGGTTTGACTGGCTGAAAGAGGGACAGTTGCACTTTTTGGATTTGTGTTGATGGTGTGACGGATAACGCTGTGTACTGCAGGATCCGCCTGCAACCATGATAAGCACGACAAAGATCGTGATAAAAATGGAGATTCGGGTTGGTTTCATGGATGGTTTTTAGATGATCCGGTAAGCAAAAACCCGGTTCATCGAAACGACTTATTCGGAACGTGAAACGGAAATTTTCATAATTTTGGTATCTTAGCCAACAGATTTTATGCTTAAGGTTTTCGGGAACATAGGAAATTATGTAATGCTCATGAGACGGGTTTTTACCCGTCCTCAGAAAGGGAAGATTTTCTGGGATCAAATGATGGCAGAAATCAATAATCTGGGTTTGGACTCCATTGGCATTGTGGCGTTTATCTCTGTCTTTATGGGTGCCGTCGTGGCCATTCAGACAGCCTATAACATCGACAGTCCGTTGATCCCGATGTCGATGGTCGGGTTCACCACCCGTCAAAGCGTGATTCTTGAGTTTTCTCCCACAGTAATCAGTTTGATTTTGGCCGGTAAAGTCGGTTCGCGGATTGCTTCCGAGATTGGAACCATGCGGGTCACAGAGCAGATCGACGCCCTTGAGATCATGGGCGTCAACTCGGCCAATTACCTGATTTTTCCCAAGGTAATCGCTTCTCTCCTCATCAACCCCGTGCTGATCGTTTTCAGCATCTGGTTGGGCGTTTTGGGTGGTTGGATAGCCATGACAGCGACCGGACTGGTCTCTTCTACCGATTACATTTCAGGGATAAGGATCGATTTTGAGGGATACATAGTTTTTTATGCGTTGATCAAGACGGTATTTTTCGCCTTCATCATTGCTTCAATTTCCGGATTTTACGGTTATGAAACCCGCGGAGGGGCGCTTGAAGTGGGCCAGGCCAGCACCAAGGCGGTGGTTATCAGCAGTGTCCTCATCATCCTGTTCAACCTTGTACTGACACAACTCCTGCTCACATGATTGAAGCCCGGCACATCGAAAAGTATTTTGGAGAACACCATGTCCTGAAAGACATTTCGTGCCGATTTGAAAAGGGCAAAGCCAACCTGATCATCGGACAGAGTGGTTCGGGAAAAACGGTTTTAATGAAATGCCTGGTGGGTTTGTTTGAAGTGGACCAGGGAAAAGTCACTTACAACGATCGTGATTTTACCCAAATGAACTTCGAGCAGCGGAAAACCCTCCGCCAGGAGATCGGAATGCTGTTCCAGGGAGGCGCCTTGTTCGATTCCCTGAATGTGGAACAAAATGTGATGTTCCCGCTGAACATGTTCACCCGTCAGTCACATGCGGAAAAACTTGAAAGGGTCAATTTTGTACTCAACCGCGTCAATCTCCCGGGGGTGAACCAGCTGATGCCCTCCGAACTGAGCGGAGGAATGC
Organism: uncultured Bacteroidota bacterium; assembly: GCA_937862805.1. Taxonomy (GTDB): domain Bacteria; phylum Bacteroidota; class Bacteroidia; order Bacteroidales; family FEN-979; genus CAIVAT01. The sequence continues at coordinate 31,818 of CALMDO010000062.1, forward strand.
GCAAGCGGGTAGCCATTGCCCGCGCCATTGCGATGAATCCCCAATACCTTTTTTGTGATGAGCCCAATTCCGGTCTGGATCCCCAGACTTCGGGGGTAATCGATCATCTCATCCTCGAGATCACACGGGAATACAACATTACCACCATTGTCAACACGCACGACATGAACTCGGTGCTCAGCATTGGTGACAGCGTGAATTTTATCTATAACGGATCCCTCTGGTGGCAAGGGGATAAGGAGACCATCCTCAATACTGATAACCCTGAATTGAACGAATTTGTATTCGGTACCGAGCTGACCTCCCGCCTGAAAAAATAACCCCCCGGTCATGAACCTCATCGACCTAATCCTGCTTGCATTTCTTGCTGTATTCATCATCGGAGGTTATCGCAAAGGGATCATCGTTGGTTTGTCGAATATCGCTGCCCTGCTTCTGGGCATCTATGCAGCGGTCCATTTTTCAAAATTTCTCAACGAAATGCTGGTCGAAAGGTTTGATCCCTCTCCCAACACCGCGCCTATCCTATCTTTTATCTTTACTTTTCTCCTGGTGGTGATTGCCGTGATCCTTGTCGCCCGGTTGACCGGACGGTTTGCCGATATCATCGGACTGGGTTTTCTGAACCGCTTATTTGGCGCTCTTCTGGGAATTGTGAAAGGGGTAATCCTGGCCAGCCTTATTCTGTTTTTTATCGGGTTTATCGACCCCGGGGAAGGATTTATCACTCCCCGCGACAAGCAAGATTCCTTTCTTTACCAGCCGGTAGCATCTGTTTTTCCGAAACTGATGAAATTATTCGGCGGGGAGATCAAATTCCCGAAGTGGTAAGTTTTAACGCTACCGATTCGGGGGTGATGCTTTGGATACAATGACATTTTAAAGTTTTCCGGCAATCATTACACTTTTTGTTGATTACCAGGTAACAGGCTTTTTCACCCAAAGGAGCCCATCGTAAAGGGAAGACAGGCCGCATGGGGGCATAAAGACCGATGGCCCTGATTCCCAGGGCCGCTGCGAGATGCAGGGGTCCGGTACTGGCTGCCACCATCCCGTCGCAACGGGCCATCATGGAGATGAAACCGGCCAGATCCAGTTTTCCGGTCAGGTCGGTGATGCGTCCTTTGTGGAGGTCGAGGAATCTACGCATCTTTTCTCCCTCCCCGGCCGTTCCGGTCACAAGTACATTGAATTTTTCCTCCGGAAGCATACGGATCAGGGCAGAGAAATTGTCCAACCCCCATTCGCGGGCGCTTCCCTTGGATTTTGGATGAAGGATCAGATTGTATTTTCCGTTTATAAGCCAGGGAAATGAACCGTCATGATGCCCGGCAGGGCGTGGTTCCACGAGACTGTCACAAGAAGGAACAACAGATCTTGTTTTATCGAACCGCCGGGGGGTGTCGCGGAATCCATACAAACCAGGAATGGACAATAAGGGGAATACACCCTTTATCCCTAAGGGTTTCAACATTTTGAGGTTCAGCTGCGCTTCGTGAAGATCGGAATTTCGCCGGGGAATGTGGAGTTTCCGGTTGCAGGAAAACCAAGTGAAAAACCGCCGGGCAGTAGCGATCCGCAAAGGAATCCCGGCCATTTTTGCCGCCCTGCAGATCTCTTTTACGGGGAAAACATGGATAATAATATCTGCCCGCAGCGATGATAAGAAAGCTGCGTGGGCAATTTCCCGTTCACTGTTATCCCGGATATCTTTTCCTGCTTCATCCCAGTTGACAAATTCATCCACGAACCGGCAACAAGCGATCACCTGGCGGGTATATTCTTTCCCCAGGAAAAGGATGGTGCAATCCGGAAATTTTTCCTTGAGCGCTCCTGCCATGGGGAGGGTCAGAACCACATCCCCGATGCTGTCGGTCCTGCTGAGGAGGATCCTCATTCACTCAGTATGGCCTGGATACCGGGGAGAACCTTGCCTTCAATGTACTCCAGCATGGCGCCTCCCCCTGTGGAGACATAGCTGACTTTGTCGGCCAGGCCGTATTTATTGATCGCGGCAACGGAATCGCCTCCGCCGACCAGGGTAAAGGTGCCTTTTTCGGTAGCTTTTGCCAGGGCTTCGGCTATAGCGCGGGTTCCCTCTTCAAAGTTGTTCATTTCGAACACCCCCATGGGGCCATTCCAGAGAATTGTACCCGATTGTTCGATGGCAGCCTGGAACTTTTCGCGTGAAATCGGTCCAATGTCGAGACCCATCCAGGGTATCTGAATGTCGTAAGCGCTGCTGACCTTTCTGTTTGCTTCGTTGGAGAAAGCATCAGCCAAAACCGCATCCGGTGGAAGATACAGGTTAACACCCATTGATTTGGCGCCTTCCACAATGTTTTTAGCCAACTCGACGTAATCCGTTTCAACGAGTGAAGCGCCGACCTCGCCACCCATCGCTTTGATAAAAGTGAACATCATGCCACCTCCGATGATGAGGTTGTCGACTTTGTCCATCAGGTGGTTGATGATCTCGATCTTGGTCGACACCTTGGCGCCACCCAGGATCGCGGTAAAGGGACGTTTTCCCTCTTTCAGGCATTTGTCGATGTTGATGATCTCGTTGGCCATCACGTAACCGAACATCTTATTAACCGGAAAAAACTTGGCAATAATGGCTGTCGATGCATGGGCCCTGTGTGCGGTGCCAAAAGCATCGTTCACATAGACATTACCCAAATCTGCCAGTTTTTTTGCAAAATCTTCATTGCCTTTTTCCTCCTCCTTGTAAAAGCGGAGATTTTCGAGTAATAGCACCTCTCCGGGGAGCAGGGAAGCTGCCTGTTCAACGGCGGATTGCCCGATGCAATCATCGGCGAATTTCACCGGAACCTTCAGTACATCACTGAGATAAGCCAGCACGTGGCGCAATGAATATTTCTCTTCAGGCCCGCCTTTCGGACGACCCAGGTGCGACATCAGGATCACCGATCCCCCGTCGTCCAGGATCTTTTTTATCGTTGGGATTGTGGCATCAATACGGGTGGTGTCGGTGATATGGTAATTACCATCCAATGGTACGTTAAAATCGACCCGGATCAGCGCCTTCTTATCTTTAAAATTATAATTATCAATCGTTCGCATAAGAGTTTGGTTTGATTTTAACGACAAAATTAAAATATTTACGAACGACTGAACGGATATTTCTAATTTTACCTGCTTATCATTCCAATGACTATGCAAGATCTGAGGGTAACCACCATCCAGTCATCTCTTTACCGGGAGCAATGCGAAAAGAACCTGAACCATTTCGATTTTCTGATCGATCAGATCAGGGAACCTACTGATCTGATCCTTCTGCCGGAAATGTTCAACACCGGTGTTTCCATCAATCCCGGGTTATGTGCTGAGTCAATGGATGGCCCTTCCGTCGGTTTTCTGCGCCGGAAATCATCTTCGTGCGACGCTGTGATCATGGCCACCCTGTTGATCAGGGAAGAAGCTGCCATTTATAACCGGCTGGTGGTGATGTACCCCGATGGCCATTTTGTTACATACGATAAACGGCATCTTTTTCGTTTGAGTGAAGAGTTCCGGATCATTACGGGAGGGGCCCGAAAAATCCTCGTTGAAGTGAACGGATGGAAAATATTGCCCATGATATGTTACGATCTCCGGTTTCCGGTTTGGAGTAAAAATGCCTGGAAGGATGGACAATATGAATATGATCTGTTGGTTTACCTTGCCAACTGGCCGGCCAGCCGGTCGCAGGTATGGAAAACCCTGCTGCCAGCGCGGGCTATTGAAAACCAGGTTTATGCCGCAGGCGTCAACTGCATCGGAGATGATGGTAACGGGACCTGGCACAGCGGGGAATCGATGATCGCCGATGCCAAAGGAAATATTATTTATGTTGCTCAAGCCGGAAAACAAGAAGTGCATACCGTGATTCTGTCATGGCAGGAGCTGCAATTATACCGCGATTCCTTTACCGTGGGAATGGACTGGGATCATTTTACAATCGAAAATTAACAGGATGCCCCGCCTTTCAGTAGTCATCATTGCATTCAACGAGGGAAAAAACATCCTGCGTTGCATCCGCTCGGTTCAACCGGTGGCTGATGAAATCGTTTTGGTGGATTCGGGTTCGGCTGACAACACCATCGCCATCGCCAGGGAAGCCGGTTGCCGGATTTTTGAACGGCCGTTCGACGGCTACGGGAAACAAAAACAATTCGCTGTTGATCAGGCCGTTAATGATTGGGTCTTCTCTCTTGATGCTGACGAGGTGGTATCCCCCGGGTTACTGTCCGAATTGCAATTATTGTTTCAGAGCAGAGCGAAAGAATTTTCCGATTCCCATTCCGCAGAGGAAGACGAGGTTTCATCCTACACCATTCCGTTCTCCCTGTGTTTTATGGGGAAAATTTTAAAACACAGCGGAACCGGACGGGAGCATCATCTGCGGATTTTCAACCGCCAGCAGGGTCATTTTACCGAAACGCCGGTTCATGAAGGCATTGTCACCCGCGGTAAGACCAAGGTGCTCAACGGAAAAATCATTCATTACTCGTACCGTGACATCCGGCATCATATTGAAAAAATCAATACCTATACAACCCAGGCGGCCGAAGGATATGTCGCCCAAAAACGGAGTTTTTCCAAAGTTTGGGTGGCGCTCAAATTTCCGGTAAGTTTTTTCACTTTTTACTTTATCCGGCTTGGAATTCTGGACGGTTACCCGGGATTTATGTGGTCTTTTTTAGCCGCATTTTACGGTGCGGTGAAGATCGCCAAAACCATTGAATTAAACGAACAGACATGATGTTTCTTTACCTGATGGCAGCGCTCCTTTTTGGTGTTGTCCTGGCTTACTTCGTGTTGGAATACAGTTTTCTTGTTCCGGCCCCGAAAGGATTGCCGGTACTGATGTATCACAAGGTGTCGGAATCGGTTCCCGACGGGTTGACGGTCACCAGCGCCCAATTCGATCAGCAAATGCATTACCTCCGGAAAAAGGGATATCGCCCGCTTCATTTCAGCGACCTGATGCAGTTGGAGAAGTGCAAAGATCCTTTGCCCCGCGGGGCGATCGTAATTACCTTCGATGATGCTTATACGAACTTTCGCGATCATGCGCTTCCGATATTGAAAAAGCATGGCTTTCCTGCGACCTTGTTCCTTCCCGTAGCATTTATCGGGAAGACCAATATCTGGGACCGTGGCAGTGAACCCATCCTGGGAGCCGCTGACCTGAAAATGATGGCAAACAACGATCTGGTAGAAATGGGTCTTCATTCATTTCTGCACCGGAATTACCGCGACATGGCACCTGAAGACATCGCCGAGGATCTGAAAAATTGCCGTGAAACGCTTAATTATTACGGAATTCCTTACTTTGGGGTGTTGGCTTATCCCTATGGTGGTCACCCGGGAAAAGACCCCGACATGAGAAATCCCACAGCTATGTTATTTGAACAGGAGGGCATCAACTATGCCCTGCGCATCGGGAACCGGATCAACCGATGGCCGTTCCGAAACAGGTATGAACTCTGCCGGATCGATGTCAGGGGGACAGATACCTTTTGCAAATTCAGAATAAAAGTTAAAAAAGGAAGGACAAAACGCTTTGCCTGAACAGCTCATTTCCCCTGCCTGGAAGAAGTTCTGGAGATATTATTACATCGCCTCCTTGTGTATTGTGATTGCTTCGCTGCCTTTTTCCAAATTCGGACTCAGCCTGGGGCAGTTCCTCCTTGCCGGGGGCTGGATTGTTGAACGGTTCGATCTGCAAAAGTTCAAATTTTGGTTGAACGGCCAATCTGCCCCGGGAAAAATCGTTGGCTTTTTACCACGGGCGATCGGACTGATCTTTCAGGGAATCGGCAAAGGATTTGCTCATTTTTTCCGGAATCCTTCGGCTGTTCTCTTCAGTTCGGTGTTGCTTTTTCACCTGCTGGGCCTCTTTTTTACCACTGATTTTGATTATGCTTATAAGGATCTTCGGACCAAACTCCCCCTTTTCCTGCTTCCTTTGTTTATCTCCACCTCCGAAGCTTTTAACAGAAAAGGATTTTACCGCCTGATGTTCCTTTTTCTCCTTGCAATTCTGGTCCGGTCGGTGTATAACACCGTTCTCATCCAAACAAATCATTATATTGATATCAGGGATGTTTCGCGCAATGTCTCGCACATCATTTTTGGGTTGCTTCTGTCAACCGGGATATTCACGTTGCTATATTTTGCGTTAAAAAAGCAGTTTTTTCCCTTGAGTATCCGGATCGCCTTTCTGGCAATAATGGTATGGTTTATTATTTATCTCGTTATATCACAATCTTTTACAGGAATAATCATTTCCATTTTGACCTTGATCTTTTTGATTCCTTTCCTGATCGTAAAAACACCAAAAAAGTGGCTCAAAATCACGTTGGGTACTCTTATTCTGGTGGTTTTGACAGGCACCTTCTTTTTTTTCCGGTCGCTGGTGAGGGATTACTATCATGTCAACCCGATCAATTGCAATACTTTGGAAAAGAACACTTCCAGGGGGAATCCATACCTTCATGATACCTATTCATCGACAGTTGAGAATGGAAATTACCTTTGGATTTACATTCAATGGGATGAGCTCAGGGAATCGTGGAACAAACGCAGCCGGATACCTTTCGACAGCCTGGATAAAAGGAGGCAACCGGTTGCCTTCACAGTGATCCGGTTTCTGACCTCCAAGGGATGGAGAAAGGACGCCGATGCGATGGAACGTTTGACACGAGAGGAGATCGAGGCCATTGAAAAAGGGATGACCAATGTGGTTTTTCTCAAGAAATTAAGTATTCGTGGAAAGGTCTACGAGGTTTTACAAGGGTATGATATTTATCGTGAAACCGGGAATCCGACCGGTTCTACCCTGATGCAACGGTTTGAATTCTGGAAAGCTTCCGTGGGTTTGATCCGGCAGCATTGGCTGACCGGTGTCGGGACCGGTGACATGAACATCGCTTTCGGCCGGCAATACGAGATCATGGATTCAAAACTGGCTCCCGATCAGCGATGGCGGTCGCACAACCAGTTTTTCTCCATTTTCGTCGGATTTGGAATTTTCGGCCTGATCTGGTTTCTGGCAGCCTTTTTCCTTCCTCCCTTCCTGAAAAAGTGGCAAGGTGATTATTTTATCATCATCCTGCTGGTCATAGCCACTTTGTCGATGATGACGGAAGACACCATTGAGTCGCAAACGGGGGTGATGTTTGTGACTTTTTTCTATTCTTTTTTTCTCTTTGGCCGAAAGGAACCCGACTTGTTGTAAATCTCAGGGAAAGCAGATGCCGATTTTGAAACCGGCGAAATGGAGCGGGACTTTGTAATCCACGGCTGTTTTTTTCTGGTAAGTTCCCGTGTCGGACTCTATATCATTGATTCTGAAATAAGTGGACTCGACAGCCTGGTACCGGTAGAAAATTTCGTAAAGAAAACGAAGTTTTTTTGAGATCCGCATCTGGTAGCCCACACCGATGCTCATGCCAAAGGCACCGCTTCCCTGCTCATAAAAATTTGTCGAATAACGGGTACCGAACCCATAGCCCAGGTATATATTGGCAAAAAAACTATTTGCGGTGGGTTTCAGGGCATAGCCCAGATAGGCGTACACCGGCCAGAAAAGCCCGTTCTGCCATTTTTCAACTCCGATACTCACTCCTACAGTCACCCGGTCAAGGTATTTTACCCCGTTGATGGTCTGGAGGGAAACCACGATCTCATCATTGCGTGCTTTTTTTTGAATCCCATTGACGACATTGGTTTTAAATGATCCTATACCAAAAGCAACACCCCCTTCTGTTTTATTGAAAAAGACAAGGGATTTGTCGGTAGTGCTTGTCTGGGCGGTGCCTTCAGCGAACAAGACCCAAACAAGGAACGATATAAGGATGATGTTTTTCACAATGATCTGATATGAATGATAAAGTTACCAAGTTTAAATCAAAAACAAGTAACTTGCATCACAATAATTTTTAAGACCCGTACCATGACTGAAATCCTGCCGATCTCTCCTCAGAAATGGCTTGTGGTGGTCAATCCCAATGCCGGCAATAAGAAGGGAGAAAAAGAGTGGCCCCGGATTTGCCGTTATCTCCAACAACAGGGTTTTGACACCCAATGTGTTTTTACTACCGGTCGCAACCACGCCATTTCCCTGACCAGTGAACATATTAAGGAGGGCTACCGCAACATTGCCGTGGTCGGTGGCGACGGTACCCTGAATGAAGTTTTGAATGGCATTTTTCTGCAACAAGCAGTACACCCGACTGACATTTTACTTGGAATGATACCGGTTGGAACGGGGAATGACTGGTGCCGGATGTTCGCTATTCCCTTTGACTATAAGAAAGCGGTGAACGTTTTACGGCAAAAGCGTCCTTTCATTCAGGATGTGGGGAAGGTAAGTTATTATAAACATGATCAGCTCCAAATCCGTTACTTCATGAACGTGGCCGGAATGGGTTATGATGCCTTGGTAGCAAAAAGAACCAACTTGCTCAAAGAACAGGGGAAAGGAAACCCGTTGGCCTACCTCTATTTTGTTTTTGCCAGCCTGTTTCAGTATAAATTCGCTGAAGGCGTTATAGAAATGGACAACAATATCATTTTCAGAGGCGAAATTTTTTCCATGAATGCCGGCATTTGCAGGTTCAGCGGAGGAGGGATGAAACAGGTGCCGAATGCCATTCCTGACGACGGGCTTTTTGATTTCACCCTGATCCGGAAGGCTACCAAATGGATGGTGGTCAGGTATGCCAATCGCTTGTATAGCGGGAAGCTGGCCGATATTCCGATCGTGAGTATGCACCAGGGAAAGACGATCAGAATTCGTTCGACGGGGAGGATCTATTTAGAAGCCGACGGGGAGTCGTTGGGACATACCCCTTTTGTTTACGAGATCATTCCCCGGAGCCTGAAAGTAATCGTAGGGCCGGAATTCACCAACCGGTAAGTTGAGCGTATTTAAAACTGAGGATTCCCTTTTGTCAGGGATCGATCCAGTCGCCTTGTTCCCGGATCAGGCGGATCAGTTCTTCCACTGCGATGGCTTCATCAATATCTTTTTTAACCGCCTCCTGTTTTTTGTAAAGGATCACTTTGCCTTTACCTGCTCCCACGTAACCGTAATCGGCGTCGGCCATTTCTCCGGGACCATTGACGATGCAACCCATCACGGCGATTTTAAGTCCTTTGAGATGCCGTGTATGTTCCCTGATTTTCACAACAGTTTCCTGGATGTTGAAAAGGGTGCGGGCACAGGAGGGACAGGAGATGTATTCGGTTTGGCTGATCCGGGCTCCGGCTGCCTGAAGGATGTCGTAGGCTACCGGGATTTCCAATTCAGGATCTTCGGTCAGGGAGACCCGGATGGTGTCGCCAATCCCGTCGGCCAGAAGGCTGCCAATCCCCACGGCCGACTTAATCCGCCCTGACTCACCCCATCCCGCTTCTGTTACTCCCAGGTGGAGGGGGTAATTCATGCCGCTCCGTTCCATTGCTTTCACCAACATCCTGTTGGCCCGGATCATAACCTTAGGATTGCTGGCTTTGAGGGCCACCACCAGGTCGGTAAAACCGATGCTTTCGAAGATGCGAAGGTATTCCATGACCGATTCCACCATGCCTTCAGGGGTATCCCCATACCGTGCGAGGATGCGTTGTGACAGGGAGCCGTGGTTGCTGCCGATGCGCAGAACAGTCCCATGGTCACGGCAGATCTTTATGAGGGGTTTTAATTGTCCGGCCACCATTTCACCAAACGCATCATCCTGCAAATCGGAAGATGCATCGGGTTGCGATGCTAAACGGGTATAATTGCCCGGGTTGATCCTCACTTTTTCCACTATTGAAGCTGCCACTTCTGCCACTTTCGGGTTGAAATGTACATCGGCGATCAGGGGGATTTTGTATCCCCGGGTCAACAATATTTTTTTGATGTTCCGGAGGTTTTCAGCTTCCCTGATCCCCGGGGTCGAGATACGGGCATACTCACATCCCGCATCAGCCATCCGGATTATCTGGTCGACCGTGGCCATGGTGTCAAGGGTATTGGTATTGGTCATCGATTGAACCCTGATGGGATAATCACCCCCCATAGGGAGTGTTCCAATGTTGACAACACGGGTTTTATGACGGGCATAGGGAATGGGTCGTTCCATGGGTTTTTATGATCAATGAAGTCCTTTGACTCGTGGTTTTCCGGCTACGAAATCCTTCAGGTAAAAGGGTTCAAAATAGGCAATGTTTTCGAACAACCGTTTAGCAAAGCGCTCTTCGGCAAGGGGTACCAGGTATTCTGCTGCAGCGGTAAAAACATCGGGAAAGACTGCATTCGGGTGGTCACCGAACAGTGCTTTGCATTTGGAAGCGCCACTGCCCGCGAACCATACCTTGTTGCCGTACAATTCAGCGTTGTAACTGTCGGCTTCGAGGATCCGGGCTTCCGTCTCCCTGAGCAGGTTTAACCGGCTGTCGAAAAGCGCAGTATAGACCTCCATTCTGCGGGCGTCAATCATCGGGCAGAGGAGTACCGGAAGGGCCGGGGAGGAGCCGGACGGGGGCAGCAGTGATTTCATTCCATGGGCCAGCGCCTCCAGGGTAGGAACGGCGATCAGCGGTTTATCCAGTGAATAACAAAGACCTTTGGCAACCGAAACACCAATACGGATTCCGGTGTAAGAACCGGGGCCTTTGCTTACTGCCACCGCGTCGAGATCTGAAAGGGAAAAACCTGCGCGTTCCATCATCCTGCCGATGAAAACCGTCAACAGCGAAGAATGTACGTTGGGTTCGGAAGATTTTTCAGAAGATAAAATGACGCTGTTGTCAGACAGGGCAACAGAACAAACTTCGGTAGCGGTTTCCAGACACAGGATCAGGGCCATGCCTTATTTTTCCTTGGTGAAAAGGTCTTTTTTGTCTACTTTCTTTACCTTATCGCCATCTTTCAGGGTTTTTGATACCACCGTATAAGGCGATGCAATGATCTCTTCGCCCAATTTCAGTCCGGAAAGGATTTCGATGTAGGTATTGTCCTGGATACCGGTCTTGACATTCACTTTTTTTGCGGTTTCTTTGTTCAACAGGAACACGCATTCCTGAATTTTCCCGCTTTTTTTCTGGGAGGAGACAAATTCGACGTCGTTTTCATCTCCCTCAGTTTTATTCTTTTTCTTTTCTGCCAGTTTTTCGAGGCTGTCGCGATCCACTCTTGTCGTTACTGCCTGAATCGGAACGGTAAGCACATTTTCAGCTACTTCGGTTTGAATATCGACCGTGCAGGACATTCCCGGTCTGAAAGGAGAGAAATCAGGGCTTTTGCCGGCCAGGAGGTCTTTGTAGGAGTCTTTCAGGATATGAATTTTGACGTTGAAATTGGTAACCTGGTCGACACTTACCCCGGTGGTATTGGCGGAAGTAGCGATTTCGGTTACGACTCCTTTGAATTTGCGGTTAAGGTAAGCATCAATTTCGATCAGCGCCGTATCGCCGAGGGAAACCCTCACAATATCGTTTTCATTGACCAGTACCTGGGCCTCCATGGCATTGAGGTTGGCGATGCGCATAATCTCTGTACCGCTTGAAAATTGTGATGCCCCTGTAACCCGTTCCCCTTTAAGGACATTAAGTTTGGAGACGGTACCCTCGTTGGGGGAGAAAATGGCCGTACGGGTGAGATCTTCTTTTGATCGTTTCAAAGCCGCTTCCGAGCTTTTAACCATGAATTCGGCTGCTTTGATGTCTTCTTCTGACGCTGAAACCTGTGCCTGGGCAACCTGGTACGATGACTTGGCCTGGTCGAAATCGGCTTTGGAAATCACGTTCTCGCGGAAGAGTTTTTCCTGTCGCTCGAAGGTGAGCCGTGAATTCTCGAACTGTGCTTTCATCTGCACCAGCCGCGCCCGTGAATTGGCCAGGTTGGCTTTCTGGGTGTTCAGGGCCGCCTCGCTTTGATCAAACTGTGAAACATAAATTTCAGGGTCGATTTTGGCCAAAAGGTCTCCCTCTTTCACCTGATCTCCTTCTTTAACGTAGAGTTCCACTACTTCGCCGGAGATATAGGGACTGATTTTTATATCTTTCTCAGGTTGTATCTTCCCGTTGGATGAAACGGTCTGGATGATCGTCCGTTTTGTTACTTTTTCCGTCGATACCTTGATTCCCTCTTCATTTTTCCCTTTAATAACGGCGACGATCACGATAAGGATCACTATCACTGCTGCAGCAAGGATGATCCAAAGTTTTTTCCTGGATTTTTTAATGGACATGGATGATAGTTTTAACGCGTTTTATTCCCGGTTTATTCGAATGGGGTTTCCCATATAGAAATCGAGGATGGTTGTTTTGAAGATGAAGTCATACTTTGCCTGAAGGAGGTCGGATTGGGCTTTGGTAAGATCTTTCTTACTGTTGTTGTAGTCGAAGGAGGTCATCATTCCCACATCGAATTTTTGCTGGGTATATTTGAAAGATTCTTCCTGGGCTGTGACTTTTTCTTCGGAGGAGTTGAATTTCTGCAAAGAGGCAACGGCGTCGGCATAAGCTTGTTCAATGATCTTACGCAGGTCTCTTTTCTTGATATCGAGGTCCAGTTCAGCTTGCGAGTGGCCGATCTTGGCCTGGCTGATGGCTGTACGGCTTGACCAGCCGTTGAAGATCGGGATGCTGAGATAGAACCCGATGGATTGGTTTTCGTTTTGTTTGAGCTGGTCGTTGAAGGAGGTCACCCGTGAACCGTAGCTCCAGGAATAGCCCATGACTGTGTCTCTCGACATCTGGGTGATTCCGATTTTCTGCATCTTTACCACAGGGGCTACGTCGGGGTCGATTTCCCTGGCAGCTCCTGAATAACCGGTTCCCCACGATCCACCGAAGGTAAGGTTGGGATAGAGCGTTCCCCGCGCGATGGCCAGGGTTTTTTGTGCCGATTTAACCCGCATTTCTGCTGCCTGGATCTCCGGTCTGGCTTTCAGGGCGTGTTCGTAAACCACCTCAGGCGTTATATTGTCTTTAGGAGCTTCGACCTGTTTCAGCGCGGGTTTTTCAATTTGAAAGTCGCGGGTGACTTCGAGGTCGATCAATTGTTGCAGCGACAAGTTGGAGATGTTCAGCCGGTTATTAGCTTCCACCAGGGCCAGCTCCTCAGCGGCTTTCTGGGCTTGAATGTTGAGTAAATCACCTTTGGCGGAGGCTCCGGCTTCAACCATTTTCTGAATCCTGTCAACCTGGGAGGTCGTAATGGCAAGTTGTTCCCTGGCTACCTGTTGCAATTCACGATTAAAGAGGATATCAAGGTAATAACCGGCTACTGTCAGAGAGATGCTGTTTTTAAGGACATCAAGGTCGTACTTACTCGCAAGGACATTGATCTGATTCTTCTTTAAAGTGTTTATTTTCTGAAGCCCGTTGAACAGGGTGACGCCCGTCTGGATATAGAAGTTGTTGGAACGAACAGTGCTGGTTGCAAAGGTATTGGTGTATTGGTCAATGGTTTGCCCGAAATTCCAAACATTCGTGCCATTGGCATTCAGGTTGGGAAGCATGTTGAGGGCGCTTTGCAACAAGTTTTTTTTGTTCGATTCAACCTGGAGGATTTGTTTTTGGATATCGAGGTTGTTCTCCAGGGCATAATTGATGCAATCCTCCAGTGTCCATATCTTCTGGGCCCGGGCTTCATGCCCTCCGAACAAGATCGCCAAAAAGATCAGGGCCGGCGGCCATAAAAGCAATCGATTTAAAAACATAGCAAGGATTTTTTCAAGGGTTGGTAACTTTATTTACCGCTTCAAATGTAACGATTTTAACCATCGGAGATCATTAAGACGTGCAAAACGTGATTTGGTTACAAAGGCACAATGAACTATATTTGCTATAAATAATTCAAAATTGTTGACCCATGAAAACAAAACTACTTTTAATCATCCCCTTGTTTCTGTTTGCAGGATTGATCACGCTCCCATCCTGCAACACCCCGGAGCCGGCCACCGGCAACCTGTTCGTTACTGTTTATAATCCCGGGACAGGTTCTCTGGTGGTCAATGAACAGGTTTACCTGGCAACCAGCTATTACAACCTTACCCATGGTATTTATTTACGTACGGCATGGACAAATATTGCGGGACAAGTTTATTTTGGTGAGCTGGACCCGGGTTATTATTACTATGACACCGAACACTGGGAAGATTATGGCGGTACCCTCCTTTATGCAGGTTTTGATTTTTACGTTCACCTGTATGTAAATACTCCGGGGGTCTCCCAAAAGTGACATTTTCACGTTTCAGAATTTATTGCTAATTTCGCAGGTCGATTTTAAGAAATAAGCTGTCCATTACCGTGAACCGATCTCGCCCTTTAAACCTGACCTTACTCACTGTTCTGCTGGTTGTTGCGGGTATGCTCACCACACTGCCCGTGTGGTCACAAGAGAATCCTCAGCAGAAAGTAAAAGCTGACAGTGCCACAACGGCCACCTCCTCCGGAAAGGAAGAAGGCTCCTTCAATGCCGGCCAAATGATCTTAGAGCATGTCGTTGATAATCACGAGTGGCACATTGCCGAAATAGGTCACCTGGAGTTGGTTGTTCCCCTGCCGGTGATCCTGCTGTACGACGGGCAGTTCTATTGTTTCTCCTCTTCCCGTTTTCACAACGAGAGCCATTCCTATCAAGGCTTTACCCTTGCAACGGAGGGGCCTCACAAAGGAAAGATTGTCAGATCCGGGGAGAATAAAACCAACCCGGAGGCACCTGAAGTTTATGATTTTTCCATCACCAAAACGGTTCTTGCGATCATGATCAGCGCTTTTCTGCTAATTTTGATCTTTGTCTCCATGGCTCGTATGGCGGCCCGGTCGAAAGGGAAAGCCCCGACCGGAATGCAAAACCTTCTTGAACCATTGGTTCTTTTTGTCCGTGATGATATTGCCAGGAGTTCTATTGGCGAAAAGCATTACGAAAAATTTCTACCCTATCTGCTGACGATTTTCTTTTTTATCCTGTTCAACAACCTCTTCGGGCTGATTCCCTTTTTCCCCGGCGGGGCGAATGTCACCGGCAACATCACCGTTACTTTGGTAATGGCGGTGTTTACCTTCATCCTGACCACCATCAATGGGAACAAGCATTATTGGATTGACATCATCAACACACCAGGCGTTCCCTGGTGGCTGAAGATACCCCTTCCGCTGATGCCCATTGTTGAGATCATCGGGATCATCACCAAACCTTTTGTGTTGATGGTCCGACTTTTTGCCAACATTACGGCGGGGCACATCATCGCACTGGGTTTTGTAAGCCTCATCTTTATTTTCGGGGCAATCAGTGCGGCTCTTGGGCTTGGCGTTTCAGTGGTCTCCGTGGCTTTCATGGTTTTCATGGACCTGCTGGAGCTGCTGGTTGCTTTTATCCAGGCTTATGTATTCACTTTGCTGTCGGCCCTCTATTTTGGTCTTGCAGTGACCGAACCCGAACATCATTAACAACTTTAAATTCTGTTTTAATTTTTAATCCTAATTCTTTCAGGTTATGCATTTACTCAGTATTTTGTTGCAATTAGCCGCCGATTTTGGGGCTTTTGCAAAAATGGGCGCCGGATTGGGCGCCGGCATTGCCGTGATTGGTGCAGGTATTGGTATTGGCAACATCGGGAAAAGCGCTTTGGAATCCATCGCACGTCAGCCCGAAGCCATTGGCGATATCCGTTCCAACATGATCATTGCTGCTGCACTGGTAGAAGGGGTCGCATTTTTCGCGATCGTCGTTTGTCTGCTGATCCTTTTTATCTAAAAAGATGGTTCTTTATGGCTCCACGGTTGGTGGGGCCGTAAAGAACAAAATTATCACAGGGATTAACCTAAAAACAATCGATTATGGAATTAATAACCCCCGGATTGGGCTTGCTTTTCTGGATGACCCTGGTCTTTCTTCTCCTGCTTTTCATCCTGGGGAAATTTGCCTGGAAGCCCATCCTTCAGATGCTCAAAGAGAGGGAAACGTCCATTCATGAAGCGCTCAATACAGCCAACAAGGCCAAGGAAGAGATGAAATCCCTCAAAGCAGGGAACGAAGAGTTGCTGCAACAAGCCAAAAATGAACGCGATGCCATCCTCAACGAGGCCCGGAAAATCAAAGATAAAATGATCGAAGAGGCACGCCAAAAAGCATCGGAGGAGGCTGCCCGTATTGTTGAAAGCGCCAAAGAGACCATCCTCAACGAAAAGATGGCCGCCATGACCGAATTGAAAAACCAGATCGCAGAAAACTCATTGACGCTTGCCAGGTTCATCCTCAAGCGCGAACTGGCCGATCCGCATAAACAAGAAGAATACGCGAAAGAATTGATAAAAGAACTCAAATTCAACTAAGCGGGATGAATATATCACTGGTGGCGGAACGTTATGCGGGAGCCCTGCTGGAACTTGCAATTGAAAAAAATGCGCTTGAGGAGGTTTATAACGACAACCTTCTGATCACCGGCACGTGTGATGCCAGTAAAGAGCTTGTCCTGCTGCTTAACAGTCCTGTTATCAATACGGAAAAAAAAGAGATCATCCTCCGGAAAATTTTTGAGAGCCATGTAGGACGCCTGACCATGACCTACCTGCAGATCATGGTACGCAAAAAAAGAGAAGCCCTTATTCCCGCCATTGCTAAAAAACTGAAAGACCTTTACAACGAGTATAAAAACATTCTTTCTGTCCAATTCAAAGCGCCCGTCCCGCCCGACGAAGAACTTAAAAAATCGGTTCTTGAACTGATGGCCCGGTACACCGGGAAAACCATTGATCTTAACCCGGAAATCGATGAATCGCTGATCGGTGGCTTTGTGCTTTCCTGGGAAGATAAACAATATGATGCAAGCATCCGCCGTGAAATTGAGAACATGAAGAACACCATCGCGCGGATCAATCTGTACAAAAAACGAATCTGAAGAATCCAATAAAACTGAACTATGGCCAACATTAAACCCGCGGAAGTGACCGCGATCCTTCGTAAGGAACTGGCTGGTTATCAAAGTGAAAAAGAACTTGAAGAAGTGGGAACCGTCCTCACGGTCGGTGATGGAATCGCCCGTATTTACGGGTTGAACAATGCCGAATCGGGAGAGTTGATCGAATTTGAAAAGAACGGCCTGAAAGCCATTGTGCTCAACCTGGAAGCCGACAATGTAGGTGCTGTATTATTAGGCGAATCCTACGAGATCAAGGAGGGAGACACAGTGAGACGTACCCGGAGGATTGCCTCCATCGAAGTGGGAGAAGGGTTATTGGGGCGTGTGATCAACACCCTGGGCGAACCCCTGGATGGAAAGGGAAAGATTGAAGGTGAAAGGTTTGAGATGCCCCTGGAACGCAAAGCGCCGGGTGTCATCTTCCGCCAACCCGTCAACCAGCCCCTGCAGACAGGTATCAAACCCATCGACGCGATGATTCCCATCGGACGCGGGCAACGCGAGTTGATCATCGGCGACCGCCAGACAGGAAAAACGGCCATAGCCATCGATACCATCATCAATCAGAAAGAGTTCCATACAAGGGGGGAAACTGTATATTGTATTTATGTAGCTGTCGGACAAAAGGGATCAACAGTAGCCAATATTGTCAAGACCCTGCAGGAAAAAGGAGCCATGGACTATACCGTCGTGGTTTCTGCGACTGCTTCCGATCCTGCAGCCATGCAATTTTATGCCCCCTTTGCCGGCGCAGCCATCGGGGAGTTCTTCCGCGATACCGGACGCCCGGCCCTGATCATCTATGACGATCTTTCCAAACAGGCTGTCGCTTACCGCGAAGTTTCCCTCCTGCTCCGCAGACCTCCCGGACGTGAAGCCTATCCCGGCGACGTGTTCTACCTTCATTCAAGATTGTTGGAAAGAGCCGCCCGGATCATCTCCTCCGATGAAATCGCCAGACAGATGAACGATCTGCCCGAAACGATCAGCAGCATGGTTAAAGGAGGCGGCTCACTGACCGCACTGCCCATCATCGAAACCCAGGCTGGTGACGTCTCAGCTTATATCCCAACCAACGTCATCTCCATTACCGACGGACAGATATTCCTTGAAACATCCCTCTTTAATGCCGGTATCCGGCCTGCTATCAATGTGGGTATCTCCGTCTCCCGTGTGGGAGGAAATGCCCAGATCAAATCGATGAAAAAAGTGGCAGGAACCTTGAAACTCGACCAGGCAGAATTCCGTGAACTGGAGGCTTTCTCCAAATTTGGTTCTGACCTCGACGCCGCTACCAAAGCGGTTCTCGATAAAGGATCACGAAATGTCGAAATCCTGAAACAACCCCAGTATTCCCCGATGCCGGTCGAAAAACAAATTGCCGTGATTTTCTGCGGAACAAGGGGACTGCTTCGGAACATCCCCGTCAGGAGCATTCATAATTTTGAAGTGGAATACCTCTCTTTCCTGGAATCCAACCATCAAACACTGCTGAAAAACCTGAAGTCAGGACAGTTGCTCGATGAAGATGTGAAAACCATGGAAAGGGTATGTAAAGAGATCTCCCGAAAATACGAGGAAAAGAAATAGTACAGGATTATGCCCGGACTGAAAGAAGTACGCACCCGGATCGCTTCGGTCAAATCAACGCAGCAGATCACCAATGCTATGAAAATGGTGGCTGCCTCCAAATTCAGGAAAGCCCAGACCGCCATTATCAAACTGCGCCCGTACGCAACCAAGCTCCGGGAAATACTGCAAAACCTCAGCACTTCCATTGAAAACTCAGAGGAGAACATCTTCGCGCAGCAACGGAAACCTGAAAAGGTACTGCTGGTGGTGATCACCTCCAACCGGGGATTGTGCGGTGCGTTCAACACCAACATCATCAAGACAACGGTCGGATTGCTGCAACAGGATTATGCCGACCAATTTAACAATGGGAATCTTCGACTACTTACCATCGGTTCTCGTGCTACCGAATTTTTCCGCAAACGAAAGTATCCGGTTTTAGAATCGTATGACAGCCTTCTTGACCACCTGAAATTTGATGCCGTAGCACCTTTGGCCGAAAAACTGATGAAATCCTTTGCTTCCAAAGAGTTCGACAGAATCGCGCTGGTTTACAATCAGTTCAAGAATGCTGCCGTTCAACGGCTCGTTGTGGAACAGTACCTCCCGGTAGCCCTTCCCACGGCCTCTGTCACCGCTGCAGTGAAGACGGGAACTGACTATATTTTTGAACCCGGAAAAGAGACCATTGTCCGGGAATTGATCCCAAAAACCCTGCGGATCCAGCTTTTTAAAGCTTTACTGGATTCCTTCGCTTCCGAACAGGGAGCCCGGATGACGGCCATGCAAAAAGCTACCGATAATGCTCAGGACCTTCTCCGTGAACTCAACATCACTTACAACAAAGCCCGCCAAAACTCAATTACCAATGCGCTCATCGAGATTGTTTCAGGGGCTGAAGCGCTGAAATAACACAAGTGTTAATTAAAACGACCAACCATGATAACCAAGAATGTTGAAAAAGCAATCAATGAACAGATTCAACGTGAAGAGCACTCTTCGCGGATTTATCTGTCGATGGCCTCATGGGCCGAACGCAACGGATTCCCGGGTGCTGCCAATTGGCTGTACGTCCAAACCGAGGAAGAACGGATCCACATGCTCAAGCTGGTCCATTATCTCAATGATCGTGGCGGATCAGCCGTGATCCCTGCATTGGAAGCTCCCGTTGCAAAGTTCAAATCACTCTCTGATGTATTTGAACAGGTTCTCAGGCACGAAGAGTACATATCGGCCTCCATCAATGAATTGTATGCCGTTTGTGTCAAGGAAAAGGATTATACCTCAGCCAACTACCTGCAATGGTACATCACCGAGCAGATCGAAGAGGAAAGCACTGTCAGGAATATTCTTGACCAGATCAAGCTCGCCGGTGCAGAAAAGAGCGGCTCTTTTTTGATGGATAAGGAGTTTGTCGCAATGGCTGTTGCAAAGAGGGCTTCTCTGGCACAGAGCGGCGGCGCTAACGCGGTCACATAACCGTCTTGCCGTACCTTCTTTTCACCGGATTAGTTTTAACAACCGGTTGTACCAGCTCCGTCCGTATTTTCGGATGAGCGCCTCTTCCAGGAACAGGTATAAAGGGGTCTTCTCCAGGTAGCCCTTTTCCAGGGCTTTCCGGCAAATGGGCCATTTGTGGTAATTGAGCAGCTCGTTGAGCGAAGTCCGCTTTATCCTGATCGGGTAGAGATGACAGGAAAGGGGCTTTTGAAACGGAACTTTCTTTTCGAGGAATGCTTTTTCGATGGCACAAAAAGAAATTCCATTTTCTGTGTAAGCAAACACGCAGGCTTTACCGTCGGCCAGGGGGGTGACAAAATTCCCCTCCGCGTCGTAGTCGAAAACTCCGGCATTTTCAACCTCACGGATCCCTTCTGACTCCATAAAAGGTTTGATTTCATCAATGGCATCTTCAAGCAGGGAGATTTCTTCCTCCTCCAAAGGTGCGCCGGCATCCCCTTCCACACAGCAGGCTCCTTTGCACTGTTGAAGATCGCAGGAAAAGAAAGTGGTCCGAATCTCTTCCGAAATCAGCGTGTCATCTAACGCGATCATGATTCTGTAAGGACATGATTTTTTTAATCACCTCTTCCTGGATCAACTTAGGCAGAGGTGTATATTGATGAAATTCCATGGAATAATTGGCACGCCCGCTGGAAATATTCCGCAATTGGGTAGCATAACCGAACATCTCCATCAGGGGGACCAGGGCATTCACTTTCTGTGCTCCTTTGCGGTAACGCCGCATGGATTCTATCTTACCCCGGCGCCGGTTCAGGTTCCCCACTACATCTCCGATGTATTCGTCGGGTGTATTGACCTCTACTTTCATCATGGGTTCAAGCAGGATGGGTTCCGCCTTGTTGAAACCCTGTCGGAAACAAATAGAAGCGCAGGTCTGAAAAGCCATATCAGAACTGTCGACCGGGTGGAAACTTCCGTCTAACAAGACGACCTTTACGTCCACCACGGGGAATCCCGCCAGAATGCCCCGTTCAAGGGTTTTCAGGATGCCTTTGTTGACTGAAGGAATGAATTCAGCAGGAATGTTCCCACCTTTGATTTTTTCGACGAATTCATATCCTTTTCCTTCATTCGGTTCAAGCCGTATCAGGGTCTGGGCAAATTGTCCTTTACCACCCGTCTGTTTGGAATGGCGGTAAAGCGATTCCACTTCAGTGGTGATGGTTTCCCGGAAGGCGACGGAGGGTTCTCCAACCTCGGCATCCACCTTGAACTCGTGTTTCAGGCGGTCAATCATGATCTCCAGGTGAAGTTCACCCATTCCGGCGATTACTGTCTCTTCCGTTTCGTCATCGTACCTGACATTAAAAGAGGGGTCTTCCATGGCCAGTTTATGGAGGGCGTCCCCGAGTTTTGACTGATCAGCACGTTTCAATGGGCTGATTTTCAATTCTATAACACTAGGCGGGATGTGAATGTTTTCCAGTACCAGGCGGTGATTATCGTCGCATAAGGTATCTCCTGTCTTGGTGATTTTCATCCCGATGAGAGCCACGATATCCCCGGGTCCGGCTTCGGTGATCTCTTCCCTGTCTTTGGCATGAATTCTGAAAAGCCGGCCGATCCTTTCGTGCTTCCCTTTGGTAGAGTTATAAACCTGCATCCCGCTTTTCAGGGTACCTGAAAAGATCCGGGTAAAGGTTTGCTGTCCGACAAAAGGATCATGGATCAGTTTGAAAGCCAGCGCCGAGAAGGGTTCTTTGGGTGAAGGATGAATGGTATGTAGTTTTTCCGGATCGTTGGTATCAGTACCGGTCACCACTCCCACGTCGAGTGGAGAAGGAAGGTAATCCACGATGGCATCTAAAAGCATTTGGATCCCTTTGTTTTTGTATGCCGCCCCGCAAAAAACAGGGGTGATCAGCAATTTGAGCGTGGCTTCGCGGAGTGCTTTTTTCATCAGTTCAGCCGGAACTTCTCGGTCTTCCATGAAAAGTTCCATGATCTCATCGCTGAATTCTGCCAGTTTCTCGGCGGCCCAAGCCCGTGTCTCTTCAGTTTTTTGAAGGTAAGCGGACGGTATGTCCGTCTCGATCTGCTCCATGTCCCTGAAAATATAGGCTTTCCGTTCAATAATGTCGATGATTCCTTCGAAGTTTTCTTCTGCTCCGATCGGGAGTTGGAATGGAACAGCGTTGGCATCAAGGTATTTGTTCATTTGGGCAATGACTGCCTGAAAATCAGCGCCGGTACGGTCCATTTTATTGATAAACGCGAAGCGGGGCACCCGGTACCGGTCGGCCTGGTTCCAAACTGTCTCGCTCTGGGGTTCTACCCCTCCAACGGCGCAGAATACAGCTACCATACCGTCAATAACCCGCAGTGATCGTTCTACTTCTACCGTGAAATCAACGTGGCCGGGCGTATCGATCAGGTTGATCTGGTGGTTTTTCCATGCACAGGTGATGGCGGCAGAAGCAATGGTGATCCCCCGTTCCTGCTCCTGTTTCATGAAATCCATGGTGGCTTGTCCATCGTGTACCTCTCCCATTTTGCGGTTGGTACCTGTAAAAAAGAGGATTCGTTCGGTAACGGTTGTTTTTCCTGCATCAATATGTGCCGCGATCCCGATATTTCTGAGCTTGTTTAATGACATAAGCAGTACCTGTATTTTGGGTCCCTTTTTTGGGCGCGCAAAGGTACAACAAATTCATGAAAATTGTTCATCCTTACGGAGAAGCGCTTTTCCGGGCAATGAAGGGAGGAATGGAGCGGAACGGAGGGACTAAAATCTTTTAACGTACCCGTGACAATAAGGGGTGGAGCCTTTATGGTAATAGTAATCCTGGTGGTAGTTTTCGGCTTTCCAGAATTTGGTGGCCGGTTTGACTTCTGTTACAACAGGATATCCCTTCTTTTTCAATTCGGCAATGAGTTGCAGGGTAATCTCTTTTTGTGTTTCATCAAGGTAAAAAACGGCCGATCGGTATTGTTCTCCGACGTCGGGACCCTGGCGGTTCCATTGTGTCGGATCGTGGATCTCAAAAAACAAGCGCGCTACCTCCTCATAACTGGTCCGCGCAGGATCGAAAATCACCTCTATGGCCTCATAATGACCGGTGGTACCCGAACAAACCTCTTCATAGGTAGGATTTTCGGTGGTTCCTCCGGTATATCCAACCGTGGTAGAGATCACCCCATTAATCCGTTTCATGTAGTACTCCACTCCCCAGAAACATCCTCCTGCAAACAGAGCAGTAGAATATTTACCGTCGGTATTCTCTTTTTGTTCTTCTGATTTAAGTTTGTCTGATTTCATGGTCTCACTTTTTTTACCGGTCATGGTTTCATTCCCCTGTCCGCAACCGGTCATTGATAGAAGCAATGAAACGATGAGCATTGGAACAATTGGTTTGATCATGAGAAACGGCCTTGTTTTTTGGCATTGTGATCAAAGAACAAAGATTTTTTCAACTTTGGTGATGACGCCCGAGGTAAGCCTGATATAGGCATCCCCTCTTTTTACCTGGCCGTTGATATCGAAGGTGCTTTCTTTTAATCCTTCTCCATAAACCACCTGGTTCATCAGGGTTTTGATCAGTGTTCCGTCGCAGGCGAGCAGCTCGATCTTGACCTTTTGCCCGTTCTCTGAATCATAAATTACGTTAATGTAGCTGTTCACCGGGTTTGGCATGATCCTGACCTTGAAATTCTGCCTTTGACGGAATTTCCCTTTACACAGGATTTCTTCGGGAATGGGATATTCCTTGAACGGCTCGTACCTTCTCCGGATGACTGTTTTTTTTACCTCCGTTACCTTTTTGGTGACGACTGGTTTTTCAATGATACGCGGGCGGCGGCAGGGACAATCGTCGGCTACGGTCTGGGCCGGGCTTTCCGAAACAAGGAAAAAAACGATCAGGGTGCAAAAAAAGGAAGTTTTCATTGGATCACTGTTGCTTTTTTGTTCTTATACGGGACTGTGAGCAGAGGGTTACATTTTTTTGCCGGAAATAAGTAAATGCGACTTTCTCGGAAGTCTTTGTGGGTGCGCCGGGGACAACTGTCGTTTTCCGGCGGGATAATTGCTACCTTTGCCTCGCTTAAAACAAAACAAGATGAAGAAGATACTTGGGATGGGCAATGCCTTGGTAGATATCATGATAACGCTGGAAAGCGATACCATTCTGCAGATGCTGGATCTGCCCAAGGGGAGCATGCAACTGGTCGATGAAGTACGCAGCAATGCGGTGCTTGAGGCTTTAAAAAGTTATGATAAACGGCAGTCAGCCGGTGGATCGGCGGCCAACACCCTTCACGGACTGGCGATGTTGGGGATGCCCAGCGGGTATATCGGCGTGGTCGGGGAGGACGCTTTAGGAGGCGTTTTTGTAAGGGACATGATCAGGGCCGGGGTGGAACCCCATCTGGTACACAGCACCACTGAAACAGGCCGGGCCATTGCATTGGTGACGCCTGATTCCGAACGGACTTTCGCAACCTTTTTAGGGGCTGCCATTGAACTTACGGCAGCCCATCTGGAACCCGGTGTCCTGCGGTCCGGTGATTCCGTTTTTGACGGTTATTCCTTGTTCCATGTGGAAGGCTATCTTGTCCAGAACCATGAACTGATCCGCAAGGCGGTTGAGATGGCTAAATTCCATGGTTTGAAGGTCTCCCTCGACCTGGCCAGTTATAACGTGGTGGAGGATAACCGCGAATTTCTTCAGGAAATCATTACCCGGTATGTCGATATTTTATTTGCCAACGAAGAAGAGGCCAGGGCGATGACCGGGATGGGGCCTGCCGATGCAACCCGTGAGTTAGGCAAATTTACCGAGATCGCTGTAGTCAAGACCGGCAGTAACGGCTCATTGGTGAGGACTGTTACGGAATGCTGCGAAATAGGCATCATCCCTGTCAAACCGGTTGATACAACCGGCGCCGGGGATCTTTATGCTGCCGGATTCCTTTTCGGCCATTCCATGGGATTGCCGATGCAACGCTGCGGTGAATTGGGGGCTCTGTTAGCCGGAAACGTCATTGAATTCATTGGTTCCAAGATGAGCAATGATCGCTGGCAACAGATTAAAAATCAAATAGAAAGATAACTTTTCCGGGAACATTACTCTTTCCCGGGTCGGCCCGAAAAATCGTAACCACTTGTTGTTGGTTATATTCAGGGCTTTTTGTAATTTTGCAACCTTTTCACGAATTATATCCTTTTCAAGTACTTACATTAATTTCCAAGTTGTCATGAAGGTATACCAAACCAATGAGATCCGTAACATCGCGCTGATCGGCGGCGCAAAATCAGGAAAAACGACACTGGCGGAAGCCATGCTTTTTGAAGGAGGTGTGATAAACCGCCGGGGTACAGTTGAAGACAAGAACACGGTATCCGATTATCGTCCCATCGAACTTGAACGCCAGAATTCGGTCTCGGCTTCTGTCCTTTATACGCTGTGCGATAACAAAAAAATCAACATCATCGATACCCCGGGTTTTGATGATTTCTGCGGAGAGGTGATCTCAGCCTTGCGGGTGGTTGATGCCGCCGTGATGGTAGTGAACGCTCAAAATGGTGTCGAAGTCGGAACCGAAATCACCTGGAGATATACCAGCAAGGCTGCGAAACCCGTCATCTTTGCCATCAACCACCTTGACCAGGAACACGCCAATTTTGATGAAACCATTCGTCAGTTGAAACATCAATTTGGAAAGAACATCACCCTGATGCAATACCCCGTCAACGCCGGATCCGGGTTTAACAGCATCATTGATCTCCTGAAAATGAAGATGTACAAATTCCCTTCCGGCGGAGGAAAACCTGAAATTAGCGATATCCCGGCCGGCGACAAGGGCAAAGCCGAGGAGATGTACATGGCATTGGTTGAAGAGCTTGCTTCCAAAGACGAGTCGTTGATGGAGGTCTTTTTCGACAAGGGAACCCTCTCCGAGGAACAGATGCAACAGGCCCTGAAAACCGGTCTTATCCACAGGACCATCTTCCCGGTGATTTGTGTCGGCGCAAAACAGGATATGGGCGTTGGCCGTCTGCTGGAGTTTATCGCCGGCAGCGTTCCGGCCCCGAATGAAATGCCCGCCGTCAAAACAACTGACGGGAAAGAGTTGACCTGCAAAGTGACCGATCCCGCTTCAGCTTTTATTTTCAAAACCTCTGTTGAACAGCATCTCGGCGAGATCTCCTATTTCAAGGTTTATTCCGGTGAGATCACTGAAGCCCTTGATATGATTAACCCTAACCGGCAATCAAAGGAACGGATTTCTCAGATCTTCGTCATCAATGGCAAAAACCGCGAAAAAGTGGAAAAAATGGTCGCCGGCGATATCGGAGCCACCATCAAACTGAAAAATTCCTATACCAACAACACCCTGAATTCCCTGAAAAATCAGGATGATATAATCGAACAGACCGTCTATCCCGACCCGAAATTCAGGACCGCAGTTAAGGCCAAAAACACCGCTGACGACGAAAAAGTGAGCAGTGTTCTGAATGAATTGGCCAAAATGGATCCGACGCTTTTAATGGGTTATTCCCGAGAACTGAAACAAATGATCCTTCAAGGTCAGGGTGAACTTCACCTGAACCTGGCCAAATGGCATGTCGAAACCCTCGAAAAGATTCCCATTGAATATTATGCTCCCCGCATTCCCTACCGCGAAACCATCACCAAGTCGGCTAAGGCAATGTACCGACACAAAAAACAATCGGGTGGTTCCGGCCAGTTTGGTGAAGTTCACATGATGATCCAACCCTGGCGTGAAGGAATGGCCGACCAGACCGAATTCCCCATCCGTGGACGCGATGTGATCGATCTGGAATGGGGCGGAAAATTACTGATGAACAACTGTATCGTCGGTGGCGCTATCGATGCCCGCTTCATGCCGGCAATCCTCAAAGGGGTGATGGAAAAAATGGAAGAAGGGCCCCTCACCGGTTCGTATGCAAGGGATATCGTTTTCAATGTTTATGACGGGAAAATGCACCCGGTCGATTCCAACGAAATCTCTTTCAAACTGGCCGGCCGGAATGCCTTCAAAGAGGCATTCAAGAATGCAGGCCCCAAAATTCTTGAACCTATCTATGATGTGGAAGTGATCGTACCGGAAGATAAAATGGGTGAAGTCATGACCGACCTCCAGGGACGCAGGGCTGTCATCATGGGGATGGACAGTGAGGGCAACTACCAGAAAATTATGGCAAAAGTTCCGCTGGCCGAATTGAACCGTTATTCCACTGCGCTGAGCTCCCTTACCAGCGGCCGTGCTACCTATAACATGAAATTTGCTGAATACTCACAGGTGCCGGGCGATATTCAGGATAAGCTGCTCAAAGCCTACGAAGAACAGGAGAAAGAAGAAGAATAGATTTTTGGACAAACATGATGCCTACGCGGTATTGCGGTACCGTGATCATGTCAGTCATCATGGCTCACCATCCTCTGTTTTGCCCTTATTCCCTCTGTTATTTTCGGAAGTTTGATGACCTTGCTGATCGTGGGTGTAACAGCTCACAAAGCGCCCGCTTTACGAAGACTCAACCTGATGGAAATCATCCGTCCGATCAAGGTTGTTTCCAGTGGATGAAGAACCGTTTTTTTTAGTATTTTTGAATCCCTTTAACTATACAAACAACTACCATGTACGGCACATTTCAGGAGCATCTGAGAAAACAACTCGAAGGCATCCACGATGATGGTCTTTACAAGACCGAGCGCATTATCACAACCCCCCAGGGTGTAGAGATACAGACTGACCGCGGGCAAAAAGTACTCAATTTCTGCGCCAACAATTACCTGGGATTATCCAATGATCCCCGGGTTATGGCAGGTGCGAACTACACGTTTTTCCGGTACGGATACGGCATGTCATCCGTACGGTTTATTTGCGGTACCCAGAAAATCCACAAAGATCTCGAAGCCAAGTTGAGTGAATTCCTGGGCACAGAAGACACCATTCTTTACTCTTCGGCTTTTGATGCTAACGGCGGCGTTTTCGAACCCCTGCTGGGCGAACAGGATGCCATCATCTCTGACGAACTGAACCACGCATCCATCATTGACGGGGTGAGGCTTTGCAAAGCACAGCGCTTCCGTTACAAGAATAACAACATGGAAGATTTGGAAGAGGTGCTGCAGGACGCTTCAGAAGCCCGTTTCAAACTGATCGTGACCGATGGTGTTTTTTCCATGGATGGCATCATTGCCCAGGTCGATAAAATATGTGACCTTGCTGAAAAATACGACGCGATGGTGATGGTCGATGATTCACACGCCACCGGTTTCGTCGGGCAGACCGGCCGGGGCACCATGGAATATTGCAATGCACAGGGCAGGGTCGACATCATCTCCACCACTTTTGGAAAAGCACTGGGAGGCGCCTCCGGGGGTTGCATCTCCGGAAGAAAAGAGATCGTGGAATTGCTTCGTCAACGGTCTCGCCCTTACCTTTTCTCCAACACACTGACACCTGCCATCACAGGAGCCACCCTCGAAGTACTGAACATGCTCTCGGAAACCACCGTCCTGCGTGACAAACTGTTCGAAAATACACGGCAGTTCAGGGAGGGAATGGCAAAAGCCGGATTCCGCATCGTTCCCGGGATTCACCCCATCGTACCCGTCCTGTTCGGCCATCTTCCTAACGACGCCAAACTGTCACAGGAATTTGCCAACGAACTCCTTGAAGAGGGTATCTATGTAATCGGTTTCTATTATCCCGTAGTCCCTAAAGGGAAATCGAGGATCCGTGTACAAGTCTCGGCAGCCCATTCGCACGAACAAATCGCTTTTGCCATCGATAAATTCACCAAAGTCGGTAAAAAACTGGGAGCCATTTGATCAAAGGGACCGGTATCGATATCATCGAGGTGGAGCGTATCCGGAGCGTGATGGAACGCGATACCGGTTTCCGCGACAAGATCTTTACCCCTGAAGAGATCCGCTATTGCGAATCAAAAAAAAACAAGTACCAGCATTACGCCGCCCGGTTCTCAGCCAAAGAGGCTCTGATGAAAGCCATCGGGACCGGGTGGCGGTTTGGTATCCGCTTTGCGGATATAGAAGTATTTCACAACGACCTGGAGCAACCTCAAATCAAAGTCTCAGGAAAAGCCAATGAATTGCTTTCCGATTTGGCTATCTCAAAAATTCATGTATCTTTATCGCACCTTAAAGAATTGGCGACCGCCATCGTGATCATTGAAAACGAACCCTAATTCAGGTGCTATGACCAATATTGTTTCTTACGAGGAGAGAATCAAAAGTTTTAATTGGGAAATCGCAGAACAAGAGTTGAACTATCAGACCGGACAGGTGATCAACATCGGCTGGTATTGCTCCGACCGGATTTGTCATTTGGGTAAAGCCGATAAACCCGGTCTTATCTGGGAAGGCTCATCAGGCATTGAAAAACGGTACACTTACAATGATATCCGATTAAAATCCAACACGATAGCGCAGTTTTTACAGGATCTTGGCATCAGGCCGGAAGAACGGGTTTGTTTGTTCATGGATAAGATTCCTGAGCTCTATATCGGTTTTTTAGGGATTCTCAAGACCGGCGCCATCGCTCAACCGCTTTTTTCGGCTTTCGGCGATGAATCACTTTTCATACGGCTTGACAATGCCCGGACCACGGCCATCATCACACAAAAAAAACATGCTCCCAAGGTTCGCAAAATACTGGGCAAAATGCCCTACCTCAAACACCTGATCCTGGTTGATGCCGAACCGGGTAAGCCCTTAGGGGAACGAGAGGTCGCACTGAACATGGACGAAGCCGAAAATGTAGAGCATTTCCAATGTTTCCCCACGAAAGCCGAATCGCCTTCTGTTTTGCATTATACCTCCGGCACTACCGGTCAACCCAAAGGGGTGAAACATGTCCATTACTCGCTGATATCACAATACCTGACCTCCAAGTGGGTCCTTGACCTCCGCGAGGAGGATATCTATTGGTGTACCGCCGATCCGGGATGGGTTACCGGTACCTCTTACGGGATTATTGGCGCTTTCAGCAACGGGGTGACCCAATGTGTCCTCGATGCCGGCTTTTCAGCTGAAAGCTGGTACCGTTTTATCGAGAAGCACCGGATCTCTATGTGGTATTCTGCTCCTACAGCCATCCGATCATTGATGAAAGCGGGAGAGGAGGTGATCCGGAAATACGACCTCTCCTCTCTACGCCATCTGGCTTCCGTGGGCGAACCCCTCAACTCCGAAGCCGTCATCTGGAGTGAAAGGGTTTTTGGCAGACCCTTTTTAGATACTTACTGGCAAACCGAAACCGGTTCGATCATGATCTCTAATTATCCTGGAATGAAGATCAAACCAGGATCGATGGGAAAACCTTTCCCGGGTATAACGGCGACCGTGATCCATCCGGAAACATACCAACCCTACGACGAGCCCGGCCGGATAGGATTGATCGCCCTGAAACCCGGCTGGCCTTCGATGATGCGGGCGTACTGGAACAATGAAGAAACCTACCGGAAAAAATTCCGAAACGGCTGGTACCTGCCCGGCGACCGCTCCTCCATTGACAGCGAGGGGTATTTCTGGTTCGTGGGCCGCGACGACGACGTGATCAATACAGGTGGCCACCTGGTCAGCCCTTTCGAAGTGGAATCAGCCTTGCTTGAGCATCCGGCTGTGGCCGAATCAGCAGTCGTTTCAAAACCCGATTTTGTCAACATGGAAGTGGTCAAAGCTTTTGTAACACTAAAACCCGGCTTCTTCCCCAGTAGCGATCTTGACCTCGATATCATGAATTTTGTCCGGAAAAAATTATCACCACTGGCCATGCCCCAGGAAATCGAATTCATCGACAACCTTCCCAAAACCCGCAGCGGAAAGATCATGCGCAGGATTCTTCATGCCAAAGAGTGGGGAGAAGAGATCGGAGATACTTCAACACTGGAGAATGATTAAAAAGAAAAAACTGAACTCAAATTAATATCCACCCCAAACACATAGGAGAAAAATCAATGGACGAAATGAAAGATGTAATCAAAAATTACGTGATCAAAGAGTATGTTGAAGACGACACGGAGATCACTTACGACACACCTCTGATCTCGGGAGGCATTGTTGACAGTTTTTCGATGGTTTCGCTGAAACGCTTCCTTGAAAACAAGTACAAGATCGCCATTCCTGATGATAAAGCTACCCCGGAAGCCTTCGATTCCGTGGACAAAATCTGTCAGTTAGTCGGGAATTACCTGAAATAAAAAGGAGGAATCATGGCCTATACAGAAAAAACCCGCGGCATCTATTCAGAAATTCTTACCGGTCTCAAAGAGGCTGGCCTCTTCAAACAGGAACGCTATATTCATTCCTCCCAATCGGCCGATATTGAAGTGGAATTTCCTACCGGCGCCAACCTTAAAAAGGTGATCAACATTTGCGCCAACAACTACCTGGGAATGTCAAGCCACCCGGAAGTGGTGAAAGCCGCTCATGCGGGTCTCGATTCACATGGGTATGGCATGTCGTCGGTCAGGTTTATCTGCGGAACACAGGATATCCACCGTACACTGGAAAACATGGTGACCCGATTTCTGGGAACCGAAGACACGATCCTTTTCCCATCCTGTATGGATGCCAATGCCGGCGTTTTTGAAGCCATACTGACCAAAGATGACGTGATGATCTCCGACCGCCTGGTCCACGCCTCCATCATCGACGGAATCCGCCTTTGCAGCGCCATGCACGACACTTTCAAGCACTCCGATATGGAGCACCTGGAAGAGAAACTTCAGCTTCACAACGACAAACGGCTGAAAATGGTGATCACCGATGGTGTCTTTTCAATGGATGGCGATACCGCCCGGTTGGACAAGATGGCCGCGCTGTGTGAAAAATATGATGCTTTGCTTTTCATGGACGATTCCCATGCCAGCGGTTTTATCGGTAAAACCGGGCGTGGAACCCATGAAAAATGCGGGGTGATGGGGCAACTTGATATCATCACAACCACCTTTGGCAAAGGGTTGGGAGGTGCTTCCGGCGGATGTGTTTCGGGCCGCCGCGAACTGGTTGAAATGTGCCGCCAGAAAGCAAGACCCTACCTCTTCTCCAACACCATTGCCCCTCCGGTAGTCGCCGGCGTCATCAAAGTACTGGAAATCCTCTCCGCCTCCACCGATCGCCGCGATAAACTGGAACGCAACACCGAATTCTGGCGCAAAGGTTTGACTGACGCCGGGCTCATCATCAAAGAAGGGGATACCCCCATCGTCCCGGTGATGCTCTTCAACGCCAAACTGTCTCAGAATGTGTCCCATGACCTTTATGAAGAGGGCATCTACGCCATCGGTTTCTTCTTCCCGGTTGTGCCTCAGGGGCAGGCCCGGATCCGTACCCAGATCTCCGCCGGCCATGAAATCCATCACCTTGAAAAAGCACTTGAAGCTTTCAAAAAAGTGGGAAAAAAATACGATATCCTGGGAAAAACCAAAGCCGAGATCATCGAAATGTATGGTATGTAAAACTTCAACAAACCTTTTTATGAAAGCTGTACTCAAAATAATAACGTTTCTCTTGTTCGTCATCAGCCTGGGAATGGGAACTGTTGGTTTCGCCCAACCTGTTGCCAAACCTTATGATGAGAACCAGGATGCCCGCGCTGAACTCAAAAAGGCGCTGGCCCGGGCTGAAAAAGAGAACAAAAATGTGCTGATCCAATGGGGTGGTAACTGGTGTTCCTGGTGCATGCGATTCCATGCCATGGTGAACGGCGTCCCCGCGATCGATTCCCTGATGAAAGAAAATTATATCTATTTTCTGCTGAACGTTCCTCAGGCAAAAGATAAACGGGATAATGCCCTTTTTCAGGAGTATGGTTTTCCTAACCGCTTTGGATATCCTGTCTTCGTGATTTTGGACAAGAATGGCCAACGGCTGAATACCCAGGATTCAGATGCTTTCGAATACCGGGATCCCAATGTGAAGGGATACGATACGGCCAAAGTGATCCGCTTTTTGACCCTTTGGACACCGAAAGCGTTGAATCCCGCCACTTATCAAAAACATTGATCCGGAAGCAAAAGAAAACCACTCTTGTTACCGGGTAGTGCAATGAACAGCGGAAAAAACCATTGATCCCTGTTCGGTGAGATGATTATAGGCAAATGAACATCCACAAACTCAATCCTGTCTTCAATCCTCAACGGATTGCTTTGATCGGGGTATCGACCAATCCCAACAGTGTCAGCGGGAAAGTCCTGATCAATCTGGTCAGCGGGGGATTCCGGGGAGTGGTTTACCCGATCAACCCGGAGTATGAAGCAGTGATGGGTATTCCCTGCATCCCCTCGGTCAGCAGTTGTCCTAAAGTTCCTGACCTGGCGATCATTTGCACTCCGGCCGAAAAAGTCCCGAAGGTGATCGAAGAATGCGGCGTTGCAGGTATCCGGGGAGTGATCATCCTTTCTGCCGGTTTCCGGGAAACCGGCGAAACCGGAAAACAACTCGAGGAAGAGGTGAAGCAGGTGATCAGGAAGTACGACGGAATGCGGGTGATCGGCCCGAACTGCCTGGGGATCATCGTTCCTGCTTTGAAACTGAATGCCAGTTTTGCGGCGGCAATGCCGGCACCCGGGCACATTGCTTTCATTTCGCAATCGGGCGCCTTGTGCACTTCGGTATTGGATTGGGCCCTTGAAGGAAAGATCGGTTTTTCGCAATTTGTCTCTATCGGTAACAGCCTGGATGTGGAATTTGGCGACCTGATCGATTATTTTGGCGAAGACGAGAACACCCGTTGTATAATCCTGTACATTGAATCGATCGGGAATCCCCGTAAGTTCATGACGGCAGCCCGTGCCTTTGCCCGCAGGAAACCGATCATTGTTTACAAGGCAGGTCGCTTCCCGGAATCGGCCCAGGTTGCTGCATCTCACACCGGAGCCATGGCTTCGGAAGATGCGGTGTACGACGCGGCATTCAGAAGAGCCGGACTGGCAAGGGTTTATGAAATAGGGGACATTTTCAGCGTTGCGGAGCTGATCGGACGAAACAGGTTTCCCGGTGGGCCAAGACTGGGGATCATCACCAATGCCGGAGGCCCCGGGGTGATGGCCACGGATGCCCTGATCGCTTCCGACGGTGTCCTGGCTTCCCTTTCACCGGAGACCCTGTCTCTTCTCAACGAAAACCTCCCTGAATACTGGTCACATGGCAACCCCGTTGATGTCCTGGGCGATGCACGGGCAAAACGGATCGGCAAAGCCACCCGGATCGTTCTCAATGATCCCGGAGTGGATGCCGTACTCGTCATCCTTACCCCCCAGGCCATGACCAACCCCTGCACTACAGCCAAAGAGATCAGCGCTCTGGTAACGGAGACCCACAAACCGCTTCTGGCGGCCTGGCTGGGCGGGCAAAGCATGCATGAAGCCGATGATATCCTGGTCGAAAACGGAATCCCTTCCTATAAGACTCCTGAACAAGCTATCCGGGCTTTTATGACGCTGGTTTCCTACCAACGGAACCTGGAGACCTTATATGAAACACCCAGGGATATCCCGTTGGAGTTTTCCGTGGACCGGAATAAACTGAGAAAAGATTTCCTCCGGGCAATCAAAGGGAAAGGAGCGGTATTGACCGAAACCTTGTCAAAATCGATCCTTGCTTCCTATGGCATTCCCATAACAACACCGTTTTTTGCTCCCTCCCGCGAGAAAGCTGTGACCATTGCCCATACCATCGGATACCCGGTGGTGATGAAGATCCAATCGCCCGATATCACTCATAAATCAGATGCCGGGGGCGTCATCCTCAACCTTACCGGCGACCAACAGGTTACAGACTCTTTTACAAAAATCACTGACGATGCCCGGAAATCATTTCCTCAAGCTGCTATTGAGGGAGTGACATTGCAAAAGATGTTCCATGCCAAAGAGAGCGTTGAGCTGATCCTTGGAATTAAAAAGGACAAAGTTTTCGGAACGGTTCTCATGGTCGGTACCGGAGGGACTACGGCAGAACTTTTCAGTGATAAAGCGCTTGGATTCCCCCCCCTGAACGAAAGGCTCGCACGCCACATGATCGAATCCCTGAAGATCTATCCGCTGTTAAAAGGTTATCGGGGAACCCGGAGTAAAGATGTGGAAGGACTGATCCGCGTGATGATCCGGTTGTCGTACCTTGCCGCCGATTTTCCGGAAATAGCTGAACTGGATATCAATCCGCTGCTCGTTACCCCTGATGAAGTCATTGCCCTCGACGCCCGCATTGTTCTCGATAATAACCTCCCGACAAAAGGTCTACCCGGCTACCACCATTTGGCGCTTCATCCCTATCCCGAAAAGTTTGTCCGGCAGACGACCCTGCACGACGGAACCCTGGTGACCCTTCGTCCCATCAAACCGGAAGATGAACCCCTGTGGCTCGAAATGTTAGGGTCTTGTTCACGAGAATCATTGTACAGCCGCTTCCGATATTTTTTTCATTGGGAGACTCACGAGGTAGCGGCCCGTTACTGTTACATCGACTATGATCGCGAAATCGCCATCGTGGCTGAAATCGTCGAAGAAAACAGAAAAAAACTAATCGGCGTCGGCCGGCTTATCGCTGATCCTGACCATGAAAGCGTGGAATACGCCGTACTGGTGGCCGATGCCTGGCAGCAAAAAGAACTGGGTAACATCCTGACCGATTTCTGCCTCGAAACAGCCGCTTCATGGAGTCTGAAAAAGATCGTGGCGCAAACCACCACCGATAATACCCGGATGCTCTCCGTATTGCGTAAACGTGGTTTCGAGATTTCTGTCAATGATCAGGATTCCACCGTTGACGTTTCACGGACGATCTGACAACCTTTAAACCAAAATCAGGAGAGCTTTTTCCCGATTTCGCGAAGCATCACTTCCGTCATGGCGGGCAAGTCGTAGCAATAATTCAATCCCCAGTCTTTTTTAGCCACTTCATCGTTGATCCGGGCCGGCCATGAGTCGGCAATGGCCTGCCGAAAGTCGGGTTTATAGGTGATTTCAAAATCAGGAATGTGTTTTTTAATCTCCGCGGCAATTTCTTTGGGTGTGAAGCTGATGCCGGCAATGTTATAGCTGGAACGCAGTGAAAGGCGCGAGGAATCGGCTTCCATCACGTCGATGGTTGCTTTGATGGCGTCGGGCATAAACATCATCGGAAGCGCGGAGTCGGGGCCCAGGAAACATTCATATTTTTTCTGACGGATGGCCTCATAAAAGATCTCTACTGCATAATCGGTTGTACCTCCGCCCGCTTCCGTCTTGTAACTGATCAAACCCGGGTACCTGACACTGCGGGTATCTACCCCGTATTTGTTGAAATAGTACTCAATCCATCGTTCTCCGGCCAATTTACTGATACCGTAAACCGTATTGGGTTCCATAATGGTATATTGCGGGGTATCGAAACGGGGAGTGGTGGGCCCGAAAACAGCTATGGAACTGGGCCAGAAGATTTTTTTCAGTTTCAGTTCACGGGCCAGTTCCAACACATTCATCAGGCTTCGCATGTTGATATCCCAGGAGGGGAGGGGACGCTTTTCAGCATTCCCTGAAAGAATAGCGGCCAGATGGTAGACCTGCGTTATTTTTTCATGTTCAAGGATCAGTTGGAGTTTGGAAGCATCCAGTACGTCTAAAATCTCAAAAGGGCCGCTACCGCTGATCTCAGCGGGAGCAGGACGAATGTCGGTCGCAATAACGTTCGAGTTGCCGTAGCCTTTGCGTAGTTCGAGTGTGAGTTCCGATCCGATTTGACCGGAACAACCAATGACCAATATTTTTTCCATTCTTTTGTTGTTAAAAATTTCACGTAAAAGTAGTAAGAATCAACGAAGTTGTTTCCCGGAGCAAATGATTATCTTTATACTTTAAATTTCTGATTGATTTTCAACAACATTTTAATTCAAAAAAAGATGAAAAGAACAATTACCATCGGTGTTTTCGTCATGATGGCGTTTTTGGCTTCCGGGCAATCGTACCTCTATGAGGATTTCAGCGCCGGGCAAATGCCTCCCCAAGGCTGGACGATCCTGAATCTGACCAACAAATGGTCGTGCTCCAACACAAACAATGCCGGAGGAACCGCTCCGGAAGGGAAATTTTCTTATACCAACGGGACCTACACAACTTATCTGATCTCCCCGGTAGTCAATCTGAGCAGCCTGACCACGGTAACATTGATGTTCAATTACATGTACGATTATTATACGGATCCTGCACCCAAAATTGGCGTAGCCACCCGCAAGGGAGCAACCGGGATGTGGAATACCGTTTGGGAAAAGACCCCACACGGGAATATTAATGCGAACACCCAGGTGGTTGTGATTACCAATAGTGACATCAGCGCCAACTTCCAGTTTGCTTTTTTTCTGGAGGGAAACATGTATAACCTTGATTATGTGTACTTTGACAACATTAATTTACTGACGCCTCCCCCGTTGGATGCCGCCTTGGTCTCCATTGAAATTCCTGAATATGCAGGCATCAATCAACCGGTAACCCTTAATGGGACCATAAGTAATATGGGATCCACACCGGTTAATTCGTTCGAGGCCGTATATCAGCTCGACGATGAAGCCCCGGTCTCCTGTCCGTTTTCAGGATTGAATCTTCCCATTGGGA
This sequence comes from uncultured Bacteroidota bacterium, assembly GCA_937862805.1. GTDB lineage: Bacteria > Bacteroidota > Bacteroidia > Bacteroidales > FEN-979 > CAIVAT01. Next base: position 69,423 of record CALMDO010000062.1, read on the forward strand.
ATACTTATACGTTTGCGCACACCACGCCCTTTGTTTTGGAAAATCCGGGATATCACGACCTGACAGTCTATATCCGAAATGTTAATGGCACCGGGGATGAAAATCCAGAAAATGACACACTTACTGATAGAATTGGAGGCTTGCTGTGGGTTCCTGATAAAAAAGAGTTTTGTGAGGAGGCAACGGGCACCTGGTGTGGTTGGTGCGTACGGGGCATCTGTTTCATGAATTACATGGCCGAGACCTATCCTGAAACCTGGATCGGGGTGGCCGTGCACAACGGAGATCCCATGGTAGTAGCCGATTGGGATGATGAAATCCCCAATATCATACCCGATTTTCCCGGTTATCCCAGCGGTACCATTAATCGGTTAAAGATGTGGGATCCCCAGGATTTTGAGGCAGGATACCTCGAGGAACACGCGAAACGCTCTCCTGCGAGCATCGAGGTGATCAATTTTTCATGGGATCCCTCCACGAGGCAAATCTCTTTTGATGTCCAAAGCCAATTCCTGATCGACATTGACCATGAGTTGCGTTTTGGAGCAGTGATCATCGAAGACAGCCTTTGGGGTACCGCATCGGGATGGGCCCAGGCCAATTATTATGCGGGCGGTTCCAACGGGCCCATGTGCGGTTTCGAGAGCATGCCGTCCACCATCCCTGCCGCGCAGATGCACTATGATCATGTCGGAAGGGCCATCCTCGACGGTCCTTACGGTACTGAAGCCAGTATCACTTTGCCGATCATAGCGGGTACCTCCCAATCCCATTCCTATTCCTATACCATCCCCGAGGGTTGGAATTATGAAAAACTTCATTTCATTGGTTTGTTGATGGATCATAGCCAGGGGGTTATTTTAAACGCCAATGACCAGGTGATTTGGGTGGGTACAGGACAGGAGGCACAAACTTTTCCGGTGAGAATTTTCCCCAATCCTGTTACCGACAACGCTTCCTTAAAATTCACCCTTGACCGGCCGGGGAGTGTTCAACTCCGGGTGTATGATCTTACCGGTCATTGCATTCAAGCTAAAGAATCGGGAACCTTCCCTGTGGGCGAACAACAGGTTGTTTTGCAAACGGAACAACTTTCGCAGGGGATTTATTTTCTGGAAGTTGCCGTTAATGGCATGAAAAATGTCCAGAAACTGGTCGTTGTCAGGTAAGCACTGAAAAAGATTCCGTTACTTTGCAACCATGTCTCTATTTGTAGCATCCCTCAATTCAGGGAGTAACGGGAATTGTTATTACATTGGTAATGAAAAAGATGCGGTGCTTGTGGATGCCGGTATCTCCTGTCGTGAAACGGAAAGACGGATGATCCGGTTGGGTTTGCCGCTTAAGAGGGTGAGGGCAATATTTATCTCCCACGAACATACTGATCATACCCGCGGAGCGGAAGTTCTTTCGCGGAAATACCGGATTCCGGTTTACATTACCGAATCCACCTACCTCCATGGCCGGATGAAGTTGGAGCCCCAATTGCGTCGTGCCTTTAAAGCCGGGATTCCTGTGGAAAACGGTTCACTGAAGGTGCTGGCTTTTCCAAAAAGTCACGATGCTTCTGAGCCGCATAGTTTTATCATCAGCAGCTATGGTTTGACAGCGGGGGTATTTACTGACATCGGCAATGCCTGTGACCAGGTGAAGCTGCACCTTGGGCTGTGTCATGCTGCTTTCCTGGAATCGAATTATGATGAAGGAATGTTGAATCGCGGACCCTATCCCCTATACCTGAAAAGGAGGATCCGCGGAGAAAAGGGGCATTTGTCGAATGATCAGGCTCTTGAATTATTTAACAATTACCGTGCATCCTGGATGCAGTTGCTGATCCTTGCCCATCTCTCGGCTGAGAACAACGATCCCCGGCTGGTTAGTGATTTGTTTCGGCGCAATGCATGCGGGGTACAGATAGAGGTAGCCTCAAGGCATGAAGAGACGGCGGTTTTCCGGGTCGATGGTAAAAATGAAATCCATACCGGAGAGGAGGAAAAGGAGCCGATCCTTTTTCATCCGGAGTTTTTCCGCCAGGCATTCTGAAGAACCCGGGCCAGGTCATTCCGGAGGCGCTTTGGCGCGATCACCTCCAATGTTTCCCCGTACGAGAGAAGTTCCATCATCAGATCATAGGTTATATAAAGCCAAAGTTTGATTCGCAACTCTATGGCGTTGTCGGTGAGGATGGTCTGGCTTTCGTGAAGAGGAAAGGTCTTGATGTATTTCCCCTGTTCCGGAACAAAGGAGAGAATGATTTCCTCCGGTTGGGAATCAGTCGGGTTGAAGATGCCGAAGCAATTGCTGAAAAGGATATCGGGGTTAAAATCTTCCGGAAGTGCGAAATGTTTTTCAGTGATGATAAAATTGATGATCCGGTCAAGCCCGAAAGTTTTGATTGTCTTTTTATTCACTTCATTTCCGATAAGGTACCACCGGCCTTTGAATTCTTTCAGGAAAAAGGGTTCAACAATATAGAGCAGGGGTTCATCTCGGTAGAAAGCCTGGTGGGTCAACCGGATGATCTGCTGATTCCGGATGGCATGCAGCAGGCCATAGAAATGCCGCGTTCCCAGGGAATGCCTTTGTTCAAACCGGATATGACGATTGACCTCGTTGACCACCTTCAGGGAGGTGATCATGTCGAACGACTCCAGGATCCTGTCGCGGATGTCATTGCTGTCGGTTGCATCAATATAGTAACCCCCGTTATTGCTGTCGTAGAGAATATCGATGCCATAGATGGAGCGGATTTCATTAATGTCGCGCTGGAAAGTACGTTGTGAAACCGAGAGATTAAAAGAGTGGATTTCCGACTGATCCTCCAGGTAGGTTTTCATCTCTGAAAAAGGGACAGGATTCCCAAAACGAAGTTTCTGAATGATCTTCAGGTGACGCAGGATGTATTCACGTTTGGCCATACCGGTAGAGCATTTTACAAAACTAACGCTTTCAGGCGACACTTTTCAACAGCGGATTGACAATCCTGCAAAATTCTTCCTCGGGCTCCGACACTTTTCCCTTTTTCCAGATCATTTCAAATTCATCGTAATACCATTCTTCTTCATCGGTTTGCCAATAGAGTTCATTCCAACTAAGGGTACGGGCTGAACGGGTATCGTAAATATCAAAGTAGCGACCGCTTTTCCGACCGAATTCCAGGGCATCCCTTAAATCGTAAAAGGTTTTATGGTCATGAAGGGCATCCCCTGAAAGGTTAAAAAATGAAAGTTGATACATGGCTTAAACTCCTGTTTGTTAAAGATTATCAGATTCTACACGGTTTTTTGCTTCGGGTGAAAGGATGAAAAGATCTCCCAACTTTCCCAAACTTCCGGATATGCCGTCATAAAAAGAAAAAACCAGCTCCTGCTTGCCGGTGTCGAGCCAGCGAAAATACTCTTGAGGGTATTGGTTCATAAAATCTGTTCTGACAAGCGATTCGAGATGACGCTCCAAATCCCGCAAATCAGCAGCTGTTTCAAACTCCCGTGCCCTGATCGCTTCTTTTTTCAGGCGGCGGACAGAGATCATTTTCTGCAGGTTCTCTTTGCCCATACGCGAGAGCATCCCGGTTTCAGGGGAACCTGGTTCAAAAGAGGGAAAAACAATGGAGAACCCTTTGTTCTTCAAATGTCCAAATAGCCCGCGGATTCGGCCGGCGATCTCCCCCGGTGCATTTTCATGCAGGTATTGACCGCATAATGTGTTCATCTCCTTAATCATAATTTTTATTGATGAAGTCATGGTTCCTTTTTCTCACGATTCAAAAATAGAACCGACTGGCGACAAACCGTGACGTCGTAGAAAAAATTTGAAAAAAAAGACTGTCCGATCCGTCAGACAGTCCCTTTTTCCTAAGAAAATGTATGTTATCAGGGCGTTACATCGAGAATGGTTTGATTGGTGCCTGACATGGGAACCCTTCGGATGGTCGGGGTTGTAAAATCAAGTCTTTTCAGATCGATCTTACGGAGGGTTGAATTGTTGTATGTTTTAAAATAGAAGACGCGGTTGGTGACATCGCGGAAGGTGACCCATTGGGTCGATTCTTTATCGAGGATGGTTCCGTCGGGCGCTTTGTCGACAATCACTCCGAAGGGGATAGTGAAGGTATTGATAACGTGGTTACAAAGAATAAGATTGGAGGCGGCATCGGGTTGGCGATCGACGTACCGTTGAAACATACCCAACCGAATAAAGCGGCTTGGGGGTGAGTAATCCCCGGGAATTCCTATCATCCCCTGGCCGTGACCTGTAGGCCTGAAAGTCAACCCTTCGCCTGTATAAGGCGCCGGACTGGCCGGATCCATCCCGATGTATTGACGCAAGTTGGTCATTTGCCATGGGAAAGAGGGAGCATTGGTCATGATCCCAACCGGGTTGTCATACACGTTGCAAATACCCTGGTCGTACTCCACCACAATGCAACCGCCAGCTGCATCGTAAACGATAAAGTGAAGCATGACGGTCATCTTGATGGCAGGATCAATATAGTCAAAGACCTTAATGGTTTTAACTGCAGTTCTGACCTCGTCCACAGTTGAAAAATTACCCAGGACCCAGTCGGAAAAGAGAGTCTGGGCTAAAGCAACGGCGCTGTCGCCCGGGGTTACATCCTGCCATTTCATGGTCGTTTCAAACCAAAGGGAGCTGAGTGAAAGGCCTTTTTCATTCATTCCTTCGGAGACACCGGATGTTTTACCCATTTCAGCGACACCGAGGTAACCATACCGTGTCAACCAATTGATGCCCTGGCGGCCCTGCGGGAAAGGACTGGTAAAGGAGCTGTTTCTTGGAACGATGATCAGATCGTAATGCAGATCTACTGCAAATTCCATCGAACGCGCAATCATAATGCTCCCGTCTTTGGCAGTAAGACGAAAGACCGTACAGGCATAAGCCTCGTTAAAACCTGAAAGGCCTAAGGCCAGTACCAGCGTAAAAAGCAATTTTGTTTTCATGGGAAAAGATCTTTTTGGTGAAAATGTTGTAAAATCTAAGGAATTCAAAAGTACATAATTTGTAACATTGCATAAATAATAGAATCGGTATATGGATTTTTTCTCGCTGTTCTCCCTGATGGTCGTCGTTTTCATCCTGGGCTATACTGCTATTGCCCTTGAACATCCCCTGAAAGTCAACAAGACGGCCACCGCTTTATTGCTGGCCGTGATCCTCTGGGTACTGCTGGTCATCGGAGGCGAAAGCATCCTGCTCAGTCATACCGCTTTCAATGACTATTTGCTTCAGGAACCTTCCGGCTCCTTTTATGGCTGGCTGGGGCAACATGCTTTACGGGAACATCTGGGAGAGATTGCCGAGATCGTCTTTTTCCTCTTGGGAGCCATGACGATTGTAGAACTCATCGATTCACATGAGGGTTTCAGGATCATTACCGACCGGATCACCACGACCAATAAAGTAAAGCTGCTGTGGGTGATCGGCGGAATAACTTTTTTTCTTTCAGCAGTACTTGATAACATGACCACCGCCATCGTGATGGTTGCCCTGCTCCGCAAGCTGATCGGGGATAAAAAGGAACGATGGTTTTTTGCCGGAATGGTGATCATTGCCGCGAACAGCGGAGGAGCTTTCAGTCCCATCGGCGATGTGACCACCATCATGCTTTGGATCGGAGGTCAGGTAACCACACTGAACATTATTCTGAAAACATTCATTCCCAGTGTTATATCGATGGTTGTTCCCCTGATCTTAATCTCCTTCACGATGAAAGGGAAGGTGCAACGCCCCATACAGGTAGCGAAGGAACAGGTTGCGGATCCCACCACTCCGTTAGAACGGAACCTGGTTTTTTACCTGGGGATCGGGTTATTGTTGTTTGTCCCGGTGTTCAAGACCCTGACCCATCTGCCTCCCTATACCGGCATCTTGCTTGGATTGAGCATTCTTTGGGTAGTTACCGAAATTCTGCATAAAACCAAGAACGACGCTTTCCGTTCAAAATTGACTGTGGCAGGCGTTCTCCACCGGATCGATACCACCACTGTCCTCTTTTTCCTGGGAATTTTGTTGGCCGTTGCCGCCCTGCAAACCGCAGGCCATCTCGATCTGTTGGCCCAAATCCTCGATAAAAAAATTGGAAATCTATACCTGATCAATGTGTTCATTGGTTTGCTTTCATCGGTGGTTGACAACGTCCCTTTGGTTGCAGGAGCAATGGGCATGTATGAAAATGTATTTGTACAGGATCATTATTTCTGGGAGATGTTGGCCTATTGTGCAGGAACGGGCGGCAGTATTCTGATCATTGGTTCAGCGGCCGGCGTAGCAGTCATGGGAATGGAGAAGATCGATTTCGTCTGGTACCTGAAAAAAATATCGGGATGGGCGCTCTGCGGTTACCTGGCAGGCGCTTTGTGTTACTGGCTGATGAGCATTTCCCTTTTCCAAGGGTAAATTGCTTATTTTTGTCCGGTGAATCCTCCTGACATGGAAAACCCGCTTGTTTTATACAATACCCTTTCCCGCCGCAAAGAGCGCTTCGAACCGGTCCAACCTCCTTATGTCGGATTGTACGTGTGTGGTCCCACCGTTTATGGCGATCCCCACCTTGGTCATGCCCGTCCGGCCATTACTTTCGATGTGGTTTTCCGCTATCTTCAGCACCTGGGTTACAAAGTGCGCTATGTCAGGAACATCACCGATGTCGGCCACCTGGAAGCTGATCAGGACGAAGGCGAAGACAAAATTGCCAAAAAAGCGCGCATCGAGCAGGTGGAGCCGATGGAGATCGTGCAGTATTACTCCGACCGCTATTTTCTTTTCCTGGAAGCGCTGAATGTGAAAAGGCCCTCCATTGAGCCCAGGGCTTCAGGGCACATTATTGAACAGATTGCCCTGATCCATAAGATCCTTGAAGCAGGATTCGGCTATGTTGTAAACGGTTCAGTCTATTTTGATGTCGAAAAATACAGTAAGACCTATCACTATGGCATTCTGTCGGGTCGTGTTCCGGAGGAAATGATGACCCATACACGGGCTTTGGAGGGGCAGGAGGAAAAACGCAATCCCGCCGATTTTGCTTTGTGGAAAAAAGCCCAGCCGGAACACATCATGCGGTGGCCCTCCCCCTGGAGCGATGGGTTTCCCGGATGGCACCTCGAATGCTCTGCAATGGGAACCAAATACTTAGGGGAGAAGTTTGACATCCACGGCGGCGGAATGGATTTGCTCTTCCCTCACCACGAAGCCGAAATTGCCCAAAGCCAGGCAGCATTGGGTCATGAAACAGTCAGGTATTGGATGCATAACAACATGATCACCATCAATGGCCAGAAGATGGGAAAATCATTAGGAAATTTCATTACCTTAGAAGAACTTTTTACCGGGAAACATCCCGCACTTCAACAGGCCTACTCCCCGATGACCATCCGTTTCTTTATCCTTCAGGCTCATTACAGGGGAACGCTGGACTTTTCGAATGAAGCCCTTCAAGCCGCTGAAAAGGGATTGAAAAAATTGATGGAAGGATACACCACTCTGACCAGAATGTTACCTGCCGGCGTCAATCCGGACGAAAAACTGACCGGTCGACCGGAAGCAGTTGCTTTACCGATCTTGCAGATAGCAGAGAGTTGTAAAGCTGCCATGAACGACGATTTCAATACGCCCATGGCCATTGCCGGCCTCTTTGATATGGTCAGGATCATCAATTCGGCCAGAGACGGGAAAGAGACCCTTTCACCCGAAGAGATCGCCTTCCTCCACAACACCCTGTCGGTTTTCCTTTTTGAAATCCTCGGACTGAAGGATGAGACTGCCAACAACCAGGCAGAACAAATGAATGGCCTGATGGAGCTCCTCCTTTCGATCCGCCAACGATCGAGGGAAAACAAAGACTGGAACACCTCCGACCAAATCCGCGATGCCCTGCAAAAACTTCATATCGTGGTTAAAGACGGAAAAGAGGGATCCACCTGGAGAATCGAATAAACAAGATGCTGTTAATGAATGGATAAGCCTATTTTTTAATCTCAGGAATATGAAAAATCTAAAATTTTTATCCGCCGTGGCCTTCCTTTTCGTTGTGATGACCGCGTGTACATCCCGACAGGAAACCATGAAAAAAGAACTGACAGATTTTATCAGGAAACACGATTCAATCCTGATCCCCTTGTACCAACAGACAGCCGTGGCCTCCTGGGAAGCCGCCATTTCAGGAAAACCTGAGGATTTTCAAAAAGCTGAAGCCCTGAACCTGAAGATGATGGCTTTATATGCCGACAAGGACAAACTGAAAAAACTGGAAGAGATCAAAGTTTCAGGACTGATCACCGACAGCCTTTTGATCCGTCAGCTGGATGTTTTATACCGTTCTTTCCTGATGGCCAAAGCCGATACTGTAAAACTGAACGCCATGATACGCCTTGGTACGACCATTGAACAGAAATATGGCAACTTCAGGACCGAGGTCAGAGGGAAAAAATTGAGCGACAACGATGTGGAAGAGATCCTGCGTACTTCCAAAGATGTAAAATACCAACAAGAGGTGTGGGAGGCTCAGAAAAAAATCGGTACCGTCGTGGCCGACGATATCCGGAAACTTGTCAAACTGCGCAACGAAGTTGCAACTGCCCTGGGTTTTAAAAATTATCATGAAATGAGCCTGACCCTCGGCGATCAGGATCCCAAAGAGATCAGTGACCTTTTCACCGAGCTTGACACCCTGACCAAAAAGGATTTTGAGAAGGTGAAAACCGATATCGATGACTACTTTGTTAAATACTATAACCTGAAAAGCAGGGACGAACTGATGCCATGGAGTTACCAGAACCGTTTCTTCCAGGAAGCGCCCCGTATCTATGATGTCGATCTCGACCGCTATTACAAGGATAAAAACCTCGAGCAATTGGCCTCCTCATACTATGGAGGAATCGGCCTTCCAATTGATAAGATAATAAAAAACAGTGATTTATACGAAAAACCAGGAAAAAATCAGCACGCTTTTTGCATCGATATCGACCATGCCGGCGACGTGAGGGTTTTATGTAACATAAAATCCAATGCAACCTGGATGAATACCATGCTGCATGAATTCGGCCACGCGGTGTATGATTTGGGCATCGACACGAAGTTGCCTTTCATCCTGCATGATCCGGCCCATACCTTTACTACCGAGGCCATCGCCATGCTGTTTGGACGGTTTTCGTCAAATCCACAGTGGATCAAGGATATGACCGGGATCAGCGAAGAGGAGAAAATGAAAATCGCCGACAATTGTTTCAAATCTCTCCGGCTTGAGCAGCTTGTTTTCAGCCGTTGGGCGCAGGTGATGTACCGGTTTGAAAAGGGGATGTACGAGAATCCAGATCAGGACCTTAACAAGTTCTGGTGGGATCTCGTAGAAAAATACCAACTGATGAAACGCCCCGAGGGTAGGAATGAACCTGACTGGGCAACGAAAATCCACATCGCAACCTATCCCTGTTATTATCACAACTACCTGTTGGGAGAACTGTTAGCGTCTCAACTCTATTATTATATCGTGACCAACATCCTTCATTCGGATGATTTCAGGTTCCAGAGTTTTGCCGGGAATCAACAAGTGGGAGCATTTCTGAAAGAGAAACTCTTCATGCCGGGCAGCAAGTGGTACTGGAATGAAATGATCGAAAAGGCTACCGGGGAAAAACTGACCGCAAAATACTATGCCCGGCAGTTTGTAGAATAAAGCGTTTCAGGGCCTTTCAACAATAAATTTTCCGTTTTCCGAAGGAATTCCACCCGCGATGATGGAATAGTGGTACAACCCGCGTGGAAAGGAAGTCGTGTTCACCAGCACTTCCTTTTGACCACTGACCAGGGCTTTGTTCAGGATCTCTTTCCCGTTCATATCGGTAACTACCAATGTGCCGGAGATATCTTGTGCAGAAAGGGAGAGGGGAATGGTGATCTGTGTTGTGGATGGGTTGGGATAGGGATTTTTCATCAGATCCTGTTCACGAACCGGATTTTCAGGGGCATTGACGAGGGTCCCGGGCAGGGAATAGATGTTGGTTCCCTGGAAGTAAGGCCAAGTGGAATAATCAAACTGATAGGTGATGAATTTGGTGCCATTGGAGCCGGTCGGTATGACATACATATAGGCAGCTCCCGGGATGGTTGCCAGGATCGTCCCGTTTTCTTTTATGATTTTCACCCCGTAAGTGTAATACTGGCCGGTGGAATTGTACTGGTAGTACATGTAGGCCAAGCCAATCTGCCCATCGGTCGAAAAAAGATTTTGGGAAACAAACTGAATATCATACAAAGTGTATCCGGTAGGGATGGACAACTGGATGGTTTTCCACAATGTGTAATCAAGATTATAGATTTTGCACTGGTTGTTGGTCACATCCATCCCAAAATATTTATAACCTGCAGTGGGCAACTGGGTATACCAGGTGGATTCGGTCATTGTTTTTTCAAGGGTGACCTGGGCCCGGGTTTGTCCGAAGGAAAACACCAGCAAAAATAAAATAGCGAAGTACCTCATGAATGTATTTTTAAAATATAGTTATTCAATAATTTATGGATTGTGAAAAATCAGATAGCCTTAATAAGGTAATAATTCTTTTTACCTTTCTGGATCAGGAGATATTTCCCATTGAGGAGGTCTCCGGCAGAGATCAAAAGGGATTCATCGGCTTTTCTTTTATTGATTTGAACCCCGCCGTCTTTCATCATCCGGCGTGCTTCGCTTTTTGAGGGGAAGATGTTTGTAGATACAGTGAGCAAGTCAATAAGCAGAAGGGATTCATTGATGGTAGTCATGGGGATTTCGCATCTGGGGACTCCTTCGAAGATAGCCAGCAGGGTTGATTCCGGGAGTTTCCGGAGGGTTTCGGTAGTTCCTTTTCCAAACAGGATCCCTGAAGCTTCCACGGCTGATTGGTATTCCTCTTCTGAATGGACCCTGATCGTGATCTCTTTTGCCAGGGCTTTTTGGAGGATTCGCAGATGCGGTGCTTCCTGGTGCTGAACCATCAGTTCGCCAATTTCTGGTTCAGACAGCAACGTAAATTTTTTAATGTAGTTGGCGGCGTCTTCATCGGAAGTATTGAGCCAGAACTGGTAAAACTGGTAGGGTGAGGTTTTGGTCGGATCGAGCCAGATGTTGCCTGCTTCAGATTTTCCGAATTTTCCTCCATCGGCCTTGGTAATCAAAGGGCAGGTCAGAGCGTAGGCCTCGCCTCCCAGTTTACGGCGGATCAGTTCGGTACCGGTGACGATATTTCCCCACTGATCGGAACCACCCATCTGCAGTTTGACGTTGTTGTGTTCAAACAACCAGCAGAAATCGAAACCCTGGACCAGTTGGTAGCTGAATTCGGTAAAGGAGATACCGGAACCCGATTCCATCCTTTTTTTGACCGAATCTTTGGCAATCATATAATTGACCGTGATGTGTTTTCCCACTTCACGGAGAAATTCCAGAAAGCTGAAATTCCGGGTCCAGTCGTAATTATTGACCATTTCTGCCGCGTTGGCGCCGCAGTTGAAATCGAGGAATTTTTCCAGTTGTTTTCTGATACACTCCTGGTTATGCCTGAGAACCGGTTCTTCCAGAAGGTTACGCTCCTCCGATTTCCCGGATGGGTCTCCGATCATACCGGTTGCTCCGCCAACGAGTGCATAGGGTTTGTGGCCGGAACGCTGAAGATGGACCAGCATCATGATCGAAGCAAGGTTCCCGATATGCAAAGAGTCACTGGTGGGATCATAACCGATATACCCGGAAGTCATCTCCCTGTTCAGTTGTTCTTCTGTTCCGGGTGTCATGTCATGGATCATGCCTCGCCACCGGAGTTCTTCGATGAAGTTCATTCAGACGATTTTCAGCAAAAGTAGAAAAAAATACCTTTGCGGGGATCAACCGGGGAGGATGATTCCATGGGCGCTGAGTTTGGAGAAGAACTCCTCCTTTTTAATGGGCTTAGGGAGATAGTCATCGCATCCGGCATCCAGGAACCTTTGTTCATCGCCGCTCATGCCGAAAGCGGTCACGGCGATAATGACCACATCCGGCCTTTGCATTTTGATCAGCCGGGTTGCCTCTTGTCCGTCCATGACAGGCATTTTCATGTCCATCAAAACCAGTGATATTTCAGGATGTGTCAGGCACAAATCGACTGCTTCCTTCCCGTTTTTTGCCTTGAAAATGACAAGCCTGGTTTTTCTCAGTAGTGTCTGAATGTAAAACAGGTTTGAATCATCATCTTCGGCAATCAGGATGGTTTGGCACATATCGGATTTCAGGATCTCTTTTTTTTCTTCAGGCGCGGACAAGCGGGAGGATCCAGGCGTCAAAGGTAAATCGAGAAAAAAGGTCGTCCCCTGCCCGACTTGTGATTCAACCCGGATATCACCTCCCATGGTGCGGGTCAAACCCCTTGCGATCGATAATCCCAGTCCGCTCCCCTCATATCCTCTGGTATTGGATGTTTCAACCTGAAAAAAGTTATCAAAAATGCCCTGAAGGGCTTCCTCTGCAATTCCTATTCCGGTATCCTTTACGAAAAATTCACAACAATCTTCACTGCTGTCGAACCCGATTTCGACGGAACCCAGATGGGTAAATTTCACGGCATTATCAAGAAGATGAGCAAGACTTTTGTACAACAGGTCGCGGTCGGAAAACAAAGGGGCTGCAGGAGTATTCTTTGTTTTAACAGTGAGATCCAGATTTTTATGAATACAAGATGGTTCGAATTCATTTTTAAGCTGGCTCAACAGTTCTTTGGGATCAAAGGAGGTACAACTGACAGGAATCGTTCCGGAGGTGATCAATGAAATGTCGATATAGTCGGTAATGGTATTGATCAGTCGTTCACTAGCGGAACGGATCATCGAATAAAAATTTTCCTTTTCTTCCGGTGATAGATCTTCCCGGGTGATCAGTTGACTGAAACCCAGGATTGCGTTGAGCGGGGTTCTGACTTCGTGCGAAATGTTGTTGATAAAGGCAGTTTTCAGGCGGTCGTTGGTCTCTGCTTTTTCTTTGGCAGCCATCAACTCTTTTTCAGCTTTTTTCCGCTCCGAAATGTCTGATTTAATGGCTACAAAATGGGTGATCTTTCCTTCCCCATTTTTGATAGGGGTGACGCTTTGTTCTTCGACGTACAACGATCCGTCCTTTTTCCGGTTGATCATTTCTCCTTTCCAGGAGATCCCGGAAAGAATTGTAGTCCATAGGTGGTTATAGAATTCTGCGGGATGGTGGCCCGATTTGACCAGTTGGCTGGGGTTTTTCCCTTGTGCTTCCGGCAGGGTATATCCGGTGAGGGTCGTAAACGATGGATTGACCCATTCAATGGTGCCATTGATGTCGGTGATGACGATGGCATTGGCTGTCGCGTTAAGCGCTGATCCCTGTAAAAGGATGGTTTGTTCTTTTTGTTTTGCCTCCTGAATGTTTTCAAAAACTCCGATAGAGCCCGCAAACACGCCTTGTTCATTGAACACCGGGGAGCCGCTGATCCTTACCCAAAGAAGCCTCTTGTTTTTGGTCAGCAATTGGATCTCATAGGTCTCTTTCAATCCGGTGGCTCTGACCTTGTTTCTTTCATTAAGAAAGACGCTGTTCTCATCATTGAAAAGGAATTCAATGCTTTTCTGACCGATCAGTTCTTTGGGGGTATAACCGGTCATCTCGCAGAATTTACCATTAACGAAGGTGATGTTGTCGTCGCAGTCGACCATGGTCAACCCTTCGTTCATCCCTTCAACCAGGATGCGGTACTGTTGTTCGCGAGTTTCCAGCGCTTCCGTGGCCAGGCGGTATTCCCGCGCGAGTTTTGACTCGCGCAAAGCGCGGTTCACGGCCGGGCCCAATCGTTCCATTCTATTTTTAAGAACATAATCTGTTGCCCCTTTGATCATTGTTTCGATGGCGGCTTCCTCTCCCATGGTGCCACTTACAAAAACAAAAGGGATGAGAGGATAATTTTTTTTCACATAAGCCATGGCTTCCAATCCGCTGTAATCGGGAAGTTTCAGGTCAGACAGAACGATATCGATCGGGCGGCTTTCAAGTATAGCGATAAAATCCTTTTCATTATCGGCAAAATAGTAATCAAAATGTTTAAAACTCCGTTGAAGGAGGATTTTGACCAGCAACGAATCATTTTCGTTGTCTTCAAGGTGTAATATATTGATAGCCTGTTCCATGGGAAAGAAATAGGTTGATTTTAGGTTTCCTTGTCCTTTCAAAGTGTTCCATAAAATCCCGCACCATGAAAGATCAGATACCCGATTTTCTATCCGGCCGGCTCCGTATAAGGAAACTTGTTAACGTGCTAAGGTAAGGAAAAAAACGTACGGGAGAAACTTCCGGTCAGCTTTTTTTCAAGGAGAGCACGGCGTAAACGATCAATGGCAGGAGAAAAATCACAATAGTGACAGGAAGGAACCATTCCCCCATCCCGGAAGAATTAAAGAGTGCGACGCGAAGGATCGACCACTGAATGTAAAAGAACATCCATACAAGGGTACCTTTCAGGTAACGTACAAGACGGATGGCCATCGTATATTGTCGCAACGCATTGTTCGGTGTGATCCTGACGGGAAAATTGAACCGGTGAGGGATGAGATTCAAAAGGGTCAGCAAAGTATAGATGAAGAACGCGATTGCGGCCAACCCCCAAAGTGATGATTTTCCATCCCATTCGTCAGGATAACCAGCGGCGTCGAAATGGGAGGGAATTCTGCCGGGCAACCTGGGAAAAAAGTAGACCATGGTTCCTACAAAGGCCAATAATCCCAGAAGGGCAACGCACTCCATAATCCAGTCAATCGGTGTCATTTCCGGACGTAGAACCGGCCGGTCGGGTTCACGTTTTGGTTTTCCAAAAAGTATCATAAGCAGTGATTAAAGCAAATAATGGTCTTCCGGCTTCTGTTTTTTCTTAGAACTCCTTCGGTGTTCTTTCAGCGTTGAGTCGAGGATCCATTCTATCTGGCCGTTCACGGAACGGAATTCATCAGCCGCCCATTTTTCAAGCGCTTCATAGACACCGGGATCCAGTCTCAGCATAAAGACTTTTTTCGCAGCCATATCTTGATTACTGGTGCAAAGTTCCCGTATTGACCACCGGAGTGGTGTCCTTGTCTGAACAAAGCACCACCATCAGGTTGCTGATCATCGTGGCTTTTTTATCTTCATCCAGCTCGATCACCTGTTTTTTACTGAGCTGATCCAACGCCAGTTCTACCATACTTACAGCCCCTTCCACGATTTTTGTCCGGGCTGCCACCACGGCTGTAGCCTGTTGCCGGCGCAACATAGCTCCGGCAATCTCGGAAGCATAAGCCAGGTAACTGATCCGGGCTTCCAACACCCTGATCCCCGCCATGGCCAGCCGTTCTGAAAGTTCACGCTCAAGCGCCTGATGTACCTCTTCGCCTCCTGCCCGTAACGTTATCTCCTTCTGGTCATCGTCAAAGTTATCATAAGCATAATGCCCGGCTAATTTCCGGGTGGCTGCCTCACTCTGAACATCCACGAAATGGGTAAAATCATCCACCTCAAAAGCGGCCCGGTAGGTGTTTTCTACCTTCCATACCAGCACAATCCCGATCATGATCGGATTGCCCAGTCTATCGTTGACTTTTATCGGCTCACGGTTCAGGTTTCTGGCCCGCAGCGAGATCTTCTTGCGCACCAGGAAGGGATTGACCCAAAAAAAGCCGTTGTCTTTCAACGTTCCCCGGTAATCGCCAAAGAGCACCAACACGGAAGATTCATTGGGATTGATCACAAGGAGCCCGATCGCAATAAAAATTGCACATGCTACAAGTACTAACGATACCACAATGGCCCATGCAAACTGATTCAAGAAAACCAACCCGCAGATTCCCGCAACCAAAAGGAGGAACAACAAAATCACGGCCACATAACCCGATGCAGCCGAAGTAACTTTTTCTTTTTCCATATTCATGATAGTGATTTTATTATAATATCAAAATGATATTGCAATAATACTGATATTTTTCGGAAAAGTCAAGTTTTTTTTAAAAAACCAGATCATGGCTGGTTGACGGGTCTCCAATGGGAGGCTGGCCCGGACCCCATCACAAAGACCAGTTCTCCTCCGGCGACGAGGTCGGAATGTTTCAGTGATAGTTGGTCCAGCTTGCGCCCGTTAAGGGATACGGACTGAACGTAAATATTTTTATCACTCAGGTTCCGGGCGGTAATGATGAGGGAAGTACCCTCATCAAGGGTTATCTTCGCCTGGTTGACACCCGGAGCTCCGATAAGATAGCCATCGGTACCGGGACAGACCGGGTAGAACCCCAATACGCTGAAAATATACCACGCGCTCATCTGTCCGCAATCGTCGTTCCCGCACAAACCGCCGGGTTCGTTCCGATACATGGTACTGACCACCTCCCTCACCCGTTCCTGCGTTTTCCAGGGTTGGGAAGTAAAATTATAGAGATAAGGCACGTGATGGCTGGGTTCGTTGCCATGAACATAATTACCGATCAGTCCCACCCGCGTAACATCCTCGGTCTCCGCAAAATATTTATCATCAAGGTGCATGGTGAAGAGCGAATCGAGCCTTCGGATGAAGGGGCGGTCTCCTCCCATAAGGTTTTTTAATCCTTTGACATCGTGGGGAACAAAAAAACTGTAATTCCATGCGTTTCCCTCAATAAACCCTTGCCCGTGGGTGCTCAGGGGATCAAAAGGATCTTTCCATTGATTATTGCTGTTTTTCGCCCTGATAAAACCGGTGGAGCGATCGAAGAGATTTCTGTACCAAAGCGCCCGTTGGTCAAACAAAGGAAGTTTTTCCATGATCTCCATCTTGTCCAGTTCAGGTATCTCCGGAGATTGGTCCAGCGCCCTGGCAAATTGTGCAATGGTATAATCATCATAAGCATATTCAAGGGTAACCGAAGCGGCATTCGACAGTTTATCATCCGGGACGTAGTGATATTGTAAATAGTCACGGATACCGTCGTACCAGCGATTCTCCGCAGTAGACACACAAGCCCGGAAAGCTTTGGTTCCGTCAAAACCTCTGATGCCTTTTACCCAGGCATCGGCAATGACCGCTACACTGTGATAGCCGATCATGCACCAGTTTTCGTTGCCGTGATGCGACCAGACCGGAAGCATCTTTTCCGGACTTTGATCGTAATGAGCCAGCATGGAATTGACCATATCGGAGGTGCGCAGGGGATAGAGCCATATAAGCAAAGGATGAAGGGCGCGGTAAGTGTCCCAGAGGGAGAAGGTTGTATAATTGGTGAACCCTTCAGCCTGGTGGATCTCCTGGTCAACACCCCGGTAGCGGCCATCCACATCCATATAGACCATAGGAGATAAAAGGCTGTGATACAATGCGGTATAAAAATTAATCCGGCGGTCCGGAGAGGTTGTGATCTCTATTTTTCCAAGTTCCTTTTCCCAGTTTTCGCGCGCCTCTCCGCATGTCCTCGGGAAATCAAAATGGGGAATTTCCTTTTCCAGATTTTTCATGGCGCCCTCCATGCTCACCGCGGAGAGGCCCATTTTAACGCGGATTTGCTCTCCCTGGTTTGTAGTGAAATCAAAATGGGCTCTGATCTTTTTACCGGCCATTTCGGGGAAATTCTCATTCACTTTGAACTTCCTCCAAAAGCCACGGTACACGGGCTGTTCTTCATTCCTGTATCCGTACGAAGTGAAAGGTTTTGAAAACACCATCGCGAAATAAAGGTAACGGGTCCGGGCCCATCCGGAGGTCAACCGGTACCCGGTGACCAGGGTGTCATTGACCACCTTGACGTAAGCCCAAAGGACTTTCCCGTCATAATTGTAGATCCCGTGGATCATATCCAGGATGATGTGGGCGCTGTCGGTAGCAGGGAAAGTGTACTGGTGAAAACCGGCACGGGTGGTGGCTGTAAGTTCTGCTTCCACATCCGGTTCATCGAGATGGACACGATAATAACCGGGGGAAGCCTGTTCGGAGGCTTTCCGATAGGTTGACCGGTAGCCGGTTTCAGGGTGGTCAGCAGTGCCGGGATTCAGTTGCAGTTTCCCAACCGTGGGCATCAGCAGAAAATCTCCCAGGTCAGAATGCCCGGTGCCGTTGAAATGGGTATGGCTGAAACCGACAATGGTAGGGTCATCGTATTGATAACCTGCGCAATAGCGATAGACGTCCGGGTTATAACGACCTTCTTTTTCATAAGGGACGGTATCGGTATCGGGGCTGAGTTGAACAAAACCAAAGGGGACAGAAGCTCCGGGAAAGGTATGCCCCATCTCTTTCGTACCGATAAACGGGTTCACACAATCAACCGGGCTTTTTTCATTGCCCTGCGCCGGTGCTTTGGAGCCGAAGGAGAGTAAAAGGAGGAAGAATAAACCGGAAGTTTTCTTCATACGACAGGGACTACCAATAGATTAAAAGGAACAATGCCGGGATCAGGATCCCGATGGCGGTCAGCCAGGCGCCCCGTCCGATGATGCCGTTTTTTCCCCGCAACACGAAGAGGCCCGTGATGGCCAAAATGATCAATCCGGCTGCATAAAGATCAGAGAACCACGTATAAAATCGCTTCAGGTTGTTATAATGCAAAAGGTTGAACTCCCTGATTACGTACCGGGTTGTTTTCTTTTCCAACTGTGCTGCGCCGGTATTGAGATCCACGTAACACGATCCGTTGTCTAAAAAGATCTGTACATACCCTTCACCGGTGATATGGCTCTTGTAATGCCGTCGTTCCCCCACTTTTTCAAGTACTTTGAATACATAGGTCTGATCGACTGCACCGGAGGGTGGTATCGGTACGGTGTACTCATGGTATGACTTGCTGTAATCAGGATGCATGAAATCGCCTGATTTAAAGTGATTCAGGACGATCCCTGAGACCGCGTAAATGATGGTCATTCCAAAACAGAGATAACCGATATCACGGTGAAGAATGTTATTCCACCGGCGGAGGGTTTTCGCTTGCATGATTATTGAATGACTTTGTAGGAGATGGCCTCAACAGAAAAAAAGGAGAGGTGGTCTTTTCCGCTGTTTTTCAGATCGGCCCGCAAGGCCGCGATTTGGTCTAATTTCTCCTGAACACCCTGATCTTCATGTCCTTTAGCCCCTGTATGAAGACCGGCACCGTGGTTTTCTTCCGGTTTTTTAACTTCAGCTTCCCATTCGTTAAGGTACTTGGTGTCAATCCTTTCTTCGCGAAGCAGGCCGGTAATGAGGATCCGGCTACCAATCAACGATTCGTCGAATTTGGCAATTTGCTCACCGGCAGTAACTTCTACACGAATACTATCGGTTCCATCGACCAGGAAGAGCCTTTTACCACCATGCTTACAGGTATGAAAAACGGTTCCTTCGATCATAACGGGTTTGTTCACCAGCGAATCGGCTTGCCGGGTAAAGGTCAGAACCGAGATTCGTGTGGTATCGGCTTTGGCGTTCAAATTTTTATCCGTGGATGAATTACAGGCTGAAAAGGCGAGAACGACCGGGAAAAGAAGCAGGTACATTGAATGTTTCATAAGGAAATGGATTGATTGGTATGCAAAGATCAATGTTATCCTCCGATTTTCAAAATCATTGGTCGTCGATTAACACTATTTTAACAGGTTATTGTTGTTTTTTGTTAATATTGTTTTCAAGAAAGTTCAACCATGAAAAAGCGACCACTGATTCCATTATTGCTTATCCTTAACCTGGCTTCCGGCTTGATCATCACAGCACTCACCGGTTGTCAGCGGGAGACCCGACTGATCAGGGTGAATCCAGCGTTCCGCCAGTATATCCAGGCCTTTACCTCCGGGATTATCTCAACCCGGTCGGTCATCAAAGTCCGGATGAACGATGATTATTCCGACACGTTGTCATTGAACATGCCTCTGACAGAAGCCTATTTTGAAATCCGGCCGGCTGTCAAAGGAAAAACCTACTGGAGTGACCGCAGAACCCTGGAGTTCAGGCCTGATGAACCCCTGTCGCAAGACCAGCGCTTCACCGTCAGTTTCTACCTTTCAAAACTGGTCGCTGTCCCCGACTCGCTGAAAACCATGGTTTTCCAGGTCCAGACCATGAAACAAGAGATCAGTATCACAGTGAACAACTACCGGGCTGTTTCATCTTCAGATTTCTCACGGGAGTTTCTGACAGGCACCCTGATGACCTCCGATGTGGCCGATGACCAGGCTGTGGAAGCAACCCTCAAAGCCAGCCAGGAAGGAACGGAATTACCTGTTACCTGGTCGCACGACCGTAAAAATAAAACCCATATCTTCCAGGTGGACTCTATCCGGCGTCAATCTAAAGCCGGGGAAGTGAAGCTGACTTACAACGGCGATCCCATCGGCGTTGTAACAAAGGGATCTTTGAAGGTTGACATCCCCTCGTTGAGTGATTTTATCGTGACCGGGATCAGTAGTTTCCCGGCTGACCAGGGTTGCCTGATGGTGCAATTCTCTGACCTTCTCGATCCGGGGCAGAATCTTGACGGACTTTTTCGTGTTGGTCGGTACAACGATCTGCGTTATTCGGTTGAAGACAACATTCTTTGGATTTATCTTCCTGAAAATCAAGATTCAAAACTTAAAGTCACGCTGGAACCAACCATCCGGAATTGCCAGGCCAAAAGACTGGGCAAAAAAGTAATTCAGGAGGTGACGATTGAAAACACCCACCCGGGTATCCGTTTTACGGGCGACGGGGTGATCCTCCCAAGTTCCAACGGGATGTTGCTTCCATTTGAAGCGGTCAACCTGAATGCGGTGGACATTAAGGTAGTCAGGATTTTTGAAAAGAACATACCGCAATTCCTCCAGGTGAATGAGCTGAATACCAATTCGGAACTGGCCAGGGTTGGAAGGATTGTCCTGCAGCAAACCATGCCACTGCAGGGTGTCACAGACCATGGGAAATGGAACCGTTTTTCAATCGACCTTTCTACACTGATAAAAACAGAACCCGGTGCGCTTTACTCCGTCATTCTGGGCTTTAAAAAAGAGTACTCAACCTGGAAATGCAGCGGGAGTGATTCGTTGCAACAGTCAGATAATGA
>CALMDO010000063.1 GCA_937862805.1 uncultured Bacteroidota bacterium
TGAAAAGGCAACCAGGTTTTGCATGAAATAGTGAAACACATAGAAAATATGGCAGTACACAACTCCCCTTCTCCTTGAGGAGAAGGGGTTGGGGGTTGAGGTGGATTAACGGAGAAGGGGTTTACCTTTACAACGTAGAGGTCGCGTTTCAAAACATCGGGGTCGTTGTTATAAAACGTACCGAACATCAGGCACCCTAGAACTTTTCCCACCGGATGTTCAGGGTCATACGGCGGGCTGACCCCCTTTTTTCATAACTTTGCGGTAAAAATTGAATATTTATGACTGAAAATATTGAAAGAGTCCGTTGTCTTATCATTGGATCAGGTCCTGCAGGTTATACAGCGGCCATTTATGCTGCCCGCGCTGACCTCAGGCCGATTATTTACCAGGGGATGCAACCCGGAGGCCAACTTACAATCACGACTGAAGTAGAGAATTTTCCCGGCTATCCGAAAGGGATTGCAGGCCCTGAAATGATGGAAGACTTTAAACAACAGGCCGAACGTTTCGGTACCGACGTACGCTTCGGGGTAGTTACAAGGGTTGATCTTTTACAACGCCCCTTTGTTGTTGAAGCCGATGACGGGAAAACACTTCATGCTGAAACCGTCATCATAGCTACCGGCGCCTCTGCCCGCTGGCTTGGCCTTGAATCAGAAAAGAGGTTCATGGGAATGGGGGTTTCGGGATGCGCTACCTGCGACGGGTTCTTCTACAGGAAACAGGATGTGGCCATCGTGGGAGGGGGCGACACCGCCGCTGAAGAGGCAACCTACTTAGCCAAACTTTGCCGGAAAGTTTACATGATCCATCGCCGTTCCGAACTCAGGGCCTCCAAAGCCATGCAACATAAAGTACTTCACACGGATAACATTGAAATGGTGTGGAACAGCATCCCGGAAGAAGTATTGGGTGATAACGACGGAGTGAACGGCGTACGGGTACGCAACGTTAAAACCGGTGAGACCAAAGATCTTGCTGTCACCGGCTTCTTCGTGGCCATCGGCCACCAGCCCAATACAGCGATATTCACCGGTCAGTTGGAACTGGATGCCATGCAGTATATTGTGACCAAACCCGGAACCACTCAAACCAACATTCCCGGTGTCTTTGCCGCGGGTGACGTTCAGGACCACCACTACCGCCAGGCCATTACCGCCGCCGGCTCAGGCTGCATGGCCGCCATCGAAGCAGAAAGATTTCTGACCAATATTTCCTGATGGTTTAACCTTAAAAACTCCTTTCCGATGATCACCTTTTTCAAGACAGATTCTTTAGTCTTTGTGTTGGACAGCCAAGCGGCGATTCCGGATTCGGAGATTACGAAATTGAATTGGCTATTTGGCGACGCTGCCTTCCTGAGAGAAAAAAGGTTGACTGGCCGTTTCCTGGGTCCGCGCCGCGAGATGATCACACCGTGGAGTACCAATGCGGTGGAAATCACACAGAACATGGGAATCACCGGGATTCGGCGTATCGAGGAATTCCGGATCCTTCCGCCGGAACCACTGATTCCTGAGTACGACGCGATGTTGCAACACCTTTACGTGGATCCGGGTCAGGATCTTTTTGACCTCCGGGTGGAACCTCAACCCGTCAAACACGTTCCACAAATCCACGCGTTCGCTGCCAGTGAAGGATTGGCTTTGAGCGATGATGAGATCAACTACCTGGAAGAGCTCAGCCGGAAATTGGGACGTCCCCTGACCGACAGTGAAGTCTTTGGCTTTTCACAAGTCAATTCTGAACATTGCCGCCATAAAATCTTTAATGGTGTTTTTATCATCGATGGAAAAGAGATGGCAGAATCGCTCTTCTCTCTCATCCGAAAAACCTCCCGCGAACATCCCGGGCTGATTGTTTCAGCTTACAAAGACAATGTTGCTTTTGTCCAGGGCCCTGTTATAGAGCAATTTGCTCCTGTAAAACAAAATGTCGCCGACTATTTTGCAATCCGTGATTTCACCTCGGTGATCAGCCTGAAAGCAGAGACCCATAACTTCCCCACCACCGTCGAACCTTTCAATGGCGCCGCAACCGGCAGCGGAGGAGAGATCCGTGACAGGATGGCGGGAGGGAAAGGAAGCATCCCGGTTGCGGGCACTGCAGTGTACATGACTTCCTACCCACGGATGGATGGGGGCCAATCGTGGGAAAAAAACACCAAAGCACGAAAATGGCGCTATAAAAACCCGGAAGAGATCCTGATCAAAGCATCCAACGGCGCCAGCGATTTTGGCAATAAATTTGGTCAACCACTGATCTGTGGTTCCGTTCTTACTTTTGAACATGAAGAGAACGGGAAAATATATGGTTATGACAAGGTGATTATGCTGGCCGGCGGCGTGGGTTATGCACGCCGCGATGATAGTTTGAAGGATGAACCCGGGACAGGGGATGCCATCGTCGTCATGGGAGGCGACAATTACCGCATCGGCATGGGCGGTGGCGCTGTTTCTTCGGTAGCGACAGGAGAATATGAGAATGCCATTGAACTGAATGCCGTGCAACGCTCCAATCCGGAGATGCAGAAACGAGTCTTCAATGCCGTCAGAGCCATGACGGAAATGGAGAAAAACCCGGTCATCTCCATTCATGATCACGGGGCGGGAGGGCATCTGAATGCACTGTCGGAGTTGGTGGAAGCCACCGGCGGTGAAATCCATATTGATGCTTTACCGGTTGGTGATCCGACCCTGTCGGCAAAAGAGATTATAAGCAACGAGTCACAAGAACGGATGGGATTGCTGATCCGTAAAGAAAACCTCGATCTGCTGAAAGCCATTGCATCCCGTGAGAGAGCGCCGCTGTATGAAGCGGGTGTTACCACCGGTGATCATCAACTGGTTTTCCTTGACCGGCGCGACGGAACTTCTCCGATCTACTTGAAACTCGAAGATTTCTTTGGAAAACCGCCCAGAACTTTTATCCACGATAAAACATACCCGGCCATCTGGTCAAAGCCTGCCTGTTATCCTGAACGATTGCAGGAGTATCTTGAAAAAGTCCTGCAACTGGAGGCAGTCGCTTGCAAGGATTGGCTGACCAACAAGGTTGACCGGGCCGTCAGCGGAAAAATCGCAATGCAACAAAGTTGCGGGCCGGTTCAATTACCCCTGAACAATCTTGGCGTGGCAGCACTCGACTACCAGGGTTTACGGGGAGTAGCAACTTCCCTGGGACATGCCCCGGTTGCTGCCCTGATTGACCCCGTTGCCGGATCCCGCCTGTCAGTAGCCGAAGCATTGACCAACCTCATCTGGGCACCGCTGACTTATGGACTGAAAGGCGTCTCCCTCTCAGCCAACTGGATGTGGCCGAGTAAAAATCCGGGTGAAGATGCCCGGTTGTATGCTGCCGTCAAAGCAGTCAGCGACTTTGCCATAGCCCTGGGGATCAACATTCCCACCGGAAAAGATTCCCTGTCGATGACGCAGAAATATCCCGGCGGAAAAGAAGTTTATGCACCGGGGACAGTGATTATCAGCGCTGTAGCTGAAGTCTCTGATGTAAAAAAAGTGATCCGGCCCGTTTTGGTCGATGATATGGAAACCAAATTGTATTATATTGATTTTTCGAGGTTTACATTAAAACTGGGAGGTAGCAGTTTCGCCCAGGTTGTGAATGCCGTTGGCAATGAAGCGCCCACCGTGGATGACCCGGTTTATTTCCAGAGAACCTTCGAAGCTGTCCAACAACTGATCGGAGAGGGTGTTATTCTGGCAGGCCATGATATCTCTGCAGGAGGACTGATCACTACGCTGCTGGAGATGACTTTTCCCGTCAATGACTTAGGCATCAATGCTGATCTTTCATCACTAAAAGAAAGAGACAGTATCACACTGTTTTTCAGTGAAAACCCTGGTATTATCGTGCAGGTCAAAGACTCCGAGCGGTTCAGTCAGGTGATGCAGCAGGCCAGGGTCGAGGCGCTTCCCATCGGAGAGGTCTGTTCTGAGAGAACCCTGACCCTCAGAAATGGGATAGAGAGTTATTCTTTTGATATAGACGCTTTGCGTGATGTATGGTTTCGAACCTCGTACCTGCTTGACCGCAAACAATCGGGAGAGAAACTGGCACTCGAACGTTTCCGGAATTATCACCTTCAGCCACTGCAATTCAAATTCGATCAAGGCTTTACCGGAAAGTGGTCACACTATGGCATCGATCCCCGCCGAAGAAACCCGACAGGCATCCGTGCCGCCATCATCCGTGAAAAAGGGGTGAACCGCGATCGCGATATGGCTTGGGCGATGTACCTTGCAGGCTTTGATGTCAAAGATATTCACATGACCGATCTGATCTCGGGAAGAGAAGACCTCAGTGATATCAATTTCATCGCGTTTGTCGGTGGATTTTCCAACTCCGACGTTTTGGGATCAGCGAAAGGCTGGGCCGGTGCCTTTTTGTACAATGACAAAGCAAAAACAGCCCTCGACAACTTCTACCGGCGAACCGATACTTTAAGTCTTGGCGTATGCAACGGCTGCCAGTTGATGGTGGAACTCGGGCTGATCTATCCCTCTTTACCGGATCATCCCCGCATGTCGTGGAACGATTCGCATAAATATGAATGTTCCTTCGTGGGTGTCGAAATCCTTCCCAACCATTCGGTGATGCTGGGTTCATTGGCTGGTTCACGCCTGGGCATCTGGGTCGCGCATGGTGAAGGGAAGTTTAATTTTAAAGAAGCTGAAAATCAATATCATATTCCTGCCCGGTTCAATTACCATGATTATCCGGGCAATCCCAATGGATCCCATTTTGATGCAGCTTGTATAGCATCGCACGACGGAAGGCACCTTGCCATCATGCCTCACATTGAGGATTCAATCCTTCCCTGGCAATGGGCCTGGTATCCTGTTGACCGGAAAACAGACCAGGTAACTCCCTGGATCGAAGCTTTCTGTAACGCAAGAAACTGGATCCGCCAAAAGAACCTTGAATCCTCTCCGAAAAGCTAAATCCAGACGGTTCAAACCTTCCGGGTTTTTGCTAATGAACATGTTTACTTTAAGATAACAAAAAATATTTTTATTGAATTCAAACCTGGAATGTTTTTCGAAGGGGACTCAATCTTACAACCTGAAATTTAGTTTATTATTTGTATTATGGAACAATCGCGCATAACGTCAGAGAAGAAAAATGCAATCATTTTCATCACAGGTGCAACCAGCGGAATAGGGAAAGCGGTGGCTACCCGGTTTGCTCAGGATGGTTACCGGCTTATCATCACCGGCCGCCGGAAGGAGTTGCTTGAAGAAACAGCCAGGGATCTGGCCCTTAACTTCAATGTCGAGGTGCTGCCTATCTGTTTCGATGTCAGAAAGTTAAAAGAGGTAGAGGAAGCGATCACTACTTTACCGGAAAAATGGAGAAACATTGAAATCCTGGTCAACAATGCAGGATTGGCAGTAGGATTAAATCCGATTCATGAAGGTTTGATTGATGATTGGGAACGGATGATCGACACCAACATCAAAGGTCTGTTGTACGTAACCCGTCAGATAGTACCCATGATGGTGAAAAGAAAAAGAGGGCATATTATCAACATTGGTTCCATTGCCGGTAAAGAGGTTTATCCCAACGGAAATGTGTATTGCGGTTCCAAGTTCGCTGTGGATGCCATCACCAAAGGAATGCGCATCGATTTGCTCCCTTACGGGATTAAAGTGACCCAGGTTGCCCCGGGAGCTGTCGAGACAGAATTTTCACTGGTACGGTTCAAAGGTGATCACCAAAGGGCTTCCGACGTTTATAAAGGCTTTACACCACTTACCGGAGATGATGTAGCCAACGTGGTATACTTTGCCGCCACCCTTCCTGGACATGTGAATATCCACGACTTAGTGATCACTCCCGCTGCACAAGCTTCCGCCAGTCATTTCCTGAAAAAATAGCAACATATTCAGTTATTTTAATTATAATTGTACTGAAATATGACGATTAATTTCAGTTAATTTGCATTTAATATGGAAGTTACACGCATTTTTGATCTCCTGCCTTACCATGAATTGAAGTACAAACCAAAGGATGACGTCATTGCCTCCAAGGAAAATGGTCAATGGGTGAAGTATAGCATTAAGCAATACCGGGAGATGGTGGATGCTATCAGTTACGGGCTCCTTGCATCAGGGATCAAGCCGGGTGATAAAATAGCCCAGATCAGTACCAACCGGGCGGAATGGAATTTTGTGGATATGGCTATCCTCCAAACAGGAGCCATCCACGTTCCGATCTACCCTACGATCAGTGAATCGGACTACAAGTACATCCTCAATCATGCTGAAGTAAGCATCATTTTCGTTTCGGGAAAGGAGTTGCTACGAAAGATCCAGCATATCTTACCGGAGGTTCCGGGAATTAAGGCTGTTTATAGTTACAAGGAACAAGAAGAGATCCAACACCTGAGTGCGTTGATTGAATTAGGGAGGAAAGATCGAAACCCTGACTTGCTTGAAAAAAGGAAATCGGCCATCAGTGAAGAGGATGTTGCCACCATCATCTATACTTCCGGAACAACAGGCAACCCCAAAGGGGTTATGCTTACCCATCGCAACATCGTTACCAATTTCAAAGCAGTCTCCTATATCCCGCCCTTTCCCGAAACAGCTAAAATATTGAGTTACCTTCCTTTGTGCCACGTGTACGAACGGATGATGAATTATCTTTACCATTACAGGGGTTATTCCATCTATTATGCAGAAAACATTGGTACCATCTCTGAGAATCTGGTGGATGTCAAACCGGAGATCCTCACGACCGTGCCACGTTTGCTTGAAAAAATTTATGACCGGTTGTACTCCGTAGGGCATAAACTGACTGGCATTAAGCGGGTGATTTTTTTCTGGGCTCTTCACCTGGCTTTGCGATACGAGCTGAAAGGAGCCAACGGGTGGTTTTACGAACTTAAACGCAAGATCTACGACCGGCTGGTTTATGTTAAATGGCGTGAAAACTTAGGAGGAAAAAGGCTGTTGGTGGTTTCAGGAGGCGCTGCTCTTCAACCCAGGCTCAACCGCATGTTTACCTGTGCAGGAATTGACATCCTGGAAGGTTATGGACTTACGGAAACTTCTCCTGTCATCGCGGTGAGCGACTTCACTGAACACGGGATCAAATTCGGGACTGTGGGCCCGGTACTCAGGGGTGTGGAAGTAAAAATTGCCGACGATGGAGAGATTCTTTGCAAGGGACCCAACGTGATGAAAGGCTATTATAAGGATCCTGAAATGACACGGGAGGCCGTAGACAACGAAGGATGGTTCCACACCGGCGACCTGGGCCAGATAGAACCCGAAGGGCAACTGAAAATAACCGGCCGTAAAAAGGAGTTGTTCAAAACATCCTTTGGGAAATATGTCAGCCCGCAATTGATCGAAGAGACCCTGAAGGAGTCGCTTTTCATCGACCAGTTGATCGTGGTCGGGGAGAACCAGAAATTTGCAGGCGCCCTCATTGTCCCTGACTTTGTTTTCCTTAAATCTTATTGTGCAGTCAAAGAGATCCCTTATACCTCCAACGCGGAAGTGATCCGGAATCCCAAAATCAGGAAAAGGTTCCAGACCGAAATTAACCATTTCAACAAGATGTTCGGAGATACAGAAAAGATCAAAACCTGGGACCTGCTGGGAGAAGAGTGGACGCTTGAAACAGGAGAAATCACACCGACATTGAAACTCCGACGCTCATTTATCCTGGTAAAATATAAAGAGAAAATCCAAAGTCTTTTTCAATAAAAGGTAGCCTATGGAGCAGATCACCCGGTTGTTTGACTTGCTGGAGCTATACAGGAACGAGTTCAAATCACTTGAAACATTGTTCAATGTGCGCAGGGGAGGGGTATGGCAATCCAGTTCAGCACGGGATTATCTTGAAAACAGCCGACTGATAAGCCTTGGACTTCTGTCGCTGGGTGTGAGCAAAGGAACCCGGATCGCCACCGTGATGGTGAATTGCCCGGAGTGGAATTTTTTCGACATGGGGATCATGCAAATCGGGGCAGTACAGGTACCCATCTATCCGACAGTGAGTGAAGAGACCTACCGGTATATTCTCACCGATGCCCGGGTTGAATACCTCATTGTTTCGAACGCTGAAATCTATTCCCGCATCTCATCCGTTGTCGCTAAAATTGGTTCAATCAAAGGGATCTATTGTATTGAAAAGGTGACCGGGTTAAAAAGCTGGGACGAACTCCTTCAGGCCGGAAATAAGTATGACCATCCGGAGGAACTGGAAACCCTGAAAACATCCATTGCACCTGATGAACTCGTTTCAATTATTTATACTTCAGGCACAACAGGCCGGCCCAAAGGAGTCATGTTATCGCATCGCAATTTCGTCTCTAACTTTCTGGCTATCCGTGCCATTCTGCCCTTGAAGGTCCGTGACAGGGCCCTTAGTTTCCTGCCGCTTTGCCATGTCTATGAACGCATCGCAGGCTATGTCTTTCAATCGTTCGGCGTCTCTGTCCATTATGTTCAGGAGATGGAGGAGCTACCGGACTACCTGTTGGATGTTAAACCCCATGCCTTTGCAGCAGTCCCGCGGGTTCTCGAAAAAGTTTACGACCGGATCGTTGCACGGGGCCGGACCCTTTCAAAACCCGGGCGGGGACTTTTTTTCTGGGCACTGCGTCAGGGACATAAATTTGAACCCGACCAATCACGGAAAAGGGCCTATCTTATCAAATTGAAACTTGCCAATTTATTGATATTCAATAAATGGCGCAACGCTCTGGGGGGGCAGATCCGGTTCATCGTTTCAGGAAGCGCCGCCTTGAACCCGCGCCTGACAAAATTTTTCTGGGCGGCCCGCATCCCGGTCCTCGACGCTTATGGCCTGACTGAGACATCCCCCTGCGTGGCCATGTCACATTTTGGTGAAGGAGGATTAAAATTCGGTACCGTGGGACCGCTCCTTGCCAACGTTCTGGTGAACATCGCAGATGATGGAGAAATCCTCGTGAAAAGTCCCGGCGTTATGATGGGTTACTATAACCGCCCCGAGAAAACGGCCGAGGTGATGGATGCCGAGGGATGGTTCCACACCGGCGATATCGGTGTGATGGAAGATGGAAAATTCCTGCGGATCACCGACCGGAAAAAAGAGATCTTCAAAACCTCCACCGGCCGCTATGTCGCTCCCCAGGTGATTGAACAAAAATTCAAAGAATCACCTTTTATCGAGCAGATCATGGTGATCGGTGAAAACCGTCCTTTCGTCACAGCGCTGATCATCCCCGATTTCGATCACCTCCGCAACTGGTGTACCATCAAACATATCGGGTACGGATCGCGCGAAAAAGCAGTACTCAATCCCCAGATCATCAAACGCATTCAGCGTGAAGTGGATTGGTTTAACCAGGATCTGGGCCAAACCGAGAAAATTAAAAAGTTCCGACTGCTCTCTTCGGAATGGAGCATGGCCAACGGGGAACTATCACCCACCCTGAAACTCAGGAGAAAACATATCCTCGAAAAGTATAAGAAAGCCATCGAAGAGCTTTACCACGCTACGGGGAAAAGTTATCATACCAAAAAAGGCAGGAAAGAAAACCCTCCGGAAACCAAGTTGTGAATGGCATCATTCACACGGGAAAAAGGGTTGTGCGATTAATGTAAAATTTTGAAAACCAGCTCTTTCATCAATTCTCCGTCAGAGGCATAGAGGGCGTTGCTATCCACCCCTTTCGATTTCATATCATATTCCCTCAGAAGAGAGAGGATGCGGATGATTTTAGCCACCGGAAAACTCCGGGAACCAACCTGGTAATCATTCACAAAAAAAGGGCTGACTGATAACGCGGCTGCAACGGAATTCCTCGATTTATCGGTCAGGTAGTGGTAAGTCAGGATCTTTGAGAAAAAAGCGAAAAGAATCGGGATCACTTTCACCAGTGGGTTGTCGCGCGGGTTAGCCGCAAAATGGAGAATGATCCGGTTGGCTTTTACCACATCTTTTTGGACCAGCGCCTTTTGCAATTCAAACACATTGAAGTCTTTGCTGATCCCGATGTTCTTTTCCACGATCTCTTCAGTGATCAGCGTTCCCGGGGAAAGGTTGATCAACAACTTCCGGATTTCGTTGACGATTTTTCCCAGATCGGCTCCTAAAAAATCTGTCAGCAACAAAGCTGCCTTGGGATGGATCGGGTATCCCAATTGTTCAAGGTGTCCCGTTATCCATTCAGGTATCTTATTGTCATACAAGCGATTGGATTCAAAGATCACCCCGTGCTTTTCAATCGATTTATAGAATGCTTTCCTTTTATCGAGTTTTCCGTATTTGTAACACAAAACCAGGATGGTCGAAGAGAGAGGGTTATCGGTGTACAGTCGCAATTCTTCCAACTTCTCCATGTCCTGCAACTCCTTAACTATCAGAACCTGATAATTGGCCATCATCGGAAATCGCCGGGCATAACTGATCAGGGTGGGCACGTCGGTATCTTTCCCGTAAACGATGGTTTGGTTGAACTCTTTTTCAAGATCGTTGAGTACCTGTTTTTCGATCTCTTCAGAAAGGAGGTCAATGAAATAAGATTCCTCTCCATGAAGCAGATAAATAGGGTGAAAGATCTTGTTTTTCAGATCATTCAACACATTGTCGATCGAAGTTTCGGTTTTCCCTGCCATGGCCGGTTGGGTGAAGAATCAGGAGTGGTTAATCAAACCGGAGGTGTTTGACCGACAATTTCTTGTCCATCAGGTAGTCCATGGTATCCACACCGATTCTGAGGTGTTCTTCTGCATATTTTTCGGTCACCTTTTTATCACTGGCCTGTGTTTTGACACCGGTACCAACCATGGGCTGATCGGAGACGAGCAGCAACGCCCCGGTCGGGATCTGGTTGGCAAAGCCGACCATAAAAAGGGTGGCTGTCTCCATGTCGATAGCAATGGCGCGGGTTATCTGAAGGTATGCCTTAAATTTCTCATCATACTCCCATACCCTCCGGTTGGTCGAATAGACCGTTCCGGTCCAGTAATTCTTTCGATGGTTATAGATGATGGTTGACATGATTTTCTGAAGGTTAAAAGCCGGTAAAGCAGGAACCCTTTCAGGAAAATAGTCATCAGAGGTACCATCACCCCGGATGGAGGCGATGGGCAGGATCAGGTCGCCCACCTTGCATTTCCGTTTCAGTCCGCCGCATTTTCCAAGGAATAGCGCTGCTTTGGGTTTAACGGCGCTGAGCAGGTCCATGATGGTGGCAGCGTTGGGACTTCCCATTCCGAAGTTGACCAGGGTAACCTTTCCATTTGTTACACTTGGCATGGCCCGGTCCTGACCAATGATCGGGACATTGTACCAATTCGAAAATATTTCCAGGTAGCGACTGAAATTGGTCAGCAACACGAATTCCCCGAAAGCCTCGAGAGCGGTTCCGGTATAACGGGGCAGCCAGTCATCAACAATCTCTTTTTTTGTCTTCATAAATCCCTGCAATGGTTTGATTTCGGGTTGAAAAGGTGCACAAACTTACGTAATAATCCGATCTGTTTTGACGGATTTTCTTTAAGTTTGTATCATACCCATGATGACTGAACTCAATTTACCTCCTTGTACACCCAGGATCAGAAGATCTCTCTCCGGAAAAGAGGAGATTTTCGACCCCTTCAGGAAAAAATATGTACGCCTTACCCCTGAAGAATGGGTACGTCAACACTTTCTTGATTACCTGGTGACCCATCTGGGTTATCCCCCGGCTTTGCTGGTGGTGGAAGCCCGCCTGACTTTCAACGGGATGAGCCGCCGGTCGGACATCCTTGCTTACAGCAAAGCGGGGAACCCATGCCTTGTAGTAGAATGCAAAGCGCCATCGGTTCCCATCACACAGGAGGTGTTTGATCAGGTAGCAAGATATAACATGTCGCTGGAAGTCAGCTATATTGCTGTCACCAACGGGATGGTCCACTACGCCTGCAGAATTGACCATGCTTTACGAAGATATGAATTTCTGAAACAGGTGCCTGCGTTTAAACAGTTATCACCCTGATTTGAAAAGTTCTTCTTTCCATCGATAAAAGCCCGTTGCCATGGAACTCATCGGATCAATCCCAAAAAACCTGATCAATTTTGCCCTGGTCACCCTGTTTTCATTGTTGATCGGACTATCGCAGCGGCAAATCCACAATCTGACACACGGCCCTGACCGGACCTTCGGTACCGACCGCACCTTTACCTTCATCGGTATTCTGGGATTCATTCTCTTCTTACTCGACCGCGACAGGGCCCTTTTGTTTATTGGTGGTGGCTTGCTGCTGACCGTCATCCTGGCCATTTCGTACTACCATCACATCAGGGAATTTAAAGATTACGGGGCAACGACAATATTTGTCGCCGTTATCACCTATTGCCTTGGCCCTCTGATCCTCACCCAACCTTTATGGCTGGTCCTGTTGATCGAAGTCACCGTGTTGATATTTACCGAGTTGAAAGAAACATTTACCTCTTTTTCCAGGAAGTTTGACCGTTACGAATTCATCACGTTGGCCAAATTCCTGATCATTGCCGGTGTTGTTTTGCCGGTCTTACCCGATGATCCCATCGTAAAAGGGCTGAGTCTGACCCCTTACCGAATCTGGTTAGCCGTTGTGGTGATCTCGTCGATCTCCTATTTCAGTTACCTGCTGAAAAAATTTGTTTTTCCCAATGGAAGTATTGTCCTTTCGGGCATCCTGGGCGGGTTATATTCCAGTACGGCCACAACCATCATTCTGGCGCGGAAAAGCCGGCAGGAGGTACAGCACATCAATCAATACATGGCAGCCATCCTTTTTGCAACTTCCATGATGTATCTCCGGATATTGATCCTTATCCTGATATTCAGCGCTCCTTTGTTTGAAAGGGTATGGCTCGTCTTCTCCCTGCTTTTTGTTTTTTCGGCCCTTACGGGAGTGGGAGTTTTGTTTTTCCGGAACCGGCAGGTCAGCAGTCACGACGAAGCCCTGCAATCCGATACCAACCCGCTGGAGTTCAAAGTAGCACTGATCTTCACCGCATTGTATATCGCCTTTACCTTCATTACCTGGGAGGTGCTTTCCCGTTTTGGTACACCGGGATTGAACATTTTATCATTGATCGTCGGATTGACCGACATCGATCCTTTTTTGATCAACCTCTTCCAGGGGAAATATGGTGTTTCTGCAGATGTCATCGTCCTGGCTACTTTACAGGCGATCATCAGCAACAACGCCCTGAAGATGATCTATGGTTCCGTTTTTACCATTAAGACCGGCAGAATTTATCTCGTTTCGGGTTTTCTTCTTATCATTGCAGTCACCATTATCATGGCGCTTATTGTATAAATTATCCTGATGCCCGAACTGTTTACCCTCGTCGCCAACGTGCTGGATGAATCCTTTAACATCCAGGAGACAAAGAACTATGATCTCTCCGTTGTTTTCAGCGAAACGGGTTTTGCCTGTTCCATCCTGGATTACCGCCGCAGCAAATACCTGGGAATCCAACAGGTAAAAAGGAACGATCCGGGGAGCAATCCAAAATACAAAGGGATCAAACCCGGTTTTGAAGACTTTCTGAA
Source organism: uncultured Bacteroidota bacterium (assembly GCA_937862805.1). Classification (GTDB taxonomy): domain Bacteria; phylum Bacteroidota; class Bacteroidia; order Bacteroidales; family FEN-979; genus CAIVAT01. Next base: position 13,556 of record CALMDO010000063.1, read on the forward strand.
AAACGCTTTCGCAGCGCTTCCCTGGTTGAAAAACCAGTACAGGTCGATTCATATAGCGGTTGAGACGAAAAAATCAACGCTTATTCCGGCAGTTTTGTTCGACAGTCAGGAACGTCAAAATTATCTGAACTTTAATTTTACAGGAGGGGAGGAGGAGCGAATCTTATCTGACCATTTGATTTCGGCTGACATTCAACACGTTTATTCCATTCCTGAAAAAATTTACACTGCCCTTAAAGGACATTTCCCGCAGGTCAACCCTGTGAGTTATGCCAGTGTGGTCATCGCTTCTGTCTGGATTCATTACAAGAACCGGATTAACAACAACAGGGTATTTCTCCATGTCGGTGACCACCGTTGTGAGATTTTAATCTTCGACGGTCACCGCATGAGCTATTTCAATACCTTCCCGTATCAAAACCGGGAGGACATTGTTTATTATCTGATATTTGTGATGGAACAGCTCAATCAGAACCCGGAGAATACCCCTGTCATCCTTTTGGGCAACATCGACAAGAACAATCCTATTTTGGAGCTGATCTACAGGTATGTAAGGCATGTGGAATTCGTCCGCAGGAATGAATCCTTCAGATACAGTCATACACTCAACCAATTCCCGCCGCATTTTTTTTATCCCCTCCTGAACTTCCAGATATGCGGATTGTAAGCGGAAAATATCGTGGCCGTAAACTGGTGCCGCCAGCCAACCTTCCCGTCAGGCCAACGACAGACTACGCCAAGGAAAGTTTGTTCAACATACTGGTCAATTGGGTGGATTATGAAACCCTGGAGGTCCTCGACCTTTTTTCCGGAACAGGGAGTATTGCCTTTGAGTTTGCCTCACGAGGCGCCCGCAGCGTGATGGCGGTCGATGCCAATCCCCGCTGCATCGAATTCATCCGAAAAAGTGCCACGGAATTCGGTATAACCGAAATTGAGGCAGTGCGGACCAATGCTTTTGTTTTTCTCAAACACATGAAAGCGAAATACGACCTGATCTTTGCTGATCCTCCTTATGATTTGAAAGATCTTGACCGGATTCCCGATCTGGTTGTGGAGTCGGGATTGTTAAAACCGGAAGGATTGTTGATTCTGGAACACCCGGCATCGTATGACTGGTCAGAGCATGCCACTTTTTCCCGGCACCGGAACTATGGAAAGGTTAATTTTACTTTCTTTGAGCAGCCCAATGGCTAATATTCATCTTCGTGAAAGAAGAAATCGTCCTTGGTAGGATAATCAGGCCAGATATCTTCGATGCGCTCGTAGGACTCGCCTTCATCTTCAATTTCTTTCAGGTTTTCGACCACTTCTTGAGGCGCCCCTGAGCGGATTGCCCAATCAACAAGCTCGTCTTTTGTAGCCGGCCAGGGAGCGTCTTCCAGTTTTGAGGCCAATTCGAGTGTCCAGTACATGACTTCAACGGGTTGGTTAGGTATTTGCAAAAGTAAAAAAATAAAAACCAAATAAACAACTACTTTTCCCCATTTTCTTCTTTCCGCGGCCAGGCTGTTTCAGTAACTTTCAGATCATGGGCGATTTTCCTGGAAAGGACGAAAAAGTAATCGGATAAACGGTTCAGGAAGGAAATTATTATTTCATCTACCGGGCCTGTCTGATTGAGCCGGATGAGGGATCTTTCGGCCCTGCGGCAGACAGTGCGCGCTACATGGCAAAAAGAGACAGCAGGATGACCACCCGGTAGGATAAAATGCCGGATTGCGGGAAGGTTTTCATTCATCCTGTCAATCTCTTTTTCGAGCAGAAGTATGACCTCTTCCTTTATAACTGGAAGTGCCGGGTTTGGTTTATCAGGATCGCGGGCGATCAGCGCCTCGGCGATGAAGAGGTTTTCCTGGATGAGCAGCAGAATATTCCGGCTGTGCTCATCGATCGATTGGTCGCGTAACAGTCCGGTAAAACTGTTCAGCTCATCCAGGTTGCCATAGGCCTCCACGCGTTCATGGGACTTTGGCACACGGGTTCCTCCAAGTAGGGAAGTCTCCCCTTTGTCACCTCCTTTGGTGTATATCCTGAAGTTCTCTGCCATTAAAAGTGGTTATTCCATCAATCTTTTCTTCAGTGCTACGTATTGTTGTTTCAACGCAGCCGGCAGGCGGTCGCCGAAGATCTTTTGGTGTTCTTCGATCAATTCACATTCGTGAAGCCATTCCTCGCGATTGACCTTTAAAATATCTTCCATTTTATCTGCAACACCTGTAAGTCCGGTAATATCGATGGAGGATTTTTCGGGAACATAGCCGATGGGTGTTTCAATGGCTGTGGCGTTTCCGTCAACCCTTTCGAAGATCCATTTCAACACACGGATGTTGTCTCCATATCCGGGCCAGAGGAATTTTCCGTCAGTTCCCTTGCGGAACCAGTTTACATTGAAGATTTTAGGTAGTTTGGTCTTGTCGGGAGCTATTTCTCCGATATGGATCCAGTGTCCGAAATAGTCACCCATGTGGTAGCCGCAGAAGGGGAGCATGGCGAACGGGTCGCGGCGCACCCCGGCTTTCAGGCCGATGGCGGCGGCAGTCACCTCCGATCCGACGATGGATCCAAGGAAAACGCCGTGATTCCAGTCGAACGACTGGTAAACCAGTGGAACGGTACCGGGCCGGCGTCCGCCAAAAAGAAAAGCGGAGATGGGTACTCCTTTGGGATTTTCCCAATCCTTGTCGATCACCGGGCATTGGCTGGCAGGTGCGGTAAAACGGGCGTTGGGGTGTGCTGCCGGCTTCCCGTTCTCTCTCTTGTACACTTCATCGGTCCAGGTTATCGATCCTTCGGGGATATCGCATCCGATCCCTTCCCACCAGATGTCTCCATCGGGAGTGAGGGCTGTATTGGTAAAGATCGAATTGCTCCGACAGGATAACATGGCATTGGGGTTGGTCTCCATAGAGGTATAGGGGGCCACACCAAAGAATCCTGCTTCCGGGTTGATGGCATATAAGCGGCCATCGTCGCCGAATTTCATCCAGGCGATGTCATCACCTACTGTTTCCACTTTCCAGCCGGGGAGGTTGGGAATCAGCATGGCAAGGTTGGTTTTGCCGCAGGCGCTCGGGAAGGCCGCAGCCACGTATTTCTTAACACCTTTGGGATTGGTGATGCCCATGATCAGCATGTGTTCGGCCATCCATCCCTGTCGGCGGGCCATGTTGGTCGCAATGCGAAGCGCGAAACATTTCTTCCCCAGCAGGGCGTTGCCACCGTAACCGCTACCATACGACCAGATCTCGTTGGTTTCGGGAAAATGGGAGATGTATTTTTTTTCGATGGGAGCACAGGGCCATTTGGCGTCCTTCTGCCCGGGTTCCAGGGGAGCGCCTACAGAGTGTAAACAAGGTACAAAATCATCATCTCCAAGGATTTCCAGCACTTTTTCGCCCATCCGGGTCATGGTACGCATATTCACCACCACGTAAGGTGAATCGGTGATCTGTACCCCGATGTGGGCTATTTTGGAACCAAGCGGGCCCATGCTGAAGGGAATCACGTATAAGGTACGGCCTTTCATGCACCCTTTGAACATGGCCCTGAGCGTTGATTTCATTTCTGCAGGATCCATCCAGTTGTTGGTGGGGCCGGCATCCTCTTTCCTGGCGGAACAGATGAAAGTCCGGTTTTCAACGCGGGCTACATCACTGGGATCGCTCTGGAAATAATAGCTTCCGGGGCGTTTCTTTTCGTTGAGTCGAACCGCCATGCCCGAAGCGACCATCTGATCCATAAGTTTTTGATTTTCGGCCTCCGATCCGTCACACCAATGAACCGAATCGGGCTGGCACAGGTTGGCCCATTCCTGGACCCACTGCTGTAGTTTGTTGCTGATTTTCATATCTGTTAGTTTTTTAAAAGTTCTGATGAAATTACCTGAGCCGGGCAAGGGCTTCTTTGATCCGCCTTACGGCTTCGGTCAGTTTATCCATACTGGTAGCGTAACTGAACCGGATACAGCGTGGATCTCCGAAAGCATCCCCGGGAACCAGCGCCACGAAAACGCTGTTGAGCAGGTACATACAAAGGTCGTTGCTGTTGGCGATGGTTGTTTTTCCATCACTTTTTCCGAAATAGGATGAAATATCGGGAAAGATGTAAAAGGCACCGTCGGGGTGGTTCACTTTCATTCCCGGGATGTCAGCCAACAGTTTGAGCATCAGGTCACGCCTTTCGCGAAAGGCCTGTTGCATGGTCTTCATGTCGGGTGTGGCGCCGGGATCGGTGATGAATGCTGTAAGGGCAGCCCGTTGTGCGATGGAAGAGGCGCCGGAGGTGAACTGGCCCTGCAATTTATCACAGGCCCTGGCGATGTCAACAGGAGCGGCGATGAAACCGATCCGCCAGCCGGTCATCGCATAGCCTTTGGAAACGCCGTTGATGAGCACCACCTGATCTTTGATGTAATCAAACTGACAGATGCTCTCGTGTTTTCCAATAAAGTTGATGTGTTCGTAGATTTCATCAGCAATGATGGTGATGCCCGGATATTTTACCATCACCTTTGCAATCTTTTCCAGTTCTTCACGGGAATAAACCGATCCTGTAGGGTTACAGGGTGAACTGTAAATCAATACCTTGGTTTTTGGAGTGATGGCTGCTTCCAGTTGCTCCGGGGTGACTTTGAAATTATTTTCGATGGTGGCCGGAATGAAAACCGATTTCCCTTCGGCCACTTTTACAATCTCTCTGTATGATACCCAGTAAGGAGCCGGTACCAGTACTTCATCTCCCGGATTGACCAGGCTGAGCATCACGTTGGCGATGGATTGCTTGGCTCCGGTAGAAACAACGATCTGGTTGGGTTCGTAGCCGAGATTGTTATCTCTTTTCAATTTGATGCAGATTGCTTTCCTCAGGTCTTCATAACCCGAAACCGGCGGATAAAAGGTAAAATTCAGATCGATCGCCTCTTTTGCTGCGACTTTGATATAGTCGGGAGTGTTAAAATCAGGTTCACCCAGGCTGAGGTTGATCACGTCATGTCCTTCAGCCTTTAATTCACGACTTTTACGTGACATAGCCAGGGTTTCACTTTCGGCAAGATAGTGGATCCGGTTCGCAAGAGTTGTCATAATAGAATGATTATGAGGTTATTGTAAAAAGCAGCAAAGGTAAGAAATCTTTTTGGTACTTTTGACCAAATTCTAAGAATATGCATCCTCCTGTCGAGCTTCCTTACCTGTACCACTTATCGGGCGGGCTGATCCTCCTTGCAGCTTTTTTAGGTGGCGCTTTTATCCTGCTCAGGTATTACCTGAAACAAACACGTAAACCCATTTTAATTCCTCCTGGTCAGGCTTCTGATACGGTAAAAATCATGTTACCGTTACGGTTACAGGCTTATGAACGGCTGGTTTTGTTCCTTGAGCGGATCCATCCTTCCAACCTGGTCATGCGGCTCAATGCGCCCGAACTGAGCGCGGTCAGGCTCCAGGCTTTGCTGCTCAAAACCATTCGCGAAGAGTTTGAGTATAATTTATCCCAACAATTGTATGTTTCAGCCCAGGCCTGGGAGTTGGTCAAAAATGCCAAGGAGGAGATGGTCTTACTGATCAATTGTGCTGCCACTAATCTCGATGAAAAGGCTGCTTCCGCCGAGCTGGTGAAGACCATTTTCGAACTGATGGTGGAAAAGGGTAAACTACCTGTCGAAAACGCGTTGGAGATGATCAGGAAAGAGGTGAATACCCTGGGATAAGGGTCAGATCGGTTTCATCCTGTACCAGTACTGATAAAGCTCCAGGAATCCCATTGATTGATAAAGCTTCAATGCCGGATGGTTATCTGTCAGTACCTGCAGGTAGGCCGTCGTTGCGCCCTGCTGCAGCCCCCAATGGAGGATTTGTTCCACTAATTTCCGGCCAATGCCACGGTTTCTGTATTCAGGGTCAACCACCAGGTCGAAAAGACCGATATAGGGCTTCTCTGCCACCCCCAGTCCGACCCCGAGGGTCTTCGCTCCTTGTTTAACCGATACCATGCAGAAAGGGGTGACCAGCCGCTCCATGATCATCCGGTAGATCTCTTTCCGTGCCGGATCAAATTGGTTCATCCGGATGAAATCATCGATCCATTCCTCCCGAAGTGTCGTCTCAATCATTCCCTCCCTATGAAAAGCAACGGGAATAGAACCCATATCAAGCGTCTGAAAAGAGATATGGGAATGGATGTAATAACCGGCATTTTCGAGCAGATGGTCCAAATCGGAAGGAAGGGAAAAGGGGGTTATTTTAAAGCATGGAACGATGTTTTTCGACTGGTAAAGGGATTCACAGAACCTGATCTTCTCTATGGGGTCAATGTGTGACGGATAAAGGAGTGTGACCGAGTTGGAACGTTTGGTTACACCATTGGCAAAACGGAGGATCCAGCCGTCGTATTGAAGCGTTTGAAGCGCCGGCCAGGCATTGTTGGATATCTCCTCAAAGCGGAGCAACATGGGTGAAAGGATTCAGGTTTTTTTAAAGCGTTGTTTTTGTTCGGGTGTCATTTTTTCACAGGCATACCGGAAGATCAACCGGGGTGCGGTATCTTTATATCGCAGTAAAAATTCTTCGGTGGGAAGGGGTTGCTTTTTCCAGGTTTCACGGAGGAACCACCCCAATCCCTGGTGAACCTCTCTGGCCTTATCATGCATGATGGGGTGGATGAAATCGAACCAAGGCCTGAAATCAGTCGAAAGTTTCATCGGTTTGATCAGTCCGACCACGGCGGCCCTCCTTTGAAATTTGTTATCGGAGAAACGCCAGGGTTCCAACGCTTCCGGCGTGACGATCTTCTTTTTAAAGAAAACCGGCAAGATCTCTGAACAGAAAAAATCGGTATGGGCCCAGTTGGTAAAACCAATCTCAAACCAGTGTTCCACTGTTACGAAGGTTGAAAGTGTCCACTCTTTTTGAAAAGCAAGAAGGAGGAGAATCGCGAAGCTGGTGGATTCGTATTTGGGCGATTTTAACAATTCCGGCGCCGCAGTCAAAACCACTTCAAGGGTAATTCCGGGAGTAGTTGCCAATGCTTTGGCTTTCGAGGTGGTCAATCCGGAATCGAGTCCCCAGGCATCGTAGCCTTCTTTGAAATACCGCTGGTATTTAACAACATTGGCAGGGTTGGCGTTTTCCTTGCAGTACCTGGTAATTTCAGTTAACAGTTGTGGGGCATCCATAGTGTTGTTTGGGAATTAAATGGCGGTTAACTAACAAAAATACCATTTATCCGTTAACAGATCGAGCGATTTGCCGGGCTTTTTCGAGGGCGGCAGGGATTCCGGAAGGGTTTTTGCCTCCGGCGGTTGCAATGTGGGGCTGTCCGCCGCCTCCGCCACCGATCTCTTTCGCCAGTTCCCTGATGATGGAACCGGCATTCATCTGTCGCTCTTTGACGAGCGATTCGGAAAGCATTACGGTCAACAACGCTTTCCCGTCGCTTTCGGCAGCAAAGACCAGAAAAAGGTCAGGGTTGGCTTTGATCAGTTCGTACCCCAGGTTTTTTACCTCTTCAGCCGGGAGCTGTACCTTTTCAGCAAGGAGGCCGAGGGTGCCATTCCGTTCAATTTTGTCGGTGAATTCTCCGATCAGCTGATTGATTTTCAATTTGCTGAGTTCATTCACTTCCTGTTTCAGTGCCTGGTGCTCATCGAGCAGGTGGCGTACTCCCCGGACAACATCCTTCGGATTTTTCAACAATTCGCTGATCTGTTCTATCAATTCATCTCTTGAATTCCAATAGTCTTCAGCTTTTGCGGCCGTGATGGCTTCAATTCTTCGGATTCCGGCTGCTATTGCCCCTTCCGACAGGATTTTAAAAGAACCGATCTGTCCGGTTGCTGCAACGTGCGTCCCTCCGCACAATTCCAGGGAGTAGGTCGGGTCGAAGGTAATGACCCTGACGCGGTCGCCGTATTTTTCACCAAAGAGGGCCATCGCTCCCCTGGCGCGGGCCTCATCAATCGGCACAAAACGCTCTTCCTGCAAGGGGATGTTTTCACGGATGCGGGCATTCACCATGGCTTCTACCTGCCGTATCTCTTCGCGGGTCACCTTGGAAAAATGGGTGAAGTCGAACCGGAGATGCTGATCATCCACGAGGGATCCTTTCTGTTCAACATGGTTTCCCAGTACCCGGCGGAGCGCTGCATGCATCAGATGCGTGGCCGAATGGTTATTGGCCGTAGCCCGCCGTTTTTCCGCATCAACCTGGGCGATAAGAGATACCGTGGGATCAGTAAAAAGGGTCGGTGTGATGTGGACCACCAGTTCGTTTTCCTTCAGGGTATCGCTAACCTCAATCCGCTCTTCCCCCGCTTTAAGCCATCCCCTGTCACCAACCTG
>CALMDO010000064.1 GCA_937862805.1 uncultured Bacteroidota bacterium
ATGTTCCAGCAAATGGCAAAAGGTGATGCCGCCGACTCAGCCGCCAGGGAGGTCAAAAAAATGATGGAACAACTTTCCGGTTTGAAAGTGCTTACTTTTAATTTTGACTCCGCAAAGATTGTAAAAGCGGTATCCGTGTACAATGAATTCGCAGGGCTTTTCCCGGTATCCTCATACAAGGAGTTGATGACCATCAACGAAGGCCGCCAGTTCATCCGTTTCCTTACCAAGCAGGATGCTTCCGGAATGATCAATGAAATGGTTATGCTGATGAAAGACAAAAACGAAGTCATGGTTCTGAGTCTTACCGGAAACATCGATCTTTCCACCATCTCAAAACTTTCAAAAGGGATGAACATTCAGGGAATGCAGAACCTGAGCAAAATCAAATCCCATCCGGGAGAAAAATAATCCTTATTACTCCATCGGTACTTACCCCCTTCCACCTGAAAAACGGAAGGGTTTTTTAATGCTCTTCCTTCCCTTTTTATCGCCTTTCTGTCAAATACTGATCAACACCTGACAAGTCAATTCAAACCGTGTATTCCCAGCCGTCTGATCAATGCCACTGCCAATAACTGTCCGGTCAGAATACCAAATCCATCCGCCTCTTACCCACACATCGGCAAAGCGGCCGATCCTTCCCTTGACCACCGCACATACAGTCAACCCTTTGCCATCGTAAGCCGGTACTGAATACCCATAAAGGACTTCCGGTTCAAACACATAGATCCTCGAATCATAACCCCGCGTATCAAAAAGGGTGAAGCGGCCGGTGAAGGTTAAAGGCCATCTTACAGGCTGGAGTCTGAATTGCTGATAAACCAGGAATCCGTGTTGAGGGAGCACCCCTTGTTCCCCGGCATGCTTCCATTCAAACCGGCTTTGACAACGCAGGGTTGGAAAAGGGTCCCATACCAGGTCAAAACGGAGATCACCGGACATCAGACCTCCTTTTTGATGTACCCGGGCCTCACTTTCCACCGGCAGGTTCCGCTCACTGTTTTTTTGGTAGTACCTCAACTGAAGTATCATGTCCCGGGTAGCTTGCAATGTGGCCATCATCCCGAATTCCTGTCCGCCACCGGGTGCATCAACACGATAACGAAGCCAGGGAAAACTGAAGAGATCCAGATAACCGGTCAAGGTCAGTTTTGGCAAAAGGGTTACTGAGATTGCGCAGTAAATGCCTTTCTCATTGGCATTGACGCTGTTCTGCCCGAATGCATTGGAGAAAAGATTCTGATAGTGAGGAGAATAGTTCCTGGCTTTTACCAGAATGTTGAAGCCCGGATCAGGCATGAAATTTACGCCTGCCAACCATGCCAAAGCCCCGTTATTACTTCGTGATAACTCGGCGAAACAATGCAAATAGCGTCTTCTCAATTCCACGTCAATGCCAGCAACAAAATTGTCATTGCCCGAAAAAGTGAACAGGCGGTAAGGTTCAGGTGAAGGTTGCAGGGCTGCATCATAATGCCAGCCGATGCACGTGACGCCAAACCGGATACCGGTGTGAAGATCGGGATGGAGCGTGTAATCCACGTTTCCTCCGTAAACCAATTCGTGAATAGCATTTTTCTTGCTGATCTCCCGCGGTGTGCGGTGGTAACCGCCATTCACGAAGGCGCTGATCCCCGCCGGTTCCTGGCTGGCTGAATCAACGGCCAACACCGTCGCATCCCGCGGATGGTAAGAGATGAACAAGCTTCCCGTGACCGGTTTGAACTTCAAAGATAACCCGATGCCACGCAGATAATCCCCTTCATTTGTGCTGGTGCCGGGCTTTATTCCTTTTGCCACTGAAGCGGATGAAAATCCGGGAGTGCTGCCAAGAACCACCCCGGTGGAGGCAGTCAAACCCTGGCCGAATGAAATCCTGAAATTTCCGATTACAAACCTGCTGAGAATACCCATGTTGGATACGGAAAGATAACCTGAATAGCAATCCATCCCGGCTTTTTGAGCTCCCGTGAAAAATTGCTCTCCGGGATCTTTTTCTCCGGCCAGACCAATTTGTACCTTATCGTAATAATGATAAGTGTAGCGAAAAAAGAGCCGGTCAGGAGAACCCGGATAATACTTTTCGGGGTTAGTATTCAGGAGCGAATCGTCCGCGGTATATGCCTGCGCTGCCGGGAACAACCTTCCATAGCGAATCAGCAGGTCATGTCGTCCCCGCTTTAAAAGGTTACGGGGAGTGGGCGGGGGATTTTTGGGAACAGCTCCGATCGAGATGTAAGGTGCTATCTTCCGGATCAGGGTGGAATCAAAACCGGGAACAGCAGCCAGTTCATAGATGGAGAAAACTTCACCGTAAGCGAGAAGATACCGCTGCAAGGCGTTTTTTTGCGTTTCCGATAAGAAAGGAATCGCTCCGATCTCTTCGATACCCGACCGGTTAAGCGAAAGCGGGTGGCGTGACAATTCCGTCAGTTCTTCCACCAACTGTGAATAGTCCCTGACCGATTCCCCGGATTCTGCATCCTTTTCTATGGCATCGCCCAACGGATCTGCCTGACCCTTTCCTTCCAGCGATGCGTAAAGAAGGCAGATGAGTGTCATCCCGACCAGTAAAAGCTGTTTCATGGTTTTCTGCCTCCTTTCGGAAAACAATAAATAATGGAACAGGATGGTGTGAAACCCAAAACCTGGTGATATCCCGTTGCGACATCGATCATCACAGGGCCCCACAGGATCCCCATACCCAGGTCGAATTGAAAGGGAGCAGACGAGGCGCCGAGACGCACAATAAAACTTTTTACAACCCGGTATTCACCACCCAGGCGGAAAATGGGATCGTTGACCAGGTCCTTCTCAGCCTCCAGGGAGACCAGGAAAGAACCGCTGATGAACCAGGTCAGCCCTAAACAGAAAGTGGTCGGCAGGGTCTCATCCGGATGTGTGGTTATCTTTACAGGCACCGGGTTGACAACGTGAACCCCGGCAGCAATGTATTTGCGGGGTTGGTAAAACAATCCGAATTCACAATTGATCATGTTTTTGTTGCCATATTCGCCCGGAAACATCAATCCCAGGTAGTCGGCAGCCACACCGGCCGAAAAATGGTTACCAAATTTTCTGGAATAAATCAACCCTGCCCGGAGAACGTGGGCCTGACCACTCCCGGAATGGTCGGCAAAAAGACCAAAGTTCCCGGCACGGGTCGGCAGAACAAGACCGAATTGTTCATAAAACATTGATTTTAGGAGAAATTGGTTCTTGCAAAAAAGCCCGGCACTGATTCTGTCGACCCAGGCAACACAGGCAGGGTTGTTCCTGACCGACCACAACTCCGGTAAGGAGACGCCGCATCCTCCCATTCCCGCAGAACGACTCCCGGCTACAGTCCGCTCTCCGACGGTAAATCCGTACATGGGAAAGAAAAGGAGGAACAGACCAACGATCAAAGGGATGCGCATCATCATTTTTTTTGCTTAATCCGGTTTGCAACCAAAAGGTAATAACCGGGAGAACCGGTTTTTAGAATTATTGCCTAAGTTTGCCATAGGAAATCAGTAATTGCATAGAAAAACATGAATCATAACGTACTCACCTTTCTCCGGGAGTTGAAAGAAAACAATAACCGCCCCTGGTTTCAGCAGCACAAAGCCGACTATGATGCGGCCAGGAGCGAGGTGGAACGGCTCGTTAATACCATCCTGCCCGTCATGGCCCGGTGGGATCCGGCACTTCGTTTCGCGCAAACCAAGGACTGCATGTTCAGGATTTACAGGGATGTGAGGTTTTCAAAGGACAAATCCCCTTACAAACTCAACATGGGAGCATGGATGACCCCGGCGGGAAGAAAAAGTTCCGGCCCCGGTTATTACATTCATTTTCAGCCCGGTGAATCCTTCTTAACAGCCGGGGTTTACATGCCCGATCCGGATACTTTAAAAAAAATCCGACTTGAGGTTTATTACAACCCAAAGGAATTCAGAAAAATATTGGAAGACAAAAAGTTAAGGAAGTTTTGCGACGGGTTACAAGAAGTAGAAATGGTCAAACTTCCTCCCCGGGATTTCCCGCGTGATTTTGAGGAAATGGATCTTCTCCGCCACAAACATTACCTGGTCACTTATCCCTTAGAGGATGAACAGATCAACAGCGATGGTTTTGAAAAGTTGGTTCTGGATTTTTTCGGGGTGACCCTTCCATTCATTCAATTCTTACGGCGGGCGCTGGAGCCCTGAGGCTGGTAATTGTCTGCCCTGCCCCTGTTATCAGGCTTTGAACCGCCCGATCACTGTCTTTTTACCAACCACTTTCTGGTTGAGTTTGATTTCCAGCTTGGTATTGGTAGGTAATAAAAGATCTACGCGTGAACCAAATTTGATAAACCCCAGTTCTTCCCCTTGGTTTACCGGTTCTCCTACCTTGGGATAACATTTGATCCGTCTTGCCATCGCGCCGGCAATCTGCCGGACCAGCACCTTTGTTTTATCAGCGGTTTCAATGACCGTGGTTGCCCGTTCGTTTTCAAGGGAAGCTTTGGGATTGAAAGCCACCATGTGGCGACCCGGATGATAATAATAATAGACGATCTCCCCACCTACCGGGAACCAATTCACATGAACATTGGTAGCAGACATAAAGATCGAAACCTGGATCCGTTCATCCTTAAAGTATTCCGGTTCAATGGTTCGTTCGATGACTACAACTTTTCCGTCGGCCGGGCAAAGAATAACATGCTCCTGGCTGTCGACTTTCCTTGAAGGAGAGCGGAAAAACCTGACAATCATGATAAAAAACCACAATCCCAGTGCATAGAGTACCCAATGGATCCAGGTCTGCTGCTCATAAATGTGGTTGAACGCCAGCAGGACGGCTGTCACAAATAAAAAAGTTATGGCGATGGTTTTGTAACCTTCTTTGTGGATGGTCATTCGTTAAAGGATATTTCGGAAAAAGAAATACAAAAATACAAAAGGGGTTGAAAGCAACACCGTGTCGAAACGGTCTAAAATCCCTCCATGGCCGGGAAGGATCTTCCCGGAGTCTTTGATGTTAAGGCTGCGTTTGATCAGGGATTCAAAAAGGTCTCCATGGGTCCCGAAAAGCACTACCAGGCTGGCCAGGACGAACCAATCCACAACCGGTAAGGCAGTGATCCACAGACTGAATCCGGTAGCGAAAGCGTAGGTGATAATTGCTCCGGCAATAGTTCCCTCCCAGGTTTTCTTTGGAGATATCCGCTTAAAAAACTGATGTTTTCCGAATTGTTTTCCATAGAGGTAAGCGCCGGTATCATAGATCCAGGTAAAGGCGAAATAGCCTGTCAGGATCACCGGGAGCCGGTAGAAGTGTAAAGAATCGGGAGCACTGAAAGCGTTCAACAGGGAAAATGGAAGGGCAATGTACAAGTAACCGAAGGTGGTGGTAGCCACGTTGGTCAGCGGGTTGTTTTTATTCCGGTAGATTTCCAGGATGAGTGAGATAAAGAAAAGCGGGATGGGCAGAAGAAAGGGGAGAAGCGAAGTTACCGGTGATCGGGGGATCAGGGGTGAATGGAAAAAAACGAGGGTAGAGCATACATACAGGATAACGCCGGCTGTGATCCCGTAGCTTTTTTGCGGAGAACACGCTGCACTGGTGATCAGTCCATAGAATTCGATCAATCCCAGGATCAGGATGAGAAGGAAAATCGCTGCAAAGACCCATCCGCTGAACCAGATGGCAGCAAGGAGGATGAATACCATTGACAGACCGGTGATCGTCCTTGCCCAGAAGTTACTCATTTTCAGGTTTATGGATTAACAGGTCGATTGTCATCGATGAGAAAAACATAAAATTCTTTCGGACCGTGTGCTCCTAACACCAACGTCTTTTCGATATCTGCTGTACGGCTGGGGCCGGTGATCAGCGACACGAGGGAGGGGAAATGGTCCTTGTATTTAAGTTTGATGTTGGCCAGGGCTTGTCTGAGGTCCGGAACCAGTTGACAGGAGTAAGCAAGAACAAGATGGATTTCAGGGTAAACGGTAATTTTTCTGCCCGGGTTCAACCGCGATGAAACCATTACGGTTCCGGTCCTGGCGATCAGGTATTCGCAACGGGTTATTCCGATGCGTGCTTCTAAAAATGATTCGTTGTGTGATTCGTAGGGGACGCCACCTTGTTTAAGCAGTTGCTGGATTTTCGGATCTTTACAGAAGAGCACGCCCCAATCTTTTTCAAGGATAAAAGATTTGAGGTTACCTATGAATTCATCTTCATTTTCGCAGTAAACAAATTTCCCGGAGGCTTTCACGAGAGCTTCGGCAAAAGAGATGTCCAGGGGTTCGGTAAGTTCTTTGTAAACCGATGATTCCATGTCGATCACCGGGTAGGGAGGTTCGGTCTTTTCGATCAGGGCGTCCCTGATTTTTTTCAGGATTTTTTCGCGGGCGGTACTCTCTTCCATGGGTTGCTCCGATTAGGGTCAGGCCGGTAATTGGGTTGTTTCCGGTTGTTCCGGGGGAGACATTTTTTTCTCTTCTTCCGATTCCCATGGTCTTTTTCCAAAGATCTGTTCCAGATCTTCGCGGAAAATCACTTCCCGCTCCAGGAGGAGGTTAGCCAGTTGTTCCAGTTTATCCCTGTTTTCGCTGATGATGTCGCGGGCTCGTTCATAAGCCGCTTCGATGATGGTTCTCACTTCGCCGTCGATCACCTCAGCGGTCTTTTCACTGTATGGTTTTTGGAAGGAGTACTCGTTTTGGCCGGTAGAATCGTAGTAACTGATGTTGCCGATGGTTTTGTTTAAGCCGAAATAGACCACCATGGCGTAGGCTTGTTTGGTCACCTTTTCCAGGTCGTTGAGTGCTCCCGTAGAGACTTTTCCGAAGAAAATCTCTTCTGAAGCACGGCCACCCACGGCTGAGGTGATTTCGTCGAACATCTGTTCGTAGGTAGTGATTTGACGTTCTTCGGGAAGATACCAAGCGGCTCCCAGGGCTTTACCGCGAGGTACGATGGTCACTTTAACCAGGGGATGGGCATATTGGAGCAGCCAGCTTACGGCGGCATGGCCTGATTCGTGGAAAGCGATCACTTTCTTTTCGTGGGCCGAGATGATTTTGTTGCGTTTTTCGAGTCCGCCGATGATCCGGTCGATGGCATCCAGGAAATCCTGGCGTTCGATGATGGTTTTGTTCTTCCTGGCGGCGATCAGGGCTGATTCATTGCACACGTTGGCAATGTCGGCGCCTGAGAAGCCAGGCGTTTGTTTGGCCAGGAAGTCGACATCCAGTCCGGAATCGAGTTTCAGGGGTTTGAGATGGACTTTAAAGATGGCTTTGCGTTCTTCGAGGTCGGGAAGTTCTACGGAGATCTGCCTGTCGAAACGTCCGGCGCGCATCAGGGCCCGGTCGAGGATATCTGCACGGTTGGTTGCGGCTAAGATGATCACGCCGGCGTTAGTACCGAAACCGTCCATTTCGGTCAACAATTGATTAAGGGTGTTCTCTCTTTCATCATTGGCTCCGGTAATGGCATTTCTTCCCCGGGCACGGCCGATGGCATCAATCTCGTCGATGAAGATGATACAGGGGGCCTTCTCTTTAGCCTGGCGGAAAAGATCCCTCACCCGTGAGGCGCCCACTCCGACAAACATTTCGACAAAATCAGAACCTGAAATAGAAAAGAAAGGCACTTTAGCTTCTCCGGCCACTGCTTTGGCCAGCAAGGTTTTGCCGGTGCCCGGTGGACCGACCAGCAGGGCGCCTTTGGGGATTTTTCCTCCCAGGTTGGTATATTTTGAAGGATTTTTAAGAAAATCCACGATCTCCATGATCTCCACCTTTGCTTCTTCCAATCCGGCTACATCATTGAAAGTGACACTCACACTGGTATCTTTGTCAAAAAGTTGTGCTTTTGACTTCCCGATGTTGAAGATCTGGCCGCCTCCTCCGCCTCCTTTGCTCATGAACCGCATGATCAAAAACCAGACGCCAATGAGGATTGCTATGGGGATCAGGTAACTCAGGAAATCTCCAAAGAGATCTTTGCGGGTTTCAGTACCTGGGGGGTAGGGATATTGTTTTTGGAAGGCAGTGATTTGTGCCACCGGAAGGCTGTCGCGTTTCATCCGGGAGACAACCGAATCGCGGGTGTCCTTCAGCAGTCCGTGAAAGATCTCTTCAGAACCGATCTGGTAATAAAACTGGGGGTTGACTGTATTCGAGGTACCAAAGCTGCGTTTGGTAAACTCCTTGTATGCCGTATCGTGTTGAATTTTCTCTTTCTTGATGAAAATTTCTGCTTTCTCTTTGTTCACCACTACGATTTTATCGATATCCTGTTTCAGGAGCAATTCTTCAAGACGTGACCAGGTAATTTCTTTTACCGGGTTTGTATAGTTGAAGTATTGGATCGCGATAAAAACAATAAGCAGGATTGCATAAATCCAGTAAAAGCTGAATTTAGGCCGCTTGCCTTTGGGGGGAATAAAATTCTTACCTTGTTTTTCTGCCATTCTGTCTGATTCCGGTTATTATTGAGGTTTTTTTGAGTCAGTGGAGTCAATCGGTATCATCTCAGCATCGGCCCATAATTGTTCCAGATTGTAGAATTTACGGCGTTCTTCCTGAAAAATATGAACGACCACATCGCTGTAATCGATCAAAATCCATTCCGCGTTTTCAAAACCTTCCTTGTGCCAGGGATCGATGCCATGTTTTTTCTTAACTTCTTCCATGACATGGTCGGCGATCGCCGCGACCTGGGTCCGGGAGGTTCCATGGCAGATCGTGAAGGTATCCCATACAGCCAAGTGAAGAGGCCTGAAATCGAGGATGACCGGGTTTCCTGCTTTTTTATCCTTCATGGCTTCGATTACCGTATTGATCAAAGGTTCCTGTTTGAGTGGGGCTTTTCTTTTGGGCATGAAAGGTTATTTGATCGCAAAGGTAACGAAATAAAATATAGTTTCAGAAATTGGGTTTCAGCGCATAAGTCTTGTAAAATTCGGTAATTACCTGAACCACCTCCATGGGCGTGTCCACCACTTTAAAGATATCCAGGTCTTCCCTTTTTATATTGTTTTCCAGGAGAACCTTTTCTTTGATCCAGTCAATCAATCCTTCCCAGTATTCTTTCACAACCAGCACGATAGGGAACCTGACCAGTTTGTGGGTTTGGATCAGGGTGATGGCCTCGGTAAGTTCGTCAAGGGTACCAAAACCGCCGGGCATGGCAACAAATCCCATGGAATACCTCATGAACATGGTTTTCCTGACATAAAAATAGTTGAAATTCAAGAGTTTTGTTCTGTCGATAAAGGGATTGGGGTTTTGTTCAAAAGGCAGGTTGATGTTGAGCCCCACCGATTTTCCTCCGGCAAAATGGGCGCCTTTGTTGGCTGCTTCCATGATACCCGGTCCACCGCCGGTAATGATGCCAAATCCGGCTTTTGTGAGCAGGTAGGCGGTCTCTTCAGCCAGCTGGTAATACCGGGCGTTCTCCTTTGTTCTTGCGGAACCGAAAATCGAAACGCAAGGCCCGATCCGTGCCAGCTTTTCAAAACCTTCCACCATCTCCGACATCACCTTAAATATTTCCCAGGTATCGTAACTGATGGTTTCCGACCAGCTCTTGGGTTGGATCTGTTCCATTCGGGCATTGCTCTCTTGTGATTCCATTGGCTTCAGCTTATTGACATTTTGAAGGATCGTAGTTATTCTTTTAATTTCGTTGTAATATGGGACGGAGGTGCAAGGCAGTCAGGCTTTCGGGATCTTTGGCGACTTGTTCCGGTGTCCCTTCTGCGACAATCAATCCCCCGCGGTTCCCTCCTTCCGGGCCGAGATCGATGAGATGGTCAGCTACTTTGATCACCTCCAGGTTATGTTCAATGACCAATACCGTATTCCCTTTATCGACCAGTTTGTTGAGTACTGTCAGCAATACTTTTACATCCTCGAAATGAAGACCTGTTGTGGGTTCATCCAGGATATAGAGGGTGTTGCC
>CALMDO010000065.1 GCA_937862805.1 uncultured Bacteroidota bacterium
AATAACTCTTCCTCTCCCCTTCTCCTTCAGGAGAAGGGGCCGGGGGTTGAGGTGCGCAGAGGAGAAGGGGAGTTGCGAGCTGCCCCGAAAACCTTCCAGGTTTGAATTTTATAGACTTTGGATTTTTTTATTAGCTATTTACCATAACAACGAATCCATTCATCAGGATTTCCGAAGCTGGCAGTTATACTCAGTTAAAAAATGTATTCTGATTACTGTACAATTACAATTATTATCCTTATATTCGCCCTATTAATACCCTTCAATCTTCAACCGCATTAGGGTTTGATCATAAAAATTGCATCATGTCAAACTTACGTATCGTTAAAATTCTGCTGATCGTGAGCATCTTCGTTACAGGTAATCCGGCATTTACGCAGCAAAATTCTTTTCCCTCAAAGGATATTACCGTGTTCGGTCTGATCATCTCACCACCGAATGTAACCACGCTGAACTTCGACCTCACAGCTCCGCAGATGAACATCACCCCGGCTTTCCTCGTTGTCAACCTCACCCAGGGAGAAACGGGCGATCAAACGATCACTATCCAGAACACCGGCGACGATACACTGATCTGGAATGCCACACTGCGGGAACAGAACAAACGCATTTCAGTTCCAAAAAGCGACGGCAGATTCCCCCGTGGAACCGCTGCTCCTTCAATTGGTCGTGCGCCCCGGGGTGGAAAGGTGATTCCGGCTGCACCGATCATCACAAAAGGTTCTCTGGGTTATGCCATTAACATCTATCCTGGTGAGACCTTCTTCTCATTCAATACCGATGATCCGGGTAATGTTACCGGCATCGGATCAACCTCCGGTTATTTACCTTTCGGAGGCACTTTTGATGCGGAGAATAATGACTTCATGTACTTCGTTGATTACGAAAGAAACACCCTGAACAAGATCTACCTTGCCACCGGCGCAATCGAAACAATTGGTTCATGCATGACCACAGGTGGTGAATTCTGGACGGGTATTTCTGTTGATAAGAATACCAACCTCATGTATGGGATTTCAACCAACCTTTCCCAGTCTACGATTTATACCATTGATATGGCCACTGGTGTTGCAACTCCGCTGTTTACCACGATCATTCCCGGTGCCATTGACATCGCCATCGATGAGAACGGTATTCCATGGGTTCCGGACATCGTGAATGACGCGCTGTATTCGGTCAACCTCGCCACCGGTGATGCGACAGCCGTCGGATGGATGGGATTCGACGCCAACTATGCCCAGGGTGCAGGCTATGATTTCGAAACAAACACCCTCTTCCTTGCTGCTTACAACAATGATGGTTCAAGTGGCCAGCTCCGTATTGCCGACCGTACAACCGGAAATACTGTCCTGGTTGGCAGCTTCCCCGGCGGCTGCGAAGTTGACTGCCTGGCATTTCCAGGGAACGGCCGGCCCAAGTGGATTTCGATTGATCCTGATAACGGAATCATTCCAGGTGGATCATCCATGAATATGAACGTCCATCTTGATGCAACCAACCTTCCGCATGATTTTTACGATGCAACGATAACTTTTACCAGCACCCCTGACTCAGACACCACTCTTGTGCCGGTTTCCCTCACCGTATTTCCTGCGGGTATACTTTGGATCGAACAGTTACTTGGTGTACAATCCGGACCGGTTTCAGTGCCGGTCCACGCTAGTGGGATAACCGATATGGGCTCATTCCGGTTCAGTATCGATTACGACGCGGCACATCTGACATATGTCGGGACTTCCAACTGGTATCAAGGCATTACCGACATATTGGTCAGTAACCCTTCGGCCGGTATGCTCACCTTTGTATGGGCTGATTCAACCGGCGGCCTGACCATTCCTGAAGAGACATTTTTCAATTTCGACTTCACCTTTGATGGTTCTCCGCAAGCCGCAATCATTGCGTGGAGCGACAACCCGATTCCTCGGGAATTTGTCCACTCGAACGGTAGCACCTTTTTGCCGGCTTACTATGATGGTTTCGTTGCGAACAGTATTGGCGTTCCGGAAACCGGAGGTCAGTCGATCGCGATCTTCCCCAATCCTGCAAATGATCTGTTAAATGTCAGGAGCGATTTCAGCATCCGAAGTATTGAGATATTCTCATTCCTTGGACAGAAAGTATGCACGAAGAGCAATATTGAAGCACAAAACGCGCAGATTGAAGTTTCATCGCTTGCTTCCGGGATTTACTTCGTGAAGATGGATACCGGCCAGGGTCTTAAAACCATGAAGGTTACGGTAAAGCACTGATCGTTGACTTAATTAAATAAATAAACCCGGACATCTCTTTTGAGTCGCCCTTGTTTATTTGAAAGCTTGTCAGTAATGAAATAGCATTAGACACAAACGTTAATGACATGGGAGAAGGATTGCTAAGTTTATATCAAGCGAACCTGATGAGATTTATTCAGGGTCGGTGTCTCCGGGTTTTTTTTTTTTACAAGATCAGAGGAAAATCAAGCTTGCAATACGGCAAACTGGTGAAACTGTAACACCTGGAATATCCATTATTATCATTCATGGGCGGCATGAAAGGCAATTTTATGGATATTTCACCTACACAAAAGATCTTTCCCATGAAAAGGCAAATGCCAATAAAAACAGCCCTTACGATTTGCTTATGGCTGTTCGTAATTCCAGTATTCTCACAGACCATGCCTGCCAAAATCCGGGTGGTTTTCCCTTTTCCGGTAACCATGGTCACTCTGCAGCAATACTGGCCTATTGGTCTGTATCCGGCAATGGAGCAGACGGGCACCAACGAATACTCCTATAACACTGCTACCGATAATTATGGGCAGATTTTATTTAACGTTAAATACCTCATACCACAATTTTTTGGAGACCGGTATTTTTATATCGTGGGTTTTAACGGTTTATCACCAGGAAAACCAGCCGGGATTGTTTACGGAAAGGTTTACATCAATAACGTGCTATTGAACAATATGTACACTGTTCTGAATCCTACGGCCGATGGTTTGAATATATCTGCCAAAATTTCATCGGATAGTTCCGTCGTTCCTTTGATCGATGCTAATCATCCCCATGCAATCATCGATGACAGGATTCCTCCTGAAGCCGCCCTCCGCAGCTATTGCAAAAACCCTCTTCCTCCTTCAAATTATCATTATTTAGCCGCCTGGATGCAGGTTTTGACAGATAATAATGTAACAGACGACTGTGTCGTCGAAGTTGATTATTTCAGGCTTTATGGAAGGAATGGGGGAACGTTGACAGTATTATATGAAGACAACTATGATACTTTTAACCCGGATGGGGACGGAGGTTTGTTTTTGCGCTATCCGTTTTTCCCTCCCGGTGATTACCACGAACATCCTTTCCCCGGTTCGATCAGCAATGGCATCCTTAGATTCACACCTTCCACCCACAGGAACCGTGTCTGGCATTGGTGGAACACGCAACAAACCTATCTTAACTCCCTTTCGCAGTATTCATCTTACCGTGCCGAATGCAGGTTAAAAATAACCGGTCATGCCATGGCCCAGGCAGGGATTGATTGCAGGATTGAACCCTGGGATGCGCCCTATGAACTGGGTGGAGGTAACTGGGCTTTTGAAAATAACGGGCAGTGGCAGTATGTCTGGTTCGATACGGGTGAAAACAGTACGCTGGACTTACAGAATATCGTTGTCGAAAACGGGGAGACTCTCTGCTATGATGCCACTCAGACCATAACGGTTGCAGGGAACAACACTACTTTCCTGGTACAGGAAGGGGGTAGTGTCACACTCATCGCAGGTAATGACATCCACCTGCTGCCCGGGACTAAAGTGCTAAACCTTGGCTATTTGAATGGGTTCATTGCCACCAATTCAACTTTTTGCAGTAATCAATCATCTAATGAAGCAGACCCGGTTCCCTATTCTGAGGAAGAAGTTCCTGATTTCAGGAAAGAATCGTTGTTCAGGGTCTTTCCGAACCCGACATCGGATGCTTTTACCCTTGAGGTTAAAGATGATGGTTGTGGAACAAATGGAGTGGTGACGATCTACGGAAAAATGGGAATACAAATCCGCCAGACGGTTTTTTCAGGAGGAATCAGCGAACGGTTCTCACTTGCCGGTTACCCCGAAGGCGTTTATCTCATCTCTCTGGTCAAAGGAAATCAGTCAGAAATACGGAAGATCATTAAGGTGAGATAAAATCAGCCGGTTTCAGGGAAATCGAATGATTAATACAACAATAGCTTTATGCGGAAGTTCCTTCTTTTTTTGACGTCACTCTCTTTGATTGTAGCTACAAATGCCCAGGAAGCCGGGAAACGTCCGGCTTTCGAGGTAAATGCCGGATTCGGTATGTTGATCTATCAGACTGTTTACACGCTGGAGAACAGCTTTGGAGTCGAAGCGGCCGTCAGGAGCCGGCTGGCAGGTCCGGCCGACTGGCAGGCCGGTGTCAGGCTCGGGTTTGGCCCCGTACGACCAGAACTATTCGGAAGGGTTGTCCTGCAACAGGAGTTCGGTCATTGGAATCCCGACATTGGTCTCGAGATGGGCATCACCGCAAGGGCTCAGTTTCAGGAGGGAACCGGAATGCTAAAGGAAACAAGTTTTGCAATGAACCAGTCGACAGGCATTGCCTATGTTTCAATTCATGCAGCGCCGCTGGCATTCCGGGTTTGGGAAAAGTGGCGGCTGAGTTTCCTGGAGCTGGATTTAGGAACCCATTTTGTCGACTTTGGCCGAACACTCAGAGGACAACTGACCTTTTTTTCCATCAGCAGAAAATTTTAAACCATGAGAACAATCATCCTGATATCATTAATTTTGATAACCTTCGCGGTGTCATCCTGCAGCAAGGAGGATCCGGATCGTTCAGGGTATCTTACAGCGACGACCGTTGCAGCCGATCTAACGATCGACAGCCTCATGCCCTGGGTGGAACGGTTCACCCTGGCTCACCTCAATGATACCCCGGTTGACAATACCGGGTTCCCTCCCGCAGATCTTTTCCCTTCCGACCATCTGACCCGGGATGCTGCGGTGGGAATGTTCAGTACGGTTCTGGAATCAATGGGTTACGAACCCGATACCGCGGTTCTCAGTGATGACGTCAATACCACCTACAATGTTTTTGCTGAATGGCCCGGTACGACCAAAGCCGGAGAGGTGATCCTGGTCGCCGGACACATTGATGCTTTTTATGGAGGATCTGATGACAATACCACCGCCATCGCTGCTATTCTTGAGGCGGCACGGGCTGTACGAAAGCACAGTTTCGCGCGCACGATCCGATTTGTCGCTTTCGACCTGGAGGAGTTGGGTTCAATTGGCAGTACCCGTTATCTGGAGCAGGGACTGGCTGATGATGTGAAGGCTGCCATTGTGCTTGACCTGGTCGGTTACGCTTCGGAGGAACCGGGAAGTCAGAAAAATATTAAGGGAATCAGATTTCCCGATGTCGGCAATTACCTGATGGTCTGTGGAAATAAAGATTCTGAATCCCTGACCCGGCAGATCACTGATATGAGTCATTCTTGCGGATTGACCAAAACGGTGGGAATCCTTGCTCCGGGCGACGGTACTTATTTCCTTTCATCAGTGTTCATGCGAAGCGATCACGGATTGATGTGGTACAAAGGCATTCCGACAGTCTTTTTTACCGATGGGGCTAATTTCCGGAACCCGAATTACCATTTGCCTTCCGATCTTCCTTCGACTGTCAACAAGGATTTTCTGGTCAATAACACCCGGTTACTCACGGCAGCAATTGCCCTAATGGCGGAGGTGCAGAAATGAAAGCCACAACCCTTGCATTGATTTTGCTGATCTTGTGTACACTGCCATGCGGTGCGCAGAAGAACCTGACATTTTCTCCCCTGATTCAACAGTGTGGTATGTATTACACCTCTGATCGCATAACAGCCGATGGTGTGGGACTTGGATTGGGTCTGCATCTTCTTCACCGTACCGGCCTTGCGGCCCAGGCGGATGTCAACCTGCTCTGGCTGAACGGAAATTCAATACCGATCCGGCTTGCCCTTGGTTATCAACGATCCGGCAGATGGACACCGGCAGCTTATCTCACTGCCGATGCAATTGTGGGGCAGCGCACACAGTTTCTGAGTGAAACCGGAGCCAAACCTCCGGTGCCTGCATGGTCGTTTGGGGTCAGGATTACACCCTTAAAATTCCGGACCGCAAAAGGATTCCTTTCTGCCCTTGAACTGGGTGTCGGAATTGGTCCAGCCAGGTTACTGAACCTGGAAGTTACCTTGTTTTCAGCGGGTATTTCCTTTTGATCCTGAACCGTAACGAGTAAGTATAAAATAGGGACAAAATGAAAAAACTCAACTGATTAATATGTTATATATCAATCAATTGAGTTTTTTGTCGGGGCGAGAAGACTCGAACTTCCGACCCCTTGCACCCCATGCAAGTACGCTAGCCAACTGCGCCACGCCCCGAATTACTCCGGAAAAACCCGGAGTAGGATTTTTGTCGGGCAAAAGTACAAAAAATTTGAATTAACCGACAAAATTTTAATGCATCAATAGGTCTGCAGGATCACAAAATCAAAATTGAGGTTTATAAAACCCCTGACCTGTTTGTGATCGATGGTTGCCACGGCATAGGCTAACCCGTTCCTGAATTCACCGATATAATTGAAATAACCGGGGACAAGAATATCTTTTCCGTCATGAGAGGATATGCCGACAGCCCAAAAATTGTTGCACCACTCCTTATAATAGACCCATCCGTTATCATAAACAACTACAGGGTCAGGGCCAAAACGACGGATCACCATGCCATTTTTGTCGATGATCGAGTAGCCCGGTTTATTGTCCTGAACATAAGCTACCGCGAAACCCTGAACAAATGGGTAGCAAAGATCGCCATAGACAAAGGGGAGTACCGTCTTTCCGTTGATGTCAATGTAACCGTATTGATCCTGGGAGTTCTTCACTGCTACCAATCCGTCAGAAAAATTCCCTGGTTTGTTTTTATAGTCAAAAGGAATGGCTACTTCACCTTTTTTATTGATGAAACCCCAGTACCAGTTCACCTTGTTTTGTACTGCGACCAAACCGTTGCCGAAGTCACCCGATTCATTGTATGCCGTGGGTTGAATCGCCCATTTCCCCTGTGGATTGATAAAGCCAATGGCACTTGTTTTACTGTCGTATAGGGGAGACAATCCGTCTTTAAAAGGTTTCAATTCGAGCGACCAACCTCTCCCGGCGCCGGGATTGATAGCGCCGGCCAATGGTTGACCCTGCTTGTTGATGAAAGAATAGGTTCGCATCCGGTTGGTTTCATTGGTCTTTTCAACGATGGCAATGCCGCTTTGGAAAGGGGTGGCATTGGTAAATTTTTGGGGCTTGAACAAGGATTGCCCCTTTTTATCGATATAAACCGGGGCGCGCCCTGATGTTTTTGGGTCGGGAACGGCCACCAATGCAATACCGGAGGAGAACTCCGGAGTTTTGTTCGCCCACTTGAAGAAAGTATAATCAATCACCACTTTCCCGGTCGTATCAATAAATCCCCACAACTCATTCTTCTTCAAGGCACACAATCCTTCGCTGAAAGTATAATTGTCTTCATCGTCAAACCTGACTTCAACAGCGCCGGCAGTAGAGGGTTGTTTAGGCCCGATCTTGATTCCGCCTGAAGGGGCAACAGCATCCGATTTGACAGCAGGTTTGGCGGCCGTTGCCACAGCCGGTGTAGCCTTTTCCCTAAGTTGCGCCAACTTTGCGGGATCAGCAGCCAGCGCTTTGATGGCATCGGCAAAATCACTAACCAGTTTATCATCCGCTTTCTTGGAAGGGAGAATGGTGCTTTGCCACCCGCTTGTCGTATAGGATTCCTTATTTTTCATCCCAATGGTCAGAACCTCGTTTGAATAAGTAAAGACGACGGCTGCACGAAATTTTGCCATCATGGTTGAGTACTCCTTTGGAGCTGTTATCAGGGTTCCTGCGCCCTGATCAAAACTGGCAATACCGGTACCCGTTGTTTTCAAAACCTGTTGAACAACAGGCCAGACATCATCAGCCGTTAAACCCGGCACCTGGACTTCCGACTGGGCCCGGAGTGTTTGAAAAGTGAACAGTGATGCGAAAAGCATCGAAAAGAACAAGACTTTTTTCATAAGAAGTATGTTTTAAATATGGACAAATGTACAAACATCCCATACATTATCATTCATTCTGAACCTTTCTTCTTACGATGCTGCAAAAAAAGTCACAAATCGTCTATTCAACCAGGTCTTTTTTTACCTTTACTTTTAAAACCAATTCCATGAAATACATCGGAGCCCATGTCAGCGCTTCCGGAGGCGTAGAGAATGCCCCGTTGAACGCACAAGAGATCGGCGCAGGGGCCTTTGCCCTTTTCACCAAAAATCAGCGTCAGTGGAAATCGGCGCCCCTCACCCCCGAAAGCATTGCAAAATTCAACGAAAACTGCAGGAAAGCAGGCTACAAGCCTTTTCAGATCCTGCCCCACGATAGTTACCTGATCAACCTGGGACATCCGGAAGAAGAAGGATTGGAAAAATCGCGGGAGGCCTTCCTCGATGAAATGCAACGTTGTGAACAGCTGGGCCTCGACCGGCTCAACTTCCATCCCGGCGGATCCTTAGGGAAAATCAGTGACGAAGAATGCCTTGCCCGGATTGCCGGATCCATCAACTTAGCGCTTGAAAAAACCAAAGGTGTCATCGCTGTCATCGAAAACACAGCCGGACAAGGGACCAACCTCGGCTACCGGTTTGAACATCTGCGCGACATCATCAACCAGGTTAACGATAAACGACGGGTGGGCGTTTGCATCGATACCTGCCATGCCTTTGCGGCAGGATATGATCTCTCTACGGAAAAAGGATTCCACGATACCTTCGATACCTTTGAAAAGATCATCGGTTTCAGCTACCTGAAAGGGATGCACCTGAACGATGCCAAAAAAGGATTGAACAGCCGTGTTGACCGGCATGACAACCTTGGCAAAGGTCTCCTGGGATCCGATATTTTTCGGTTTATCATGCAAGATCCCCGTTTCGACGAAATGCCCCTGATCCTTGAAACGCCCGATGAAACACTCTGGAAGGACGAGATCCGGACACTTTACTCGATGGCCGGTCAATAGTTGCCAATATCATCCGTGATAATCCGAAAACGGGTCAGGATTGTAAACGTTGCAACAACTCTTCCGAGAGGTTCCATAATCTCTTCCCATTCGCCGGATCAGCCGCTTTTTCATCAATCAACCTGCGGTTCATGAGAAACAGGTAATCGAAAGGTTTCCCTTCCATATCAGGGGAAGCTGCAAGGTACATGACCGGGACTGCCGCTTTCTCCGGAGAACGGAAAAACAGTCCGAAAACCAGTTTCAATAACGGCTGAAAAACAGCCGGCGCTTCCCTGCCAATGTTGGAGTTGATGGGCCCGGGGCACAACGCGAAGACCGAGTAATGTACCGATCCGTCAGGGTTGAGCTTTCTTGATAATTCTGCTGCAAAGGTGGTCAGCAATAACTTGTAATACCCGTAAAGTTCAATGGATTTGCCGATTGTGTACTCCCTGTAAAGTCCAAAGCTGTCCCAATTAAAACTTTCCGGATTGCGATGGCTTTCAGAAGCAACGAACAGAATCCGCGGGATCCCGGCAGTCTGGTTCAGGCATCCTTTTTCCAGTAATTCATTGATGAAAATGAACTTTGAAAAATAATTCACCATAAACATCTCTTCCAATCCCTGTGGTGTCTGCCTGCTTTTTTTGGGAACGATCCCGGCATTGCAGATGATAATGTCGGAGGGAGGAAAATCGTTTTTCAGTGTCTCAGTAAGATGGTTAATCGACCTGATATCCGCGAAATCCACCGGTACCATGCTGACATTCGGGTTGCCCGTCATCCGGCGGATGGTTTCTCCTTTTTCCGGAATACCGCTCCTGCATGCCATGATCACCCGGGCACCCCTTCGTGCGCAATCCATCGCTACTGCGTATCCCAAGCCACTGCTGGAACCATCGACCAGTACCTGCTTGCCTTCCAGGCGATCGGTAGCTTTCAGAACACCGGCGGGAACTTGTTTTCTGAAAAGATCGAGGATACCGGTCACGGTTGCCGCGACCGGATTGTTATAGTTTTTCTTTGTAAGGGTCATGGTTCGGCTGTAAGGGTGAGTTTTTCAGAGATAAAATGCTGGTAATTCAGGGTATAACGGTCGATGTCGGCTTCTGTCAAACCGAAGTCATCCAGTGAATAATGATGGGTTCCGTGTTTATGGCGCGGATTCTCCGCTTCATGCTTCCGGAAGGCAGTGACCAGTTCAGGGGTGAGTCCCCCGTCAGACTGGTAAATTTTCTCCAACTGTCCTACTGAATCAGCTACCAGATCCTGGTACCGTATGTCGGTGAACAACCGATCATTATTTCCTATATTTCTGTATTTCAATGCCTTATCTAGCATGTAACCGGTTTTTCGGACCCAATGTTCTGCCACTTGTTTTTCGCTGACATGGCTGCTGAAGATCATGCGGTTATGGGTAACCATATTGAGATAAGAAGGAACTGATTCATAGATCCGCCGGTGTGGCCAGAGGAAATGTGCATTCCCGTAAAATTTTACGATAAGGTCAGGAAATTCAAGATGGTGGGGGGTTTTCAGAATCCAGCGTTGCCCGGGATGGACCCATTGAAGAAGCCGCAGCAATTTTGCTCCGTAGGCGTAAGCTTCTGATTGATCGGTTTTCTCGAGCCAGGAAGCATAGGAAGGTACATGCATCATGGCTTCGGGAGTGGTTGACAGGAAGCTGACATCCAGCATCAGGATATCCTCCTCCGGCTGCAGGGCATCGATCGGGTGGATGGCGAAAAAACCGGGTGAAAGATACCGAAGGGCATTGACAGCAGTATTAGCGAGCTTGAGCCGCGCGGGATCCGGTGTCCGGAAAGCCACGGAAGCAGTCCCGGCTCCTCCCGGTCGGGTGTGTAAGCTGGAGGAATTTTTCCGGTTAACGGGAGGATGCTTCTCAAAGTATTCAGGATCCAGCGGGATGGGATTGATCACCTCCCAACTGGGGATGACTCGGTGGTCAGGGTCGGCTGCCAATAAACGTTGCAATTTGGTAGTTCCTGTGCGCTGCAGCCCGATGATGATCCAGGATGGATATAACTCCTGTTCCAGGATGGCAGGATACCTTTTGAAGAAGTTTTCTGCGCGAAGCCTGACACAAACTAAACCGATAAAACGTTCTCTGGTGATAAAACAGCCCAAGGGATTGAGCCGGGCTTCCTCATTGATTGACCAGAGCAGTCGTTCCAGCGGTTCATCGTTGAAATCGCTGCCCAGGTCGCATAATCCGGTCCTTTTCCGCGCTGTACGGATCAGGTCGTCTTTATCCAGTTTCGGTTTGGTACCAAGGAAATAACTTCCTTCCCAGATTGTGTTCACACCCCTGAGCCACGAGGGAGTTTTTCTTTTGATCATGAAATGCAGTTCAGTTGAAGTTGAAGTGGTAGTTTTGGAAATTAGTTGACAATTTAAACAAGTGATGGTGCATCAAGGGTTATCTGTTTGCAAAAGAATCGGAAGTCGGGTTGCTGATGACTTTGCAAGCGGGTTCAGGGGCTTGTTCCCCGGTATTGACCCTGTACCAGCGCCACAACATGGTTCCCTCGCGGTGGCCGCAGGTGTTGATCCAGTTGGGAACTCCCGGATCGGAGTGTGCCACTACGATCCTTACAGCGCCATCCGGAAGATAAGCGGCAGAAGCCTTATTAATGCAAATGGTAAAATACCTGTAATCCAGCGATTCCATCCAATAGTTGTTGAGTTGGAAGTTCCAGGAGTCGCATTCAGGGGGTTTGACTTCAATCACAAGGGATTCGTGATCAGCCAGTTTCCAATGGCTGTGATAATAGATAATGGAAGCATCGCCGCCGGCTGCGTTGGAAACCTCCGGGTCAAAAAGAGGAAGCCGGTTGGTGTGATTTTTAAAACCTTTGGCCCAACGGCTGAAGAGCATGGAAGCGCCTGCCACAAACATGGCAGCGGTTTTCAGCCCCTCGTCAACCATGGCCGGGGTGATTGGATCAGGATAGGTCCGGCCATCCAGGTTTTCAACAGTGATTTCGGCTGGAACTTCCCGAAACCTGTCGGAAAAAGTTTGCCGTACCATGAGCATCGAGGTGGTTCCTTCGATTTTTAACCAGTTTTTTCCACGGGGCTTTTGGCTGAGGGTGATTTCGAAACTGCCATCCGGTTCCAGTTGCAGATCAGTGTGTTCCAGGGAGCCACAGGGGGCCATGCCGCCGGTGGTTCCGTAATTGCCGTTTTGGGTGAAAAAGCCAATGTAGTGAATGGTGTTTCTTTTGCCGCGGATCCGGTATTCATATTTTCCGCTGATCTGGGCGTTAAAATAATAGTTGTCGGGGTTGTCGGCACCCATTTTGACTGTTTCATGCGCCATTCTCCTTAAAACCGGGAAAGCCGGATCGCCATATTCCACAAAAGCCTCCAGTCCTCCGCGGGTGAGGCGGGTAAGGTACCGGATTCCTTCGGCCTGGTTGAAGGCATCCCGGGGGGTTCCGGGATAGAGCAAAGAAGCTCCGGCTGTCTTCAGGTTATCGCAAAACTCATTCCACGCTTTTCCCGTAACGATCCGCTGTTCAACGATTTTTTCGGGGGTTCTCCCGGATAGTTTCATCCGCAATAATTGAAAACCCTTCAAAATCTTTAGAAAGAAAAAAAGCAAGCCACGCATGTGTATATTTTTGACGTTTTTCGGTTATCCTTCTGATCCTTTACAGGTCAAATTTCACTTTGCTGATAAAAAAGACCAGTCTTTTATTTTCACCAGGAAGGGCGATATTTTTAATTTCCTGGTAGCCGTACGTTAAAAAGAATTGGTCGTACCATTTAACAATCCTGCTCCTTGATTCTGTAACCAGCTTATCTTCGGGATACATCATCTCAAGGGTTGAAAAGCGGGTTTTCTCAATCACCTGATTGGTCCGGATGATCTTTGATCCGATCTTCCCTTCAGCCATGTAACACAATACCAGGTCATTCCCTTGATGGAAAAGGGTGATCTTGGGAGTCAGATCGAACGAGATCAGGTTTCTAAAATCTATCGTATTGTCCCACAGTAATTTACCTTCATTGCTTATTCCTGTGATGATGCCCACCGTAAACTGGTAGCCGTCAAAAACCGAATAGCTGTTGGTATAGGGTCGCCCATAGTAATCAATCTCAGTGAAACTCTCGGTATGGTAAAGAGGGGAATAAACCTCTGTAATCATAAGGAATTGATCATTCCATGGAACAAGTTCGTGCTGCAAGGTTGAAAATCCGACTGAAAAATCTTTCAGGGTCTTGTTCTTTTTTTCTGCTTTCCTTTGCAGCTCCATCCGTTCCTTCTCACTGATATAGGAGCCGGCGTGGTCCAGTTCTAAAAAATTGTAAAAATTAAGTGATTGCACTGTCCGGTCAGCCAACTTTGCAGTAAAGAGGCCCGCTCTCCCGGCTGTCTCTCCGGGTCGTGTTTTGGATGCAGTCGCCTGTTGCCCATAACTTCCTGCCAGGATTTGATTGCCTGCTGATACGTCCCTGACCTGAAAATGGGTTAAATCCTGTCCCTGATTGTTTACATAAAAGGGTATCTCATTTAAGATCTTACCGGTTGTATCATAAGTAACAAGGTAGTATTCGGTACTTTTTTTGGCAACTTTTCTGCTGACCACTGCCGTTACGGTCGATCCATCATGATCCGGGCCGATCCATTCGATGCGGATGGAACTGCCAAGCCCTGCCGGAAAGGTTTTGAACCGGCCGGTGGTCATCTGCAGATACCCGATCTCACCAGCTCCTTTTTCCTTGTTTAAGCCCAGCCAAAAGTGGTCATACCGGATACCGGTCGCATCCAATACTCCATCCTGCGGAAGTTTCCCACCGTTAAGGATGAAAACCCCTTTGGGAAGAACGATCCGCAAAACCTGGTACCCGGTAATGCCTGATTTTGGTGTTTTCCCCGAATGGGTAAAAAACAGGGCCAGGGTATCATTGTATAAACGGTAGTCGAAAAAATCCTGGTCGCTCATCAGGGGGATATTTTTTGTCCACTGCTGGTTCAGATCGGTATCATAGCTCGAAAAATACCATTTGGTCTGGTTCTCCCCCGCGCTTTCAACACTCCGGAAAAAGATGATTGCTCCGGCAGTGTCGCAGGGAATGACCCGGTACGTCTCTTTGTCAGATTTTGCGGGAAACTCTATTCGCATCGGAGGATCATCCCCTTGTTCTTTTTCAGTCTTTTGTCCCTGAGCAGCGAAAAAGTTCAGTAGGATGAGAACCATGACAAGGAAGAAGCGGAACAA
>CALMDO010000066.1 GCA_937862805.1 uncultured Bacteroidota bacterium
ATGATCAACATGGTATCCGCTCCGGTGTAATGGTTGATTTTGAACAGGGCTCCAACGATCACAATGGCAGCGCCCCAACCGTACAATTTAGCCATGAAGTTCTTGTACTTCTTTGTCTTAACAAATGCAAATAGACCCATAAAAGGAAATAATTAAGATGGATGAAGTGGTTAAAATGTTATCTGTATACTTTTGAAGCACGCGAAGGCTTATCGTCTTTTTGGCGTCCCATAAAATTCTGTACACACCGGAAGCCGATGTAGCATTTGGAGGTGTCCTGGTACTCATAGGTACGGGTTGAAACCCTCAGGAAGTAAGAAACATCCTTCCAGGAGCCACCGCGTGTGACTTTTCTTTTCAGCGCGGGGGGATCGGAATCCTTCGCGTTGTATTTGTAATCGGGATTCAGGTCCCATGAGAAATTATAGGATGAGGGATGGAAAGCGGTAACGGTCCATTCGGAAACATTGCCGGCCATGTCGTACAGTCCGTAATCGTTGGGAGGATAATGTCCGCAGATCACTGTGATCGCTCCGCCATCGGCTGCATAATCACCCCTGAGGGGTTTAAAATTGGCTAAGAAGCAACCCTTGTCGTTCCGGGTATAGGGGCCTCCCCAGGGGTAAGGATTTCCTTCCAATCCTCCTCTCGCGGCCCATTCCCATTCTCCTTCGGTGGGTAACCGGAAATCACTGATAAAGGTCTCTCCTTTTTTACCGTACAAGGAACTGTTCTTAAGCTGGGTCCTCCAGATACAGAACGCGTTGGCTTGTCTCCAATTGACACCGACCACAGGATAGTTATCATAGGCCGGGTGCCAGAAATATTTTTCGGTGCTGGGATCGTTGAATGAATAGGTATAATCATGGATCCAGCACAGGGTATCCGGGTAAACATTAATAACCTCCTTGCGGACATAGACCGATCGGTCTTTCATCCCCTGAGGCCGGTTGGAAAGCCCTGCCTCTTTAGGATCTCCCTGTGCAGAAAAATCTTTTCGGGCAGCCGCTTTGAGGTCAACAAAATAGTATTCGAAATACAATTTACGGGTGTCGATCTCTTTTCTGCGAAAATACCGTTCATTTTCTGGAAGATACATTTGTGCCAAGGCATCCCTCACATCCTGTTCCTGCGAATTCCATTCCAGCTTGGTTTGCCAGTTGAGGAAAGGAGGATCGAAGGTTTCGCCGGTTTTGGTATTCTCCGCAACCAGGTACTGCTCTGGTTTCAGTTCACCAAGTAAAGTTCTGGCGATGGAATCTCTGACCCAGTATACAAACTGCCGGTACTTGTTGTTTGTGATCTCTGTCTGATCCATATAAAAGGCCTGAACGGTAACGGTTTTCGGATTGTTCAGTTGAGCATAGGGGACATCTTCGTCGCTGACACCCATGGTGTAGGATCCAAGCGGGACATAGACCATTCCATACGGATCGGGGGTATAGTAATTCTTCCGGTTTTTTACTCCCGTCAGCTCACCACTTCCTGAATTACCACAACTTCCCAGGAACAGGAGCAAAGCGGAATAAATGAGCAATTTTTTCATTGTCTTGGCCGATTGATGGAAGGAAATAACGTTAGGCACTGAGGATTATTATTTTAATTGGTACTTTTTTCAATTGGAGCAGCAAAATTAACCTTTTTCGTTTACAGAAAACGGGTATTCCGGTATGTTCTACGGAACTTATCAGTATCGATCCTGAAGCAATAACTCACCAGCACTTCAAGGCTGCCACTGTTGTATTTGCTCAGGGTGGAGGTACAGATATCGTATGCAAGGCCAATTTGAAGTCCTTTGATATTCAGACCGGCCAGGACAGATACAGCATCCTGATACCGGTAGCCGAGCCCGCCGTAAAACTTGTTGTTGTACATCACCAGGGCGCTCAGGTTGACCTGAAAAGTGCCTCCGTCATATTGGAGCAGGGCGGATGGACGCAACTGAAAGGCCGGGTGATTGGGTATTTCCCATTGATACCCTCCTGTGAGGTAATAGGTTCTGCGCAACTGGTAATGGGTTGTTTTTCCGCGCGACTGGAGAAGGTTCTCAGCCGAAAGACCGATGTAATATTTGTCGGGAACTTTGTAAAAGAGGCCGAGATTGGCATCAAAGATCATGTCGCCCGATTTGCCGGTTTGCCCGGTCAGGAGAGGGTCATTTTCATCAATGGGTCTGAGTTTGGAAAAGTCGTAGGAGCCATTCTGAAGACTGACCTGCAGACCGATGGAAAGCTCGCCGGGGCCGGCATCCATCCTGTAGGCATAGCCCAGTTTCATGGCAATAGTTTTGAAAAAACCAAGCTGATCCTGAAAAATAGAGCCACCGACACCGCCATGTAAAACTTTAATGGGGGCATCCACGGTCAGCATATAAAGTTGGGGAGCAGTTTTCGACCCGTCGGGATCTTTGAAACCGATCCATTGCTGCCGAACGAGCCCCGTGGCACAAATTCCGCCACTGCTGCCGGCATAAGCAGGATTGAACGCCATGTTCGAGAACATGTATTGCGTGATCAGCGAAGTTTGCTGGGCAACTAAAGGACAAGAACCTGCTCCCGTCAGAATGATCATCACGAGCAGCGCTCCCATCCTCCGTAAAGAGCCATGGATCCGGTTATTCGGCAGGGTCAAACAGTGATTTTTTGATTCAAAAAACGCGATAAAAGTACAGCTTTTTTTCTTATCTCCGCCATTAATCCACCAAATTAAGCCCCTTCCCGTCTGTTGTAAAACCGGCAGGGTAATTAAAAACATAACGTTGATCCGTTACACTCATTGTGCCACAATAAAATATCTTTGCAGGCACAAACTTAAAATGTAAAATATCATGCCCTTTTTTCTGATAAAAGAAAAACCATTTACCCGTAAATGGTTTACAGCGTACAGCCTGATTATCCTCGGAGCCTTTATCCTGGCAGCAGGATTTGTGCTCTTCATAACTCCTTACAAGATTGTCCCCGGCGGGGTTTACGGGATTTCCATCGTACTTCATTACCTCTTCGGAACGCCGGTGGGATTGGTGGCACTTTGTTTTGACATTCCTCTCACTATTATTGGAATCAAATTCTTAGGACCCCGGTTCGGATTTAAAACAGTGCTGGGTTTTTCCCTGACTGCCGTTTTCACCGATACCCTTACTTACTTCTGGGGTTTTAAACCCCTTGTGGAAGGGGACGCTTTACTCTCTTCCATCTTCGGAGGGGTGATGGCAGGTGTCGGGTTAGGACTGATCTTTCGTTCCCGCGCCACTTCCGGGGGAAGCGATATTATCGCCATGATCATCGCAAAATATACACGGCTTCCTTTGGGGATGTTGATGATCTATGTGGATTCGGCCATCGTCCTGGTCGGTCTGGTGGTTTTCCAGGATTGGAAGATCCCGTTGTACTCCTGGATCGTTATTTACATCACAGGAAAAGTGATCGATGTCGTATTGGAAGGTGTAAGTTACGACAAGAGCCTCTTTATCATTTCAGAACGACATGAGGAGATTCGTGAAAAAATCATCAATAACCTGGGCCGCGG
Source organism: uncultured Bacteroidota bacterium (assembly GCA_937862805.1). GTDB lineage: Bacteria > Bacteroidota > Bacteroidia > Bacteroidales > FEN-979 > CAIVAT01. The sequence goes on from CALMDO010000066.1 coordinate 3,526, forward strand.
AGGAACACTCATTGAAGGGAAGGGAATGTACAACATGGCAGAGAAAAAGATCATTTTCACCGTGGTAAGCCGCCGTGAACTGTCAATCCTGGAGGAGTACATCCACGAAGTGGACCCCAAGGCTTTCCTGACTGTACTGGATGCCACTGAAATCCTGGGAGAGGGTTTCAAATCCCTGCGTGAAAAAGTGACGGATTGATCAGTGACGGAACAACTTCAGGATGTCCTGCCCGTTGGCAAAGATCAACAGGCCGAAAAGGATGACCATCCCTACGATCTGGGCGTTTTCCATGAATTTATCGCTGGGTTTGCGACGGAAAACGATTTCATAAAGAAGAAACATGACATGCCCTCCATCGAGCCCCGGAATCGGCAATACATTGAGGATCGCCAGCATGATCGAAAGGAATGCGGTCAATGACCAGAAAGAGTGCCAGTCCCAATCGGATGGGAAAATGTTCCCGATCGAGATAAAACCACCTACCGATTCATAAGCTTTATCCTGGGAAAACAATAACTTCATCGATTTCAGGTAATTACCTGCGCCTTGAAACGCTTTGACCACCCCGGCAGGAATGGCCGTGAAGACATTGTAAGTTTTCTCTTTAAAGGTAAGGTATTGGTCTGGTCCTTTCGGATAAACCCCGATCAATCCTTCAGCAGGTACCTGGACAGGTACCAATACGGTGTCGGCACCCCGCAGAACAATTACATTAACTTTTTGATTTTTAAAGTTTTGTATGGCTGCTCTGAATTGGTCGAAGTACATTGTCAATGAATCGTTCAACCCGATGATTTTGTCGCCGGCTTTCATACCGGCAGCTTCGGCGGGGCTTCCGTTCGAGAAACGGGCGGCCTCAAACGGGAACCTCACCGAGATAAAGTCGGGGGAGTTGTGTTTGATCAGTTTGCTGATGGATCCTGCAGGCAATGACACCGATAGCGCTTCACCTCCGCGTCGGACCTCGATGGTTTTGGCCTCCTCAAGGAGAATGGTTTTGGGAATAAGAGCGAAGTCGTCCACGGGTTTATGATCCACTGAAAGGATCTGGTCACCGTTGCGCAACCCCATTTCATATCCCAGAGAATCGACGGTAATCCCGTATTTGACATTGGCCGTCGGCAGGTATTGTTCTCCCCAAACGGTCAGCATGATCATGTAGATAACCATTGCCAACAAGAGATTTACCGTGACGCCTCCCAGCATGATGATTAATCGCTGCCAGGAAGGTTTGGTGCGAAATTCCCATGGTTGGGGTGGTTGCTTCATCTGCTCCACATCCATGGATTCATCAATCATTCCGGAAATCTTCACGTAGCCGCCCAGGGGTACCCAGCCCATCCCATATTCTGTTTCTCCTTTTTTAAATTTGAAAAGTGAGAACCAGGGGTTGAAAAAGAGATAAAATTTTTCGACGCGGGTTTTAAAAACCTTGGCGGCAATGAAATGCCCCAATTCATGAAAAATTACAAGGATCGAGAGGCTCAGAAGAAGTTGAACGACTTTTATAAAGATTTCCATACTGGTTCAAATTACGGATGAGTTAAACGTGGAATCAGCCAATTTGTTTTATAAATATGGTGGCTATCTTACGGGTTTCATGATGAAGATGGACATAATCATCATACTGCGTCGGAGTGCTGAACGGGATGTCGTGCAAGCAGTGTTCTATCACTTCCGGAATGTCCAGAAATCCGATCCGCTGTTCCAGGAAGGCTTCCACGGCCATTTCATTGGCGGCGTTCAGGACACAGGGTTGATTGCCTCCTGTTTCCAATGCCTGGTAAGCCAGTGAAAGGGTACGGAAAACTTCCCTGTCGGGCGCTTCAAAGGTCAGTTGCGGGTAACGGGCAAAGGAAAAACGTTCGAAGGAAGAATGGATCCTTTCGGGACAAGAGAGGGCGTACAGGATGGGGAGCTTCATATCGGGGACCCCCATCTGGGCCTTGATGGATCCGTCCCTGAACTGAACCATGGAATGGATAATGGATTGAGGATGAATGATGACTTCAATGCGGGAGGGTTCGATGTCAAAAAGCCAGCGGGCTTCGATCACTTCCAGTCCTTTGTTCATCATGGAAGCCGAATCGATGGTGATCTTGTTCCCCATTTTCCAGTTGGGATGCTGAAGCGCCTCGTCGCGGGTAACATGGCGGAGGTGGGATTTTTGTTTGCCCCTGAACGGGCCCCCGGAGGCGGTCAGAATGATCTTTTCGACAGAACCGGGAATCTCTCCCGAGAGGCACTGAAAAATGGCCGAATGTTCTGAATCAACAGGAAGGATCCTGACTTTTTTCCGGCGGGCTTCGGACATCACCAGGTTGCCGGCTACCACGAGGCTCTCCTTGTTGGCCAAAGCAAGGTCTTTCCCTGCTTTGATGGTGCGGAGGGTCGGGTTCAGCCCTGCATAGCCAACCATGGCATTGAGCACCATATCGACACTTTCCATATCGACGATCTGCGCGAGGGAGGCTTCTCCGGTGTAAACCTTAATCGGGAGATCCTTTAGCCGGTCACGAACCCCTGGATAGCATGCTTCGTTTCCGATCACTACAGCGTTGGGCAGGAATTCGCGCGCTTGTTGAACAAGCAGGTCACAGTTGTTCCAGGCGGTGAGTACCTCGATGCCGAAACGCCCGGGATGTTCACGAACCACTTCGAGTGTCTGGGTCCCGATACTCCCGGTGGAACCTAAGATGGCTAAGAGTTTTTTCAAAACGAGATAAAATCTTTAGGATTGACCGGATTACCTTCATTCCACAATTCAAAATGGAGATGGGGCCCGGTAACCAGTTCGCCGGTCTCCCCGATGATGGCAATGGGGTCACCGGAGCGGACAATATCGCCATTTTTTTTCAGGATAGCCGAATTATGTTTATAAAAGGAGATGATGTTCTGATGGTGCTGAATGGCAACCACGTAACCGGTTTCGAGAGTCCATGCACTGAAGATCACGGTCCCGTCGAGAACGGCTTTCACCGCTTCGTTTTGCGCTGCCACGATATCGATCCCATAATGCCGTCGCGCAGGGTCGAATTCATTGGTAACAATCCCTTTCAGCGGGGCGAAAAATAACAGGCCCCCGATGGAGGATTTTCGGGATTCAGCTTTATCGGCTGACTCTATTTTGTAAAGGCTGAATTTGTTTTGATTTTCCACTTCAAGGCGAAGCAGGGAATCTTCAACAGATCGTTTGATCCGAATGGCTGAATAGTTCCTGGCGCTGTCTTTTAGTATCGGCTTGTCGGTGGTCAGGTCTTTCCCGTTAATGATATCACGGATGTTCTGAAGATACCTCTCTTTTCGGGCCAGATCACGTTCAATGGAGTCGGTTTTCAGCCGGAGCGTATACAGATTTTTTGTCAGTCCCACGTTGGTATAACCGGGTATGTATTCACGCAGGGGTGTAAAAGCGATCAGGATGCTGGTCAGAAAGATCAGGACGATGGTGAGGGTTCCAAGAGCAATGAAGACATTGAGCCTGGAAAGGCGGAAAGTGAAACGCTCCTCGAGGGTGTCATCGGTCATGAATACCAACCGGTATTTAAACCGCCATCGGTCCCACCATCTGACCTTTTTTTGTGCGTTCCGGTTTTTACCCATGGTTGTGCTGAACCCGTCAATAACGGTGCAAATATCAGAATATTTTATGAGGCGTCAATGGAAAGGGCTGAGGATGAATTTTCAGGCGTTTATGATTCCCATGAGATAATTCCAAAAATTAAAATAATTTTGTCAAATTAAAGTTTAGGTACTTAAAGTATTTCCAGTTTTGAGATCAAAGAGGACACATACCCTTGCCGGATTTGTTATAATTTTTTCAGGATTGATGCTTCTCGGGGGTTGTTCCACGAAGAAAAACACTTTTCTCCGACGGGCTTACCACAACACCACCGCCCATTACAATGTTTACTGGAACGGGATGGACAACCTCAGGGAGGGATTAAAAGATTATAGCTCCGGGATCAAAGACAACTATTCGCTCATCCTTCCGGTGTTCAATTACGGTGATCGCACGAGTGCCGCCAAAATCACACAATTTGCTGACATTGCAATAAAAAAGGCCTCCAAAGCGATCAACAAGCACTCCATGGTCTTCAACCGCAAGGAGAATGTCAGGTGGATTGATGATTCGTACATGCTGATCGGGAAAAGCTATTTTTACAAACAGGATTACCCGATGGCCCGGCGTACCTTCGAGTTCGTGATCAAAACATACAATGACAACCAGATTAAATATGAAGCAATGCTTTGGTTGGCCCAATCAAACATCCAGATAGGTGATTTCAACCGGGCGGAGCCGATGCTGGATATGCTCATGAGTAAGATCACAAAAGGGGAGGCTCCCGATGAACTGGAACCGGACGTGAACCTCACCTATGGGCAGTTTTACATCCTTCAGCAAAACTATGATGCATCGGTTCCTTACCTTGAAAGGGCTTTAGAACTGAGGCTTCCGAAACTCATGCGGAACCGCGCTGCTTTTATCCTGGGGCAAATCCATCAGCGGAACGGCGAATTTGAACAAGCTTCGGTCAGGTATTCTTACGTGGTGAAAAATGCCACAACCTACGATATGGAGTTCAATGCCAAAATCAACCTGGCTCAATGTTATGACGCCAGTACCGGCGACCGGGAATTCATCATAAAAAAACTTACCCGGATGATCAAGGATGAAAAAAACAAAGAGTTCCTCGATCAAATTTATTACGCCCTGGCTCACGTTTCGATGAAAGACGGAGATACGGCGACAGCCATTGGCTTTTTAAAACAATCCGTAACAAACAGTAAAACAAACAATTATCAGAAAGCGATATCCTCCCTCGAACTGGCTGACATTTTTTTTAATGATAAGGATTACTCCATGGCTCAAGCCTATTACGACAGCACCATGCAGTTCTTGCCCAAGGAGTACCCTGGCTATAAAGGAGTGATGAAACGGACTGTGACCCTGACTGATCTTGTTACCAACCTGCAACAGATCAGCCGTGAAGACAGTCTGCAGCGATTGGCGACGATGAGTTCCGAAGAACGGTTTGTCATCATCGACCAGATCATCGGGAAACTGATCGCTGAGGAAAACCTGAAAAAACAACAAGAACAATCGCGCCTTGAAAACGCCAATCTTTTTGGGCAAAACCGCGATGCCGGCGGATCGGGTGGCCTCTCCTCCACCGGCCGGTGGTATTTTTACAACCCGACCACCATGTCCAGTGGCTTCTCCACATTTATGCGGAAATGGGGGCGGCGAAAACTGGAAGATAATTGGTTTTTAACCGATAAAAATGCCGTGACCATCACCGAAAACGAGGAGATCGTCGATACAATCCCTCTGTTAGCAGGCGACTCGACCTCCGGAGATAAAAAACCGGTGGCTAAATCGAACAACCCCAGAGAGCGCGACTATTACCTGGCCAACATTCCCTTCACGAAAGAACAATTGGCCACAAGCAACACACGGATCATCGACTCCTATTACCAGGCTGGATTTATTTACGCTGACGGACTGGCCGATTACGGTGGTGCGATTGGATGTTTTGAAAACCTGTTACAACGTTTCCCCGAAAACCCTTTCAAAATACAATCATACTACGAACTTTACCAGATTTATAAAATCCTTGAAAATCAGCCCAAATGCGATTTTTATAAAAATCTGATTCTAAACCGATATCCCGAAAGCGATTATGCCAAATTGCTGGTCAACCCCGATTATTACAAGGAGATCAACGACCGGAAATCGGACGCTGCCAACCTCTACACCGAAACTTACAAGGCTTTCACCAACCAACAGTACTACATGGTGATCAACAATGCCGACCAGGCGCATGTTCTCTATCAAAACGACAGCTTACTGATGCCACGGTTCGATTACCTCCGTGCCCTGGCCCTTGGTAAAATTGAGATCGTGGATTCCCTGGTCGTGGCTATCTCCAAGGTGATCAAAGAGTATCCCCAAAGTGACATCCGCCCGATGGCTGAAAATGTCCTTGCTTTCCTGAGCACCCAGAAGGATTCGAAGGGAATGCCCATCTCAACGGATACAACCACCATCAAAGACCTCACAGAAAAGCTCTACCGATACGATCCGGAAGCTGTCCATTTTTATGTTCTGATCGTCGACGGGAACCTGGTGGATGTAGATGCTCTTAAAGTGAAGATCTCCGATCACAATACCAAGTACCATAGTCTCGATAACCTTATGATCAACAGCCTTCTCCTCGATGAGAAACGGGAAATGATCACCGTCAACAACTTTGAGAACAGTCAAAAAGCCACCAATTACATGTTGGGAATCCGCGACAGCCGTTATATTTTTACCCGGTTGGAAAATGCCGGAGAGTTTTTTGACTTTATCATCTCAGCAGAAAATTATCCGATTTTCTACAAAAACAAAGATATTTCTCAGTATCTTCGCTTTTTTGAAAAAAATTACCCTCCCCGGTAACAAGACCGGATCAGGTTCTTTCCGGGTTAAAATCAATGGATTATGTCAAAAAACAGAGAACCTGAGATGTCGGTAATCAACATTTTAGGGCCTGGTGCCGTCGTCAAAGGCGAGATTCAGGTCAATGGCGATTTCCGGATAGACGGCACCCTCAACGGCTCCATTCAATGCCAGGGAAAAATTGTTGTTGGTCCCACCGGCAAAATCGAAGGAGAAATCGTCTGCCAGAATGCTGATTTTTCAGGAGAGGTGAGAGCTACTGCCAAAGTCGGAGAATTGCTCACACTGAAAGAAACCGCCAACTTCAACGGCGACATTGTTACCGGCAAAATCGCCATCGAACCCGGTGCACGCTTTTCGGGTAATTGTACCATGAACCAGGGAAATTCAAAAGAATTCCGGATTCCGGTGACGCAGGATGAAATCGGACCCGAAGAAAAACCTTGACCAGTACGCCCGCTATTCCAGCATGGCTTTCCAGATGCTGGTCATCATTTTAGCCGGGGTTTTCGGAGGTTTCAAAATTGACCAATGGCTTCACTCCAGACCGGTCTTTACAATCATTCTTTCCCTGCTTGCTGTCTTCCTTTCCATCTATTTTGTGGTAAAGGATATCCTGCGTAAATAATGCAGCTACCATCAGATAACAGCCATTTTGTTATCTTTGCCCCATGAAATCGGATTACATCAAATTTTTAAAGCAGATCCTGATCTTTTCTCTTCCGGTAGGACTGGCAGCTGCTGTCATCGCCTTCGTGGCTCCGGCCCGGTGGATCTCCCCGACCCTTCCTTTTCTTATTTTCTTTTTTATCTCCATTACCCTCCTTTCCTACTACTTTCTACTGAAAGCCATCGATCAACGCTTCCTGCGGTTCGTAAACACCTACCTGCTGATCACACTGATCAAATTGGTTATCTATGTCGCAGTGATGGTGATCTACCTTTTACTTAATCTGTCGGATGCTTTGCCTTTTATTTTCTCTTTTTTAACCCTTTACCTCATCTACACTGTTTTTGAAGTGGTTAAAATCGTTGGAAAAACAAAAAAACCTACTCCTTCCAACCCTGCCTGAAACTCCTCCTATGAAATGCCGTGGATGGTCGAACAAACTGGTCATCTGCCTTCTGATGGCCAGGTCATTCGCCCTTCCTGCACAAACCTCACAACTCCAACCCCGCTTTTTTACCGCACCTGCCGATACGCATTTTATCGCGGATCACACAGAAAAACTGACCGCACGGTTCTATCTCCTGTACCAGGATGCTACCTTCACTATAAATCCCGATGAGGGAAACAGGCTGCTTTACAAACCAAACGTCAACATCAGGATGGGAATAGCAGGCTTCTGGAAATGGTTCGGATTGGGCCTCTCGATTGAAAACCCTTTCTTTAAATTGAGTTCCGAAACGCGGGGCCACACCTCTTTCATCGACTTACGGGTCAACGCCTACGGACGTGCTGTGGCAGCAGAACTGTTTCTTCAACAATACAAAGGTTTTTACATCAGCAACGTTAACAAAAAAGATGGTTCGAATTACCTGTTGCCCGACATGAAATCCTTTTCCATCGGCATCTCTGCCTACTGGATTTACAATGCCACCCGGTTTTCCATCCGTGCAGCCTTTGTCCAAAACGAACGACAAATAAAAAGTGCCGGTAGCTTCATGGTACGCCCTTCCTTTGTTTTCTCCCGCGTCACCTCTACCGAGGGGATCATCCCTCCCGACCTGATCGTTACAGACAACATCCCGGTCACCGACCGGGTCATCAGCGGAAACCTCTATTCCTACGGCTTATCACCTGGTTACAGTTATACCCTGGTCTTTCTCAGAAATTTCTATTTTACGGCAACGCTCTTCCCCGGAG
>CALMDO010000067.1 GCA_937862805.1 uncultured Bacteroidota bacterium
GCATTGACCCTGAGATTATAGGAAAGCTGTTTAAAATCGATGAAAAGGTCAGGACTCCGGGTACAGCCAACGAAAAGGGCACCGGTTTGGGATTAATTCTTTGCCGGGAGCTGATCGAGATGAACCATGGAAAAATAGCCGTGAAAAGTGACCTTGGGAAAGGGAGCCTGTTCTCTTTTACGCTTCCTTCGGCTGTATGAAGTTCGACCTGATCAGCGAGCGGTCAGCCAAACTGTTTCCTCGTCTTTTCTTTGTCTGAGCGGCGTCAAAAAGGTTTAAAACCAATGATTTCGCGCACTTCGCGGATGGTTTTACGGGCACTTTCACGCGCTTTTTCTGCCCCCAGAGCGGTGGTTTTCCTGAGATAATCCTGATCGGAAGCCAGGGATAACATCTTTTCACGGAAGGGTGCTGTAAACCGGATGATATCTTCAGCCAGTTGTTTTTTCAGGTCGCCATACCGAATGGTCCCGGCCCGGTAATGATCTTCAAAATGGCTGACTGTTTCATGGGTTGAAAAGAAAGAAAGCAAGGAGAAAAGGTTGATGACTCCTTGTGAACGGGGTTGTTCAGGGTCGACAGGCCCCGAGTCGGTGACCGCTTTCATGATCTTTTTCCGGATGGTTTCAGGACTGTCGGCCAAATAGATAGCGCTTGCCTCGTTGTCGGATTTCGACATTTTTGTGGTTCCGTCAAGCCCGGGGATTTTGATCAGTTCTTCGCCGAAATTGTAGGCTACTGGTTCCGGGAAGTAGTCGGTTTTATAAAGGCGGTTGAATCGGTTGGCAAAGGTCCGGGTCATTTCAAGGTGTTGTTCCTGGTCTTTTCCCACGGGGACCTGGTGTGCTTTATGCAAAATGATGTCGGCAGCCATCAGGGTGGGGTAGGTCAGCAATCCGGCATTGACATTTTGGGGTTGGGTACGGATTTTTTCTTTGAAGGAGGTGCAGCGTTCCAATTCACCGATATAGGCGTTCATGTTCAGGAGCAGGTACAGTTCGGCTGTTTCCGGAAGATCGCTCTGGATGTACAATGTGGCTTTTTCAGGATCCAGTCCGCAGGCCAGGAATTCCACCAGAACGGTTTTCACGTTTCCATGCAGGTCGGCCGGGGTAGGATGTGTTGTAAGAGAATGATAATCAGCAATAAAGAAAAAGCAGTGGTTTTCTTCCTGCATTTTGACAAAATTCCGGATAGCTCCGAAGTAATTGCCCAGGTGAAGGTTACCGGTGGGTCTGATCCCGCTGACAACGATTTTCATTGACACAGTTATTGAAAGGATTGAAGGGTTTTTACAGTTAGCGTTTGGTGGGTGTGAATTGCCTACATTTTTATTTCATCCCCGTTTTTATTGTAGAAATGGTATTCAAGAAATTGGGAAGCGTTTTGAGGATTAATCCTGATTCTTTGGTGGAATTTCCGCCACCATTTCCAACGGTAGTTAAACCAGCCACGGGTGAGGAACGCGTGAACGTAAGGATGTACGGTGAGGGTCAGCTCTTTTTCATTTTGTTCACGAATCAGGTAGCCAAGATTGTTTTCAATATCATCGGTAAGGAGGATGGCCGGACGGATTTCTCCGGTTCCTTCGCAGGTCGGGCATTTTTCGAGGATCTGGACATTCATTTCGGGGCGTACCCGTTGGCGTGTGATTTGTACCAGTCCGAATTTGCTGGGAGGCAGGATGGAGTGTTTTGCCCGGTCGCGTTTCATTTCATCGCGAAGTTGTTCATAGAGGCGACGACGGTTCGCTCCCTGGGTCATGTCAATAAAATCGACCACAATGATTCCCCCCATATCGCGCAGACGCAACTGGCGCGCTACTTCGGTAGCCGCTTCCAGGTTGACCTCCATTGCGTTGGTCTCCTGGTTCTGGTCCTGGTTGACCCTGTGTCCGCTGTTGATGTCGATCACATGAAGGGCTTCGGTGTGTTCGATGACAAGGTAGGTACCGCTTTTGATGGTGATGGTTTTTCCGAAAGAGTTTTTAATTTGTTTATCAATGCCGTATTGTTCAAAGATGGGAACTTTTCCGGAGTGTAATTTGACGATATTGATCTTATCGGGAGAGATTTTCTGAATATAGTTTTTGATCTCTTCATAGAGGAGCGCATCGTTGACAACAATGCTGTGAAACGATTCGTTGAGTGCATCACGGAGTATGGCGGAGGTACGGTCGATCTCCCCGATGATTTTTGCCGGAGGTTTAGAATTCGACAGTTTTTGTGTGATTGTTTCCCAGCGTTTGTAAAGTGCCCGAAGGTCGGCATCGAGGTCGGCCACCAGTTTGTTTTCGGCTACGGTACGGATGATGATGCCGCAATTTTTTGGTTTAATGCTGGTTATCAGTCGTTTAAGGCGATTACGTTCCTCGCTGCTTTTAATCTTCTGTGAAACGGAGATCTTGTCGGAGAAGGGCATCAGTACCAGGTACCGGCCGGCAAAAGCAATTTCAGAAGTAACGCGGGGTCCTTTGGTTGAAATGGGCTCTTTCGCAATCTGAACAAGGATATTGGCACCGGGTTTGAGGACCTGGTTAATCTTCCCGGTTTTCAGGATGTCGACTTCCAATTCAAAATCACTGATAGACAATCCATTGCCGGATCCGTTCTGGAGTGATTTCATGTATTTAAGCAACGACTGGATCTGAGGTCCCAGATCCAGGTAATGCAGAAAAGCATCCTTCTCATAACCAATGTCCACAAAGGCTGCATTCAACCCGGGCATAATCTTTTTGATACGCCCTAAGTAAATATCGCCAACAGAATATTCGTTGTTGGATTTTTCCTTGTTTAATTCTACGAGAAGTTTGTCTTCAAGTAAAGCAATTTCCACTTCGGAGGAAGTAGAATTGATGATTAATTCCTTATTCACGTCAGTAAATATTTTATAAACTGCATTGAAAAAAATCAGGAGCAGTTACGATGACCTAAGGAATTGTAGCAGCAGGATGGTTATTTCTTCTTGTGTCTGTTCTTGCGCAAGCGTTTTTTCCGCTTGTGCGTTGCCATCTTGTGTCTTTTTCTTTTCTTACCACTTGGCATATATAATTCAGCTTAGAAGGTGTTATTTCACTTTTACGTGAGATTTAACTTTATTGACAAAGGTCTTTGCAGGTTTGAAAGCAGGGATGTTGTGGGCGGGGATAAGGAGGGTAGTGTTCTTTGAAATGTTTCTTCCTGTCTTTTCAGCTCTTTTTTTGATAATGAAGCTGCCAAAACCTCTCAGGTAGACATTCTGACCTGTGGACATAGAATTTTTGATGGTGTCCATAAAAGCTTCAACGGTGGCCTGCACGGCGACTTTTTCAATGCCAGTTTTATTAGCAATTTCTGCTACAATTTCTGCTTTTGTCATTTTTAATGATGTATTAGTTATATATATTATTAGTAATGAATGTCTTTTGCCGGTTTTAAAACGGGTTGCAAATATATGATTTTTTTGATCCACAATGAAATAAATGATTTTTTTCTTTCCGATCAATCTTGGATTCCATCGGGTATCTTTGCATTTTTATAGAATGTTAAATGGATTTTACCCATCACCTGATCAGGTGGTATGATGAGCATAAACGGGATCTTCCCTGGAGGAGGACACACGATCCTTACCTGATATGGATCTCGGAGATCATCCTGCAACAGACCAGGATCGATCAGGGATTGCCTTATTATGAGCGGTTTGTAGCTTTGTTTCCGGATGTTGAAACCCTGGCTACGGCGGAAGAGCGGGAGGTACTCAAAGCATGGCAGGGATTGGGTTATTATTCACGGGCGTGTAATCTTCACAAAGCAGCGGTTGAGGTTGTCAACCGGTATGGTGGCGTTTTTCCATCTCTCCTTGAGGATATCCGGTCTTTGCCCGGCATTGGTGCCTACACAGCCGCTGCCATCGGTTCGATCGCTTTTCACTTGCCCGTCCCCGTCATTGATGGAAATGTGCTGCGTTTTTTGGCCCGGTATTTTGGGGTTGAAACGCCGGTGGATGTTGCCGTCGGGAAGAAGCGGATCGCTGATTACGCCACAGCCTCTATCGATCTTTCCGATCCGGGAACTTTTAACCAGGCGGTCATGGAGTTTGGTGCCATGGTTTGCACCCCGTTGAATCCTGCTTGTGGAACCTGTATCTTCCGCGATCAATGCCGGGCTTTAAGTACCGGATCGGTGCTTCGGTTGCCGGTAAAATCGAAAACGGTAACACAACGCATCCGTCACTTCAATTACCTGGTAATAACGACTAAAGGAGAAAAATCGGTGATTATGAAACGGCGGGAGCAGGGAGATATCTGGAAAGGATTGTATGATTTTCCGTTGATTGAATCATCAGGGCCTTTGGATATCAAAAAATTGCAAAAAGAACCGGAATGGTTGCAGCTTCCCTTTTCCGGAAGAGAAGTGATGATCGGCTCCCCCCGTTTGTATCGCCACGTGTTGACCCACCAGGTGATTATGGCCCGGTTTTTCCGGGTCAGTGTCAAATCGTTCGGAGAACTACCGGAGAAGTTCCTGGTAGTGAAGAGACCCGATCAGCTTCCGGTACCCAGGCTGGTTGAAAAATACATTACAAGATGGACGAATGAACCGGACTTTTAATTACTTTTGCACGGCTCAATTTCAGACACTCAAATGGACGACGGACCTGCGCGACAGATTCTGCACTACCCACCACGCGATTAAAGGGTGATCAACCTGATCCTTATCATGGTTGGCATCCTTCATGAACGTAATAAACAGGAAGGAGGCTGCCATGACATCGCAAATTACCTTTTATTTAAGCCAGATACTTGGAAGACCTTTTATTTCCGATGACGGGGTCATCCTGGGTAAGATTACCGATTTTCTCATCGACCCCGCACCTTTACCGGGTCAGGAAACCGAGCCGGTAAGACCGCGTGTCGTGGCCATCAGGGTGAAAAAAGGCAGTCAGTCGATGGTACTCGATTTTTCATCCTTTGAAATAAAAAAATTTAAACGAAAGCTTCGTATCATCTGCATGGAGGTACATACCCTCAATGAGATCTCTTTTCCGAATTGCCTGTGGTTGGCTGAAAGCATCCAGGATAAGCAGATTGTCGATATCAATGGTCGTAAATTGGTCAGGGTGAACGATGTAAGATTGGTGATGATTCCTGCCGGGACTTATGTGATCGCTGTGGATGTGGGATTGGAAGGACTTCTCCGCCGCTGGGGTCTGGATCGTCCGATCCAACGACTGCTTAACAGTTTCAGGGTCAGCATCCCCGCCAAGTTTATACTCTGGGATGATATCGAAGCAGTCGATTTTACCAACGCCAGTATCAAACTTTCCAAATCCTCTTCCCGGCTCAACACCCTGCATCCTTCTGACCTGGCAGATATCATTGAGGAGCTCGACAAAACTTCCCGGACTTTTGTTTTTGCCTCCCTCGACGATGAAAAAGCAGCCGATGTGCTGGAAGAGATGGAACCACATGCTCAAATTCATATTGTTGAAAGTCTGCCCGTCGGAAAAGTTGCAGATGTGTTGGAAAAAATGCCTGCCGATGAAGTGGCCGACCTGCTGGATGTGCTGAACGAAGACAAAGCTGAGGAGTTGTTGGAAGAGATGGAGAAAACATCATCGGAAGAGGTCAGGGAACTTTTGGAATATTCCGATAAATTCGTGGGTTCACTGATGACAACAGATTATTATACTTTCAACGACAAACTTACCGTCAAAGAAACCCTCGATGAATTGCGGAAGTTGAAACCCGAGCCGGAACATATCTCCACCATTCTCGTGACCGATAAAAACGACCATTTTGTTTCGTCGCTTACCCTCGGAGAGCTCGTAACTTCGGAACCAGATGCTGCCCTCCGTGAAATCATGATGAAAAACCCGGTCACCGTGTATGATGATGACAAGATCGATTCCCTGGCTGAACTGATCTCCAAGTACCACCTTCCGGCCATCCCCGTCATCAACAAAGAAAAGCAGGTAGAAGGAATCGTGGTGATGGAGGACATTGTTGATGACCTGCTGAGCCGCCGTAAGACCCGGTAAATAAATCGGGGATATGCGATTTTATGGATTCACCGTATTACCTTTTACCAGTGAAGCTGATTAAGCATCAAATATCGTATTTTTGTTCACAGAGTTCAAACAATAAAATTCAAGAACGATGGCAAACGGAGTTAATAAAGTGATCCTCGTCGGGAACCTGGGAAAGGACCCGGAGGTACAGAATTTTGAGAACGGCGTCAAAAAAGCCGCATTTACCCTGGCGACTACCGAATCGTACAAAAGTAAAGACGGAGAAAAGAACCAGCACACGGAATGGCACAATATCGTGTTATGGAGAGGGCTGGCAGATGTGGCAGAGCGATTTCTTAAAAAAGGAAACACGATTTACCTGGAAGGGAGAATTCGCCGCAGAGATTATGAAGACAAAGAGGGGCAGAAGAAATTCATTTACGAGATATTGGGTGACGCGATGCAGATGCTGGGAGGACCAAGGCGGGAAGAAGGTCCGGGAAATACCATTCCTCATGAACCCAATGTGGAGAATATCCCGATGACCAATTCACCCGAGGACGATCTTCCCTTTTAACAACGGTTAACGGTTCGGGCGGGGTCATGCTGCCTCAGTCCGGACCGCTTTTTGAAACCACGACATACATGCGTTTTGGGAAATCAGGATTATTGGCTGTTTTAATACTGGTCGCTTCCTGCGGATCGGTAGATACCCCCAAACCCAGGGGGTACTTCCGGATTGATTTGCCACAACGTGAGTACAGGACGTTGGACGCAGCCCTCCCTTACTCCTTCGACTATCCTGTGTATGCCTTGGTAGAGTACGACAGCAGTAAATTGGCGGAACCTTACTGGATCAACATCCGTTATCCCCGGTTTAACGCTACCCTTCACATCAGTTACAAACTGGTCAATGGCAACCTGACCAACTACCTGGAAGATGCCAGAACCCTTGTCAATAAACATATCCCCAAAGCGAATTCCATCACCCAAAGGGAATTTTCCGATCCGGCCCACAGGGTTTTCGGACTTGTATATGATATCCGGGGTTCCGAAGCTGCCTCCTGTTACCAGTTTTATCTGACTGACAGCCTGCACGCATTTCTTCGCGGAGCGCTCTATTTTAACCGCGTTCCCAACAACGATTCCTTAGCCCCGGTTATTGATTTTCTGAAAGGCGACATCGACTACATGATCAATACCTTCAGGTGGAAAAAAGTCAAAAATGATTGAAACCATCAAATTCGGAACCCTTCGCTGGTCGCACATCGTCAGACCTACCGAAGAGGAACTCCAGGCCCTTGGAGAACACTACCATTTTCATCCACTCGACCTGGAAGATTGCAGATCCGAAGTCAATCTGCGACCAAAAATTGACATTTACGACGACTACCATTTCGTAATCCTTCATTTCCCGGCTTTTAATGTTACCCAACAGTTCATTGAAACAAGGGAGATAAAGTTTTTCTGGGGCAAGGATTTCCTGATCAGTATCGGCAAATCGCACTGGATGATCAAGGAGATTTTTAACCGCGAAAAAGGAAAAATCCAATCGGGGGGCAGCATGGAAGTGGCAAGCAGCGATGCCCTTCTTTACCAGATTCTTGACCAGGTGATGAAGGAAATCCAAAAGGTAGTGGAAAGAGTCGACAAAGATGTGGATGAATGCGGACGTGCTCTTTTCCGGCAGAAAGCTGAACCGGCCATTGAGAAAATCTCCATCACCCGGAAAAATGTCATCTTGCTGAATACCATGTTCAAGCCGCAGATGGTCCTTTTCAACAAGCTCCAAAGCGGCGCCATCACTGGTTTTGCGGAAAATATGGAAGACTACTGGGGGAACATTATGGACTACTACCAGAAGATCTGGGACATGGTGGAGGATGACGGGGAGCTGATCAAAGGTTATTCCATGACTTTTGATTCACTTCAGGTGAACAGGACCAATGAGGTGATGAAAATCCTGACCCTTGTCTCATCCATTCTCCTTCCGCTCACCTTTATCGCCAGTTTGTACGGGATGAACATCGAACTGCCCATTCAGCATCATCCGTTTTCATTCACCCTGGTTGCGGGGGTCATGATCCTGATCGCTCTTGGTATGTTCATCTATTTTAAAATGAGAAGGTGGTTGTAGCTTCTCTTCTGTGTTCATGACATTGAGTTGGCGCTGGATTCCCTCTTCGTGAACGGCCTGAAGGAGCCTGGTGAGAAATTCGCGGCTCAAACCCAGACTGATCCCGTTTTCAATCCTTTCATGGATCAATTGGTTCCATCGCCGTATTTGCAGGATGGTAATGCGGTTTGCTTTTTTGTATTCCCCGATCTCCTCCACGATGTTCATTCGTCGGGCTAAAATCTCTAACAGTTCTGCGTCGAGTTTATCGATTTCAGAGCGGAGCGCTTCCAGTTTGCTTTCAAATTCAGGGGGCCCTGATTCATTTCTGATGATGAGCGAAGCGAGCATGGTTTTAAGCGCATCAGGGCTGATTTGTTGATTTTTATCCGTCAGGGCTTTCGATGGATGGTGATGAACCTCGATCATCAGGCCATGCATCTCCAGGTCCAGCGCTTTTTGAATGGTTCCGGGGATCAGTTCCCGGTTTCCGCAAATATGGCTTGGATCGACCAACACCGGCAGAGCAGGACAGAGGCGTTTCAGTTCGATCGGGATTTCCCACATCGGGGCGTTGCGGTACAACGACCGGTTGAAGAAAGAAAATCCGCGGTGGATGGCGATCAGTTTATGGAATCCCATCCGGTTCAGCCGTTCAATGGCCCCCACCCAGGTTTTCAGGTCGGGATTAAGGGGGTTTTTGATCATCACCGGGATATCAGGATTGCCAATGGCTTCCCCGATTTCCTGCACTGCAAAGGGATTGACGACGGTACGGGCACCGATCCAGAGAATATCGATCCCATGGTCAAGCGCTTCCCTGACGTGGCCGGGGTTCGCTACCTCGACCGTCAGCATCAGCCCGGTCTCTTCCCTGGCTTTGCACAACCATTTCAATCCACGGGTACCAACCCCTTCAAAGGAACCCGGACGGGTACGTGGTTTCCAGATCCCGGCACGGAAAACATGCACTCCCGGAATCAGGGCCAGTTTGGCAGCCGTTTCCATGACCTGGCGCTCGTTTTCGGCGCTGCACGGTCCTGCAATCACCAGTGGCCCGGGCGGTATCGACAGCCAGTCGTGAAGGGGTGTAATGTGAATATCTGCGGTCACAGCCTGCAAAGGTAAACAATCCGGAGGGATGATCAGACAGCCCTTTTATCAAAGCTATAAGATCGGTTAAACAGTGTTTTCGATATAAAAAAACCCGGACTGATTTTTCAGGACAATTCAGTAAATTTGCAACTTCAATTTTAAAAACAAATGGAACACACAAGAAGAGACAAGATCTGCGACCTGCTAAGGTCGAAAATTTATGACCGGGAAGTGACCGTGAAGGGATGGGTCAGGACCAAAAGAGATAAAAAGACTTTTGGATTTATTGAATTGAATGACGGTTCCACCATCAGGAATATCCAGATCATTGTTGATTTTGCAACCGTTTATGGAAACACCCTGAATAACCTGCAGGATCAGAATACCTTTGCCAACTGGAAAGAGATCACTACAGGAGCTGCTGTCTGTATAACAGGAAAGTTGGTTGAATCACCAGCTGCAGGGCAACCGGTAGAAATTCAGGCGCAAAAAATTACGGTTTACGGAACCGCCGACCCGGAATCGTACCCTTTACAGAAAAAAGGTCATTCGCTCGAGTTTTTAAGGGAAATCGCCCACCTTCGTCCCCGTACCAATACTTTCGGTGCAGTACTTCGCATCCGCCACGCGATGGCTTATGCCATTCACAAATATTTCAACGACAACGGTTTTTATTATATCCACACCCCTATTATCACCGGTTCGGATGCCGAAGGGGCCGGTGCCATGTTCAGGGTTACCACCCTTAACGACCAGCAACCACCGAAGCTTCCGGATGGCCGGGTGGATTACACCCAGGACTTTTTCGGAAAAATGACCAACCTCACGGTCAGCGGGCAGCTTGAAGCCGAGCTGGGCGCCATGGCCTTATCGCTGGTTTATACTTTCGGACCGACCTTCAGGGCTGAAAATTCCAATACACCCCGACACCTGGCGGAGTTCTGGATGATCGAACCGGAGATGGCTTTCTACGACATCCATGACAACATGGATCTGGCAGAAGATTTTCTCAAATTTCTCATGCAATATGCCCTGGATCATTGCATCGATGACCTTGAATTTCTCAACAAAATGTATGACAATGAGTTGATCGACCGCCTCCGGAGCGTCATTGCCAGTCGTTTCGAACGGTTGACCTATACCCGCGCAGTGGAAATCCTCATAGCCTCAGGACAGCAATGGGAATTTCCGGTTTCCTGGGGCACCGACCTGCAGGCTGAGCACGAACGCTATCTTGTTGAGAAACATTTCGGGAAACCGGTCATCCTTACCGATTATCCAAAAGATATTAAAGCATTCTACATGAAGCAGAATGACGACGGAAAGACAGTCCGGGGGATGGATGTCCTGTTCCCCAAAATCGGAGAGATCATCGGCGGATCTCAACGGGAGGAGGATCTGGAATCGCTCAGACGTCGTATCAGTGAAATGAACATACCGGAAAAAGATGTATGGTGGTATCTCGATACACGGAGATTCGGAACCGCACCCCATGCCGGGTTTGGCCTTGGTTTTGAACGGCTTATCCTTTTTGTTACCGGAATGGCCAACATCCGTGATGTGATCCCCTTTCCGCGTACACCCAAGAACGCAGAGTTTTAACTGACCAGCGGAAAATAAAATTTTGTTTTTCCGGTAGCAGGCGCGGAACTTTTTATCGTACCTTTACAGGTAGGAAAAAAATTATGCAGAAACGTTGGGCGCTTAAACCACAGGGTCATCCTGAGGTGGTTGAGAATTTATCAAAAGCCTTGGGGGTTGATACCTGCCTCGCGAATCTGCTCGTACAAAGGGGCATTACAACGTTTGACCAGGCCAGGACCTTTTTCCGTCCTTCCCTGGAGGATCTTTATGATCCCTTCAGGATGCAGGATATGGAGCAAGCTGTGGAGAGGATTGGTCAGGCTGTGGAGCACAAAGAACCCATCCTGGTTTACGGTGATTACGACGTGGACGGCACTTCTGCCGTTGCTTTGGTTTACACGTTTTTAAAGAATTTTCACGAAAACATCGATTTTTATATTCCTGATCGTTATAACGAAGGATATGGTATTTCGATAAAGGGTATCGATTATGCGCACCAAACAGGAGTGAAGCTGATCATTGCGCTCGATTGCGGCATCAAAGCCGTAGAAAAGGTGGCTTATGCCCGCGAAAAACAGATCGATTTCATCATCTGCGATCATCACCGGCCGGGTCCCGATCTTCCGGAAGCGCTGGCAATTCTCGATCCAAAACGCAATGATTGTCCCTATCCTTACAAAGAGTTATCAGGTTGCGGCATTGGCTTCAAACTTATCCAGGCGTATGCTTTCCGAAAAGGAATCCCTTTTAATGAGTTGATCCAATATCTCGACCTTGTTGCCATAAGCATTGCATCGGACATCGTTGATATCACGGGAGAAAACCGGATCCTGGCCTATTTTGGACTGCGACTGATCAATACCCGGCCCCGGCCCGGACTGGAAGCCTTGCTTCGATATGCCAGTGTGATGAGAAAAGAGGATACGAAGGGGAAATTTGTCTTTAACAGGGAACTGACCATCACCGACCTGGTCTTCATGATCGGTCCCAGGATCAACGCCGCCGGTCGTATTGAAAGCGGTCGTAATTCAGTACGGTTGCTCATTACTAAAGATCTCAACGAAGCGCTCCTGATAGCTGACCAGATCAATTCCAACAACATTGAAAGGAAAAACCTCGATATGCTGGCCACGCAGCAGGCCATCGGGATGATCAATACCAGTGAATCGATGAAATCAGCTCGTTCAACGGTTATTTTTCATCCTGAATGGCACAAAGGGGTTATCGGCATCGTTGCTTCACGGCTCACGGAGACCTTTTACCGTCCTACTATCGTAATGACCCTGTCGAACGGACTGATTACCGGCTCGGCCCGATCGGTTAAGGACTTTGATATCTATGAAGCGGTCGATGCCTGCAGCGACCTGCTGGAACACTTCGGCGGTCATAAATTTGCTGCCGGCCTTTCGTTGAAACCCGAAAATCTCTCCGCTTTCTGTGAAAAGTTTGAATCGACTGTCAGCAATCGTTTGGAAGGGATAGAACTGGTACCTGTGATGGAGATTGACCTTGAGCTTCCATTGAACGTGATCTCTTCCAAATTTTACAATGTGCTGAAACAATTTGCGCCTTTCGGGCCGGGGAACATGGCCCCATTGTTTATGACCAGGGGGTTGGTCGATGCAGGCGGATCAAGGGTAGTGGGAAAGAACCATCTGAAACTGGGTGTCGTCCACCCGGAGGTACCTGGCGGGCCTTTCTCGGCCATTGCCTTTCAGCAGGGAGAACATTTCAACCTGATTGACAAACAAATGCCGTTCAACATCTGTTATCATGTAGAAGAAAACGAATGGAACGGTGCAGTGAACCTTCAATTAAACATTAAAGACATTAAGTTTTCGGATTAACCCTCTTTTCAACCAAATGAAACACCCATCCAGCGGGCTTTTTCAACCAGCGGGTGATCCAAAGGTACGGGTTTCAATTTTCCTCCGACTTCTTCCAGCGGGACAGAAGTAATGTCGTTCCCTTTTAAAGAAACCATTCGGCCGAATTGTTTTCCGGCGATCAGTTCTGCAGCGTGAGCCCCGTAACGGGTGGCCAGTACCCGGTCCATCGGTGAAGGGGTTCCTCCCCGTTGGATATAACCCAGAATCGTATCCCGTGTTTCGAGATCGGTCAGTTCTTTGATTTGGCTTGAAATGTAATAACCAGGCGAAACTCCTTTGGGTACCGGGATGCCTTCTGCAACCACGACAATGGAATAGGGTTTCTTGTCCTGGACCCGTTTTTTCAGGCAGCGGGCTACAGCCTGGATATCAAAATCTATTTCAGGGATCAGGATGATGTCGCCGCCGCCCGCGACTCCTGAATACAATGCCAGCCATCCGGTGTGGTGACCCATCACTTCGATGACCATGATCCTTTTGTGACTGTTGGCTGTGGAATGGAGGCGGTCGATGGCCTCTGTAGCGATGGTGACCGCTGAATCAAAACCAAAAGTGATATCGGTTCCCCAGACGTCGTTGTCGATGGTTTTAGGGATCCCTACAATGTTCAAGCCTATTTCCGACAATTGGGCGGCGGTCCGTTGGGTCCCGTTCCCCCCGATGCAAACCAGGGCATCCAGGCCAAGTTCTGCATAATGTTTCCTGATCAGTTTGGGTTTGTCGATGGCATTAAATGGATTCCCTTTTTTAAAGGGATTTTCACGCGATGTTCCCAGAATTGTCCCGCCCAGGGTTAAAATTCCGGATAGTACATTCTCATCCAGCCGCGTGTACTCTTCATTGATAAGTCCTAAGAAACCTGATGAGATCCCGATGACCTCCATCCCGTATTGGAGGATGGCTGTTTTACCCACACCCCGGATGGCCGCGTTGATTCCCGGGCAATCACCACCGGCAGTGAGAATACCAATCCGCATAAATAAAATTATTTGAGGTCAAATGAACCTTCGCCGATGGCTGTGTTATCGCTGAAAACACTGATGATATACCTCCCTTTCATGGCAGGTTTATCGGTATCCTTCTTGGTCCAGTCGAGACAGAGGTTCATGGCTTTTCCCTGATAGTTAATCTCTTCTCTCAGGGAATAGGGGAGGGTTTGGCCGTTGAAGACGAAGGTGTCGTATTTGCTTTTGATGACCACTACGTTGTCGGGTCGCTGAATTCGAACGTAGATTGTTTTTTTCCCGGAGGAGATCAGGGTGTTCTCTCCGATCGTAAAGCAGACACGCAGCCGGTCGGTGCGATTCGCTTTGTCGGTCACCTGTTCTTTATTTCCTCCTGATCGCAGTCTGTATGCTGTGGCAGAAACATTATATGCTTTGATATAGGCGGCCTGGTTGATCTTTTCCTTCAGCTCTTCTTTGTCCTTCATCAACGTTTGGTTGCGGTTCTGCTCGCTTTTGACCTCCTGCCTGATCCGATCATTTTCGGCTGTAAGTTCCCGGTTAACCGTGTACAGTGAATCCATCTGACGAACGTAACCCTGGGCAACCAACTGCAACCTTTCCAGTTTTTTCCGGATCTTGTTGTATTCCCATTGAGTATCAAGCAATTTCCTGATTTCTGTTGCATTGGATTGGATAATGCTGTCTTTCACCTTGAGGGAGTCGGACAAAGCCCCGTAAGAAAGTTTGAAGTTATTGTGCTCCGTCATCAGCGAATCCAACTCATGCTGAAGTTCCGTTTTTTCTGCTTCTTTATCTTTTACAAGCCGCATCAATTGCCTGCGTTGAATGAATAACCAGAAAATAAGAACGAGGATCAGAAGAGCCAGAACCGAGAGGATGATCTTATAATTTCTGGAAGCAGGGGTATAATCTTCCATGGTATAATGAATTTTCCTGATTAAAGGTGCAAAGATAAAACAAAAACGGGACAGATCGATAGGATGTCCCGTTTTTTATGATGAGGATCCGGTTAATGTAAATAAATGACAATCAGATTAATGGCCTGATGGCCCGATTTGTTTGATCACTTCTCCGTGATCTTTCACGATCGCTTTCAGCCATTCATCAGGATAACCTGGCTGCGATGGCATCACAGGTACACCGTAAGGGTTGGTCTCAAATTTTCCGTCTTTTTCTTTTTTCACGTTTCCGTCGATGTATTTCACGACAAGGTATTGAAACAGTTCCTGCCAGCGTTTGACAGTGGCTTGTCCTGTATTTACGGAATAAT
>CALMDO010000068.1 GCA_937862805.1 uncultured Bacteroidota bacterium
CAATAAGTTGATCGCTTGCAAAGGACACTTTCCCGATAGAGGCATGGATAATGCCATATTTATCGACTTTAAAATCGATTTTACCTGCTTTGACTTCCTTGATCGCTTTGCCTACATCCATGGTAACCGTACCTGTTTTCGGGTTCGGCATGAGTCCACGGGGGCCCAGGATCTTTCCGAGAGGACCAATTTTAGGCATAACCTGTGGCATGGTGATCACAACATCTATGTCGGTCCATCCTTGTTTGATTTTATCAATAAAATCATCAAGGCCGACATAATCGGCACCAGCCGCTTTCGCTTCATCCTCCTTATCAGGCGTTACCAGGGCAAGTACGCGGACGGTCTTTCCCGTGCCATGAGGCAGGGTGACAATGCCACGAACCATTTGGTTCGCCTTTCGGGGATCTACGCCTAAACGGACATCGAGGTCTACGGAAGCATCAAATTTAGTATAGGTAATCCCTTTCACTACCTCTACGGCTTCACTCAGCCCGTAGGTTTTCGCCTTATCAAACTTCGACAGGGATTCCTTTTGTTTTTTGGTTAGTTTTGCCATTGTATTACCTCGTTATTATTTATTTCTCGATTCATGATGTTCTTTTAGGTTCAGATCGCTTTTTCGCCTTTAATGGTGAGGCCTATGCTTCTGGCTGTGCCTGCCACCATTGTTATAGCTGATTCGATCGTGAAACAGTTCAGATCCACCATTTTATCTTCGGCAATTGTCTTGACCTGATCCCAGGTGACCGATCCGACCTTGTTACGGTTGGATTCCGGAGAACCTTTGGTGATCTTGGCCATTTCCATCAACTGCACTGCAACCGGGGGGTGTTTGATGACGAAGTCAAAGCTCTTATCCCTGTAAACAGTGATGATCACCGGGAGTAATTTTCCGGCCTGATCCTGTGTACGGGCATTGAACTGTTTGCAGAACTCCATGATATTCACACCTTTTGAACCAAGTGCAGGACCGACCGGGGGAGACGGGTTTGCCGCTGCCCCTTTGATTTGCAGTTTGATCATTCCAGCAACTTCTTTTGCCATGCTCTTAAAAGATTGAAATGTTAATTAATCATTGGATAACCTGAACTATTCTTTTTCCACCTGCATGAAATTGAGTTCCAGGGGAGTTTTCCGTCCGAAGATCTTGACCATCACCTTCAGCTTCTTCTTTTCTTCGTTGATCTCTTCGATCACGCCGGTGAAGCTGTTGAATGGGCCGTCGATCACCTTCACGGTTTCTCCGACGATAAAAGGAATGTTTACCCCTTCCCCTTGTTCAGCCAGTTCATCAACTTTTCCGAGGATCCGTTTGACTTCACTGGCACGCATCGGGCTGGGCTCGTTGCCGGTTCCCAGAAATCCCAGCACATTGGGGATATTCCGGATGATGTGCGTTAATTCGCCCACCAGGGCAGCTTCGATCAGCACATAGCCCGGAAAATAGTTCCGTTCCTTGCTGATCTTCTTTCCTTTTCGCACCTGGTAAACTTTTTCAGTCGGGATAAGTACCTGCGACAGAAAATCCTGTAATCCGAGACGGTTGATTTCACTCTCGATGTATTCCTTCACCTTCTTTTCCTTACCGCTTACAGCCCGGACAACATACCATTTTTTGACCTGTTCGCCCATACTTGTCCCTTAGGATGAAAAAAATTATTTAATCAGGTTAAATTTAAATTTCAGTAGCGCTACCATGATCAGAACAGTTTGTAAAACTGCTCCAACAATGTTCTTAATGAGATATCCATCAAATAAACCACTACAGCGATTATCAGGGAAGCAACAGATACCACTATAGCACTACTTTGCAGCTCACTCCATGTAGGCCAGGAGGTTTTATGTTTAAGCTCGTCGTAACTTTCTTTAAAGTAAGCTTGTATTTTATTTGCCATTTAGCTTTTATCTTTTTGCACGGGTGGTAGGACTCGAACCTACAACCAATGGTTTTGGAGACCACTACTCTGCCAATTGAGCTACACCCGTAAGCTCAAAGCAGGTTCGATCCCGTCCCGATTAAGTCGGGACGGGAATATAACCTACCTGTTATGCGATTATTTCAATTACCTGTCCGGCACCAACGGTTCGGCCACCTTCGCGGATAGCAAAACGTAAGCCTTTATCCATAGCCACTTCGTGAATCAGCTTCACTTCGATGGTCAGGTTGTCACCCGGCATGATCATTTCAACGCCCTGGGGCAAATTGATTTCACCCGTTACGTCGGTCGTTCTGAAATAGAACTGCGGACGGTATTTATCATGGAACGGGGTGTGACGGCCACCTTCTTCTTTTTTCAGGATATAAACCTGGGCTTTGAAGTGGGTATGAGGAGTAATGGAACCCGGAGCGGCGATAACCTGTCCGCGGCGGATGTCATCCTTGTCAATACCTCTGAGCAGTAAGCCGGCATTGTCACCAGCTTCACCACGGTCGAGCAGTTTACGAAACATTTCAACGCCGGTGACGACTGACTTCAGTTTTTCAGCGCCAAGACCGATGATTTCAACCGGGTCACC
>CALMDO010000069.1 GCA_937862805.1 uncultured Bacteroidota bacterium
ATAAACAGGAAGACCTTCAGGGTTTGGGAGTGAACGGGGATCCGGGGGTGGCCGACGCTGTCAGGAAAAATCCGGAAGGGATCGGTTTCAACAACCTTGGGTTTGTTTATCAAATGGATACCCGAAAAACATACCAGGGACTTGAGGTGGTTCCGATCGATCTGAACGACAATGGGATCATTGACAAGGAAGAGAATTTTTACAATACCATGGACCAAGTCATGGAGGCCATCAATAACGGGACCTATCCTTCACCCCCCGCGCGTGATCTCTATTTTGTATCGGGCGGAAAACCAGTCAATCCGCTGGTAATCGCTTTTCTCAGGTGGACGTTGACGGAGGGACAGCAATATGTCCATGAAGCTGGTTACGTCAACATTCCACCCGACAAAATCAAATCTGAACTATCTAAGGTCGATTAAAATGTACCTACTCAACCGGAAGCAGCGTCACGGGGTAAACTACACCTGGATGATCATCAGCCTGCTGTTGGTTGCATTTTTACCCTTCTTTCTCTTTTCAGGTCTTTATCTCAAATCATTTTTGCTGATCCATGATTACTCACTGACAGAATTGATCTTTTCAAATGAGTGGCGGCCTTCGAGCGGAAAATTCGGATTTTATCCATTCATTGTCGGGTCTGTATGGGTTACCCTGCTGGCTATGATCATCTCTGCGCCCATTTGCCTGCTGACCGCCATCTATGTGACCCAGTACACCCGGAAACGCTTCCTGCGAATCATGCATCCTGCCATCGATATCCTTGCAGGGATTCCCTCAGTAGTGTATGGCCTGTGGGGCATCCTCGTGATCGTTCCTTTTATCTCCCGGTACCTGGGGCCGTGGATGGGTGTTAAAACCATGGGTTACAGCATTCTGGCTGCCTCTTTTGTCCTTTCGATCATGATCATCCCCTTCATCCTGAACATCCTGATTGAAATTTTCAGGGCCATCCCCGGCGAGTTAAAGGAAGCGGCCCTCTCTCTTGGAGCCACACCCTGGCAAACCATCAAACAGGTCCTCCTGCGTAAAGCGCTCCCGGGGATCATTGCCGCTTTCGGATTCGGTCTTGCCCGGGCTTTCGGGGAGACCATGGCGGTATTGATGGTGGTCGGGAATGTGGTCAAACTCCCAAAAAGCGTTTTTGACCCGGGATACACCTTGCCCGCGTTGATCGCTAATAATTATGGGGAAATGCTCTCTATTCCCAAATACGATTCGGCCCTGATGTTCGCAGCACTCCTGTTGCTGATTGTCTCACTCTTTTTTAACCTGGTCATGCACTTTTTCATTGTCAGGTACAACAAATACTGATTCACGGGTAATCAAAACATCATGAGACTATCACAAAAAATAGAAGAGAAATTTTTCAAGGTACTGATGATCTTTTCTACCTATTTCATCCTGATCATTCTGACCTTGATCATATACTCCATTTTTGAAAAAGGGATCAAAGCGATGTCGTGGGAGATCCTGGTACAGGTGCCCAAAGGAGGATATTACTATGGGAAAGGAGGCGGTATCCTCAACGCGATCCTGGGTTCCCTTTCGCTGGCTTTTGGCGCTACCGTCCTGGCCTTTGTGATCGGTTTACCGGTAGCGCTCTACATCAATGTTTTTCTGATAAGGCATAAGAAGCTTGTGAACTTCATCCGTTTTCTGCTCGACCTGATCTGGGGCATTCCATCGATTGTTTACGGCGCTTTTGGTTTTAGCCTGATGATCTTCTTCGGGCTGCAGACTTCGCTCCTGGCAGGGATCCTTACTGTCACCCTGTTTATCCTTCCCATCATGATCCGAAGCATAGATGAGATTCTGAAGACCGTCCCCATCGGATTGCAGGAGGCCGCTTACTCTCTTGGTTCCAACAAGTCAGAAACTGCGTTTAAAATCTTTACAAGGCAATCCTATTCAGGGATCATTACCGCGGTACTGTTGTCTTTCGGCCGGGCTATCGGAGATGCTGCTTCGGTACTGTTCACTGCTGGTTACACCGATAACCTTCCCAATTCTCTCCTTGAACCGGTCGCCACCCTGCCACTCTCCATCTTTTTCCAGCTCTCGTCCCCGGTACCGGAAGTACAGGACCGCGCTTATGCTTCAGCCCTGGTGCTAACCATCATCATCCTGGTGGTCAGCCTCTTTTCCCGTGGTTTGGGGAAACGTTACCATAAAACAAAAATCAACTTCTAAGGTTTATGTCCATGGATGACACTACCAAAATCCAGATACGCGATCTCAATGTTTATGCCGGGAGCAACCACATCCTGAAAGATATCAATGTCAATATTCCCAGGAATAAAATCACCGTGATCCTGGGACCCTCCGGTTGCGGCAAGACTACCCTTCTCAAATGCCTGAACCGGCTCACCGATCTCTATCCGGAACTCAAGGTGAGTGGAGAAGTCCTGATTGATGAGAAAAATATCCTGAATGCCAAAGAAGATATTTATAAGATACGCCAGCAAATGGGCCTGCTCTCCCAAAGGCCCTATCCTTTGC
>CALMDO010000070.1 GCA_937862805.1 uncultured Bacteroidota bacterium
GAGAAACAAAAAGAGCTGGTCGATCCGGAACACAGAAGCCGGCGCATCCTCGATACCATGATGAAAGACCTGCGCATGACCGAACCGCCCGTCAGGATTGAGTGTTTCGACAATTCCAACATCCAGGGAACCTCTCCGGTAGCCGCCATGGTCTGTTTTGTCAACGCCCGCCCCGACAAGAGCGAATACCGCCATTTCAACATCAAAACGGTGGAAGGTCCCGACGATTACGCGTCGATGGAAGAGATCATCTTCCGCCGCTACCGCCGTTTGTTGGATGAAGACAAACCCCTCCCCCAACTCATCGTGGTTGACGGGGGAAAAGGACAACTCAGCGCCGCCATGAACAGCCTCGAAAACCTTGGATTGACGGGAAAGATGACAGTAATCGGGATCGCCAAAAAACTGGAAGAGATCTATTATCCTGACGATCCGGTACCGATGTATTTAGACAAAAAATCGGAGACGCTGCGCATCATTCAACAACTGCGCGATGAGGCTCACCGCTTCGGGATCACGCACCACCGGAGACGCCGTGAAAAAACCACCCTCAGCCCGCAGCTTACCGGCATAGCGGGTGTGGGTTACAAGCTGAACCAAAAGTTGTTATGGAAATTCAAATCGGTGAAGAACATCCGTTCGGCTTCACTCGAAGAATTGCAGGAAACCATCGGCAAGATCAAAGGCCTGACGGTTTATAACTATTTCAAAAATAATTAATTAAAATCCTCTTACCCGATCATGGCACCATAGGCCGCGGCATCCATCAATTCCGCTACCTCTTCGGGACGGGTCATCCGGATCTTGACAATCCAACCTTTTTCGTAAGGATCTTTGTTGATGGTTTCGGGTTGCGTGGTCAGCGTTTCGTTGAACTCGAGGATCTCACCGGAAACAGGCATAAAGATGTCGGAGACAGTTTTGACTGCTTCGATGGTTCCGAACGATTCATGTTTTTCCAGCGACTCACCCACCGTTTCCACTTCGATGAATACAATATCTCCCAGTTCGTGCTGGGCATAATCGGTGATCCCGATCCAGGCAACGTCGCCTTCTGTTTTCAGCCATTCATGGTCCTTGGTGTACTTGAGATTTGCAGGAACGTTCATAGTATTGACAATTTTAAGGTTTGGTCAAAGGTAGGGCTTTTTTCTTTTAGGACGACATCCCATAAGAAGTTATTGTGCCAGGGTGAACCGGAGGGCGATGCCGCCTTTGGTGTTGGAGGTACGGTATTGGTTGGAAACATAGGGTGAATTGATCACCTTGTCGAAATAGAACCGGAGGTTAAACCGCTGACTGAGGTTGTAATCGGCCGAGAAATTGAGCGACATCACCTGTTGGCCTGTCGAAACCTGGTTGATGTCCTGATCGACCCGCCTTAAAACGGTCTTATTTTGCCGGATGGAGAAATCGAGCTTGAGCGCCAGGTCGCTGTTGGTTTTGGTCTTCTTCCCGCCGCCGAAGATGCCGGAGAAGTTGAGCCGGATTCCCTTGATGCGGTAACCCAGGCCGACGATGTATTCCGTGCTGGTGACCTCTGTCAACTGGTTGTTGGTGATGGCAAAAGAGACGTTGCGGGATTTTCTCATTTCGAGATTTCCCAGCAGGCTGTTGACAAAACCGAGGTCGAATTTGATCAGCGGGCTGAATTGTTCGGTGATGGAGACCACCGTCATCTGGTATTGCGGGATGAAGTTGCCGGCGGCATCCAGCACAACGGGCATCCCGTTTTTCTCTCCGTAAAGGATGTTCGAATTGAAACTGCCCACCGTATAGGTCGACTGGTACGCGTGAGAGATGGTCAGGGTGCGGAGCCAGCTTTTAAAGGCTTTTATTTTCGACAACCCGTCGTAGGTCACCCTCCAGTTAGGCAGCGGGATAGAGGGGAAGGCGGTGAGCTTGATTTTTCCCGGGTCACGGCCTTTGTAGGCTGAAAGGAAAGCCAGCGTCATCACCTCCTGGTTGGTCGCACCATAGCCCTGCGGGTACCCTGTGGAGTCGATGATGCCCATGGAGTTGGGGTTTTCAGCGGCAAGGCGCATGGCGATCTGCTTCCGGTTCTCTTTCATCTGTTCGAAGGTGGAAGATTTTCCAAAGGCATCTTCGCTGCTGAAGGAGGTTCCGATAATGATATACGACATGGTAAAACTCCCCTGGTCGTTGGGTGAGTACGACTGGAAGACCCCGTTGGCATTGGCTTTGTAATATTCCTGGTGGGTTTTGGTGTACTGCCGGGTGGCGGTGATCTCAATTCTCAGATCTTTGATCGGCTCCAGACTGACGTTGATGTTCAGGTTTTCGTTGAACTTGTTGACATAAGCGGTATTGAGCATGGTATCGGAGGTCAGCCAGCCCCGGTCGGTAGCGATGGGCCGTATATCGCGCTGATCGCCGAAAACGAATCCCAATCCCGGTGCGTTGACGCTCCAGTCGTTGCCAAGGGCGTTGGGTTCGGGGGTAAAACCCGGCATCAGGATTCCGTTGCCCTGGGTGTAGTTGAATTTGATGTTGCGGATTCCCATCAGGAAGCGGAGGGT
>CALMDO010000071.1 GCA_937862805.1 uncultured Bacteroidota bacterium
AACGGGAAACCATTGAACCGTTCGTGGATCACCCATGAAGAAATTGTAAAAGGGGGTAAATTGATCTATGAAATGGGAGCTGAACCGAACAAAAACTGGGGAATAGTAAAGTAAAAAAAACCATTCAAACAACGATTATCAACATCGCTTTCCTCCTAAGAAAATCAGGTTCCGGAATGCTCCGGATACAGTTTTAAGTTGGGAGAAATAAATGAAGATGAAAATAGAATATATCAATACTGGCAAAATATCAGGACCTTACCGCTTTTATCATTAATTTAGTCGATCCTTAACAACCTTTCAAGCTGTTGATAATCAACAGGTGCATGCTGAAAACTAGTTGGTTTTCAGTGACATTTATTGCAGAAAAATGCCGAAATTGATAGAAAACCCGGTAGAAAATGTTAGGTAAATCACCACTGCAAAATCAGAAAAATTTGTTCCGTCCACTTTTGGTTGAGTTTATCAACCCGGAGCATTCGCTCGTAATGCTAGCCAACAGGATCCCCTGGAAAGAACTTGAGCAGGATTTTTCGGGATTGTATTCCCACACCGGAACGCCGTCCAAGCCTATCCGTTTAATGGTTGGGCTGCTAATGCTCAAGCAGGTTTACAATCTGGGAGATGAACCCCTGATGGAAGAATGGGTGCGCGATCCGTACTTCCAGTATTTTTGTGGCGAAGGCGAGTTTCAGTGGAAGCCCCCATGTGATCCGAGTGACCTTGTACACTTTCGTAAGCGCATTGGGGAAGATGGGGCAGCCAGGATTTTTAAGTTGTCGGTACAAATGCAGGGCAACGATCTAAAGTCGCACGATGTTGTAGTGGATACCACGGCACATGAGAAAAATATCACGTACCCGGTTGATTCCAAACAATACCGTAAAATTATCGACAATTGCAATGGCATTGCCAAACGGGAAGAAATACAGCTCAGACAGAGTTACAGACGCACGGTAAAAGCCTTGCTGCTTGACCTTCGGTTTGCCCATCATCCGAAACACAAGCGGCTCGCTATCCGGGCACAAAAGAAACTGCGCACCATCGCAGGCCGGATAACCCGCGACCTTGAACGAAAAATGGGCGAAGAGTTAAGGGAACAATACCGGGAGCAGTTAACCTTGTTTTACCGGGTAATCAGCCAGAAGAAACAGGACAAAAACAAAATTTATTCACTACATGAACCCTCTGTAGCCTGTATTGCCAAAGGCAAGTCGCACAAACCCTATGAGTTTGGGGCGAAAGCCTCGGTTGCCTTTATACCGGGCAAGAACATCATTGTTGGGGTGAAAAGTTTTCAGGGCAACCCCAACGATACGCAAACGCTGGAACCTACCCTTGAAAATGTGCAGGAATCAACCGGGAGAACATACAAATACGCCATTGTTGACCGTGGCTATCCCGGCAAAAACAAGGTAGGGGAAACTCAAATTATCAGGCCGGGATCACCCCGGGCAAAAACAGAATACCGGAAACGGTGGATGCGAAAGAAATGTCGCATAAGGGCAGGTGTGGAACCGGTGATCAGCCACTTGAAATATGATCACCGGATGATCCGAAATTACCTGAAAGGAACAGTTGGAGATGAAATGAACCTTTTAATGGCGGCTGCAGCTTTCAACTTTAAAAGATTGCTCCGAAAAATCAAACAGGAAATTATTTTTGCCCTTGATTTGTTGATGCAAAAACTATTGACCCGAATTGAAGAATGCTCCAGGCATAGATCTTCTATCGAGAAATTGAGTTGTTAAGGATCGACTAAACTAATCGTTAAACGATGAAAGGTTGTCCTGGAAAAGGCAGCCTTTTTTTTTATCAGATTCCGGGGTCTATCGTTGAAAAATGAAAAAGCTCCGGAATCATATTATTCCAGAGCTTTTCAGGTTTGAATTCTTATTCTCACTCGTCGGGGTGATCCGACTCGAACGGACGACCACCAGCACCCCATGCTGGCACGCTAGCCAACTGCGCCACACCCCGGATTTTGTACAAAGAACTCTTTCTTTTTTGGTGCTGCAAATGTAACATCAGATTTCTTTTTCTGCAATTTTTTCATGAAAATATTCTTGTGAGAAATAGATTATTCCGAGGCTTTTCAAAGAAGAGGTTGATTTTCTGAATTTTATATACACCGTTTCCTTTCAATTCCTCAATAAGAATTGTCTATAGCTCGTCATTATTATCGATGGAAATCGTTATTTTTAATAGCCAATGTTTATTATTTTTGTTCAGCAATAAAAAATACAGATATGTTTAAACCGCTTGATATTAAAGAAAATAACGAAAAAACTGATGTTCAGGCTTCTGGAGCTGAACAGGTGAAATGTTTGATTATCGGTTCAGGGCCTGCAGGATACACCGCAGCCATTTATGCCGCAAGGGCCAACCTTAATCCGGTGATGTATGAAGGGTTACAACCCGGTGGACAGTTGACCACGACCACCGAAGTGGAAAATTTTCCAGGATACCCTGAGGGAGTTACCGGCCCGGTGATGATGGAAGATTTAAAAAAACAGGCTCAGCGTTTTGGAACGGACATT
>CALMDO010000072.1 GCA_937862805.1 uncultured Bacteroidota bacterium
TTCCCGGAAAATGTGAAAATTGAGCTTTGTAACGCAGGAGGCGGAGTACTTGCTTTAATAAAAAATGTGTGTGCCGGTTCTTCCTATAACTGGTACATCCCTTCTTATTATACCCCGGGTAATTATAAAATCAAGGTTTCCAGCGTTTTGGATGGAACATTAACTGATGATAGCGAAGGGTTCGAGATAACCCTGAGCGCTGGTGGCACCATTGACATCACCAGTCCGGCCGGTGGAGAGATCTGGGCCAAAGGTACTTCCCACCTGATCACATGGGACAAAACCTGCACAGAGAATGTAAAGATTGATTTATGCGATGCCTCGGGGAATTACATCCTGACCATCAAAAACCAGGCTTCCGGGGAAGCTTACAATTGGTATATCCCCAACACCTATTCCGAAGGCTCCTACACCATCAGGATATCCAGTGTCCTGGATAATCTCATTACCGATCTCAGCAATACCTTTACCCTTGCTACTTTTAAATTTGCAGTCTATCCCAATCCGGTCATCGGGAGTGTGATGAACCTGCAGTTGGATGATATGCTGCAAGATGAATGCACTGTTGAAATGTTTGACCGGTATGGTTTGCTGGTCTGCACTGTGCCATGTAGCGTGCAGGCCTCACGCCATCTTACAATCCCGGTAGGTCATCTGCCCAATGATCTGTACCTTGTGGTGGTCACTTCCGGCGATCTTAAAGTTTCGCAGAAAGTGATGATCCAACATTGACGCAGTACTAATCTTTCAGGCAACGGACCGAGAGTCCGGTAGTTTTTACAGCGGAGCCATTATTGGTTCCGCTGTCATTAAATAACAGGTAGAGATACCAGGATTCTGTGGAGGTAACCTCTGACGAAGCCCAAAAATAACCCATGTACGACTGATCGCCGAATAGGCCGGTACCCATTCTCAGACCCCCGGCAAGGGCTGTAAAATTGCTCGTATTGGTTCCGGTGTTACCCTCGGCCCAATGGGTCTCACCTGCTTCTTTGAGCGCATCGCCGGCCACCAAATCCCCGCCCAATTGGGCTATGAGCGTTGCCCATTCAGCATCCGAAGGAAGATGCCATCCCGCGGGACATAAGCCCTGAACCATCCCCTGCGGGGCGGGATTCCACGAGGTTGTATTGGTTGCACCGTTGTAATACTGTACCATTTCGGCCCATTGGTACAAGCCACCATAAACGTCACATTGGGTTTCCACGTTGTTGTAACAATATTTTTCCGGGATCGAATTGTCGGCCTGGTCGTCTGCACCATCGATCATGGTCCCGTAATTGAGATTCTGTCGCATCCAGCACTGCGTACCGATTTGGATGGCCAGGTACTGTTTCCCGTCGCGGGGATCGGTAAAGGTCTCACACGCCTGACAGACGGTGGTCGATTGCGTAAGGGTCACGGGAAGCGAATAGCCACAGGCGTTATAAGCCCATAAGTAACGCATATAGCTTGTTTCGCAGGTGAGTCCGGTTTCTGTTTTGGTATGGATGTTCCCGATATCCACTGCTGATGCCAGATTGTTGGTAGTATTCCATTTGTAGCCTGTTGCCAGGGGATCTGAAAAATTCCAGGTGATCTGTGTGGAGGAGGCTGCATGGGTTCCCGGTGTTGGCACGGGAGGGATGCTGACCGAGGTGGTGCAGGCCAGCACTGCTGCAGGCGACACACCACAACCATTGTAGGCCCAAACGAACCGCTGGTAGGGTGTATTACAAAGAATCCCGGTCTCTGTCTTGGAGGTGAGGTTGCCCAAATCCTGTGCAGTGGAATAGTTGTTCAGCGAATTCCATTTGTATCCATGAGCGCCGGCGACCGGATTCCAGTTCCAGGTGATTTGTCCGGGTGAAACCATCTCCTCTCCGGGGGTCGGGGATTCCGCCGAACACAATGTAAAATTTTTCCAGCTCCCATTGGCAAAAATGGAAAGGGTACCGGAGCCGTTTTCTCCGCAGTTGGTACAATAAAGGAGCAAACCCTCTGCCGGATTCGTGATGGCATTGCGTTGGTCGTAAGACAACCTGGGTACCAGGGCCCCTTTATTCCCCGATCTTACATCCAGCATGGCTGAAGGATCGGGCTGGTTGCCATCGGTAGTAATGCTGACCTGTGCGATGGAGGGGTAACCCATCCCGGCCATCATAAGGATTATGGACAAGACTTTTTTCATGTTCTTTCCCATGATTTTGATGCTTTGACATATTGTTTCACGACACGGGCAGGATTGCCGGCAACCACAGAGTATGGGGGTACATCTTTGGTGACGATGCTCCCGGCGGCAACGACACAGTGTTTTCCGATGGTCACACCGGGAAGCACCACGCTGTTGGATCCTATCCACGATTCATCTTCAACGACAATGGGAGCGGTGGTAACACCCTGTTCAGATATGGGTTTCGAGAGGTCTTCATAGTTGTGGTTGAGCCCCGACATAACAATGTTCTGAGCCAGGCGGATGTCATTGCCAATGTGTACCGGTCCGATCAGGGTGCATCCCAGTCCGATACGTGTTCGATGACCGATATAGATATCTCCGACGCCATTGTTGATGGTGGCAAAATCCTCAATGGTCGATGCGTCTCCAAGATGAAACTTGTTGAAAGGCAGCACATCCATCCTTGTGCGGGGCCTTATTCGGGAGTGCTTCCCGCGATGATGAATCCATGGGTTGACGAACCAGCGGACCCATCTGCGGGGTCGTGCCTGGTTACGGGGCATCAGCAAAAAGAGGATGACTTTTTTCATTCTCCCGTTGCTCCTGAGTCGATCATTGATTCCCATTTATTTGGTTTTTAATGTGTTTCGTGAAAGGACCTGTGTCAGCGCTTCATCGATCCTCGCGATATTGTTTTCCCAGGTGTGTTGCCGGGCGATCGATTGCCGTTCCAAAGCCAGCCGTGTGCAGTTTTCTTTCAGAGCCTGGTCGATCATCGCTGTATAAGAACCAGGATCAACCGCCAGGTAGGTTTGGTCCTTGAAGATTTTCATTGTTTCGGTGGCGGTGGCGACTACAGGCAGGCCCATGGCAAGGTATTCATCGACTTTGCGAGGATAGTTGCCATTGGTTATTGTATTGATTCTTTGAGGATTAATGGCAACATCAAAGAATCTCAGGTAGGAGGGGAGTTGATTTTCAGGTTTGAGACCCAGGAAGAAGACATTGCGCATCTCATGTAACCTGCTTTTCTGAAATACCTCATCTTCAGGGCCTACAAATACAAAGGCGTATTCGGGCTGCGATGCTGCCAGGCTGACCAGGAGTGATTCATCAATTCTTATGCTTTTTAATGCACCGGTGTAGCCTATACAGATCCTGAATTGATCTTTAACGGGTTTCAAATCCTCAGGCATGCCGTACGGCTGATCCGGGTTGTACAGTTCCAGATCACATCCCTGACCGACATCGAAGGAATATTGGTTGTATCGTCGGGCATAAGCGGCCAATACCTCCGAGTTGGCCACTACAAGATCGGCCTTTTCGATAAAGGCCTTTTCCATCCGTTCACCGTGATGACGATAATAATCGGTTGCGACCATGTTGTCGCGGATATAATAGATGAAAGCGGCAGGCTTTAGGAGATCGGGTAAGAGGAAACTCCGGTAGAAATCACTGTCAGATAAGAGGATATAGTTATTAAATTTCAGTTCCCGGATTGCTTTCCGTATGCTTTCCGCAAATTTTTTACTGTTACGCTTGTTCAACAGGTCAAACAGGCGGACATTTCCCAGTTGGTTGATTGATTCGAGGATAATATCGGGAGTGAAGACAAAAAGGTTGTCGGAAATTATCTCCAATGCTGGTTTTCCGGAGGCTTTGCTTTTTCGGTACTGTCCGATCACATATTCGTTACCTTTCCTCCAGAGAGTGGTGCGATCCAGCGCGTAATTAACAAAAAGGACCCTGTTATTCTTTGCCAAAACACGTGCCATGTTGGCAATGTTACTTCCCAGGCCAAAATTCCAGGATTGCAGCCCGGTGATAACGATGTCGGTGTTGATCAATCGGGAGAGGCTTATCATTTTGTCCGCTTTAGTTCTTTTTCAGTGCGCGATGCATGGTGGTAAATTTTCGCGACAAAGTTTTCCCAACTGTGTTCATT